>CAZYPA010000036.1:0-23119 GCA_964649175.1 uncultured Leptospirales bacterium | reverse complement strand
GAAGACGGTGTTGTAAGCCAGATTTGGTCAAGGTGCATTGGATGCAGATATTGCCAGGCAGCCTGCCCATACGAAGCCCGTGTATTCAACTGGTGGAAACCCAAATATGAAGGTAGTTTCAAAAACTCATTAAACTCTGATGTTTCCGTAGCATCCCGTGGTACAATAGTAAAATGTACATTTTGTAGCCATAGATGGAAGCAGGCAAGAGATAAATCTGTTGCTAATGGAAATCTTGATATTAACGCGCCTGTTTATAAAACAGCATGTCAGGAAGCCTGTCCGGTTGGTGCAATAGTTTTTGGAGATCTTGATGATCCAAAATCAGAAGTGGCAAAACTTGTGGCAAGCGATAAAGCTGTTCGCCTTACTAACAGCATAGATGATCTGCCTGAAGAGAAAAGGAAAGCATTTCTAAAGATTAAGCAATTCCCAAATCCAAAGGTATACTATCTGACAAGCCAGAAATGGCTCCGCGATATGATGCGGTTTGAGAAGAACTCCTAAACCAGGGAGAATGAGGAGATTTGATAATGATAGAGTTTGTAAAAAATTTTTATAACGACACTTCGAAAAACATGAAGATAGCACTTGCTATCCTTCTGACTCTTGTCGTAATTTTCGGTATCTATGCAGTCCAAATCCTTGGTTGGGGTCTTGGTTATACAGACATGGACAACAACTTTGCATGGGGAGCATGGATTATAGGAGACCTTGGCCTTGTAGCCCTTGGTGGGGGAGCATTTACAACAGGTTATTTCCTCTATATTTTCAGAGTAGATAAACTAAAACCAATAATTAACTCTACAGTTCTTATTGGATTTCTCTGTTACCTGTTTACTTTTGTATTCCTTCTTTTTGACCTGGGACAGCCAATAAGAGCATGGTTTGGTTTTGCCTATCCCAACTGGGGGAAAGGCGTATATCCGGCTTCAATGCTTACAGAAGTATTTTTCTGCTTAACAATATACTTTTGTATCCTTTTTGTGGAGCTTATTCCAACAATTCTTGAGCACAAAGTGCTTATTAAAAACAAGGTGATTAAAGCAATAGCACACTATATGCACCTTCTTATGTGGACCATGGCAGCAGGTGGAACATTTCTTTCATTTTTTCACCAGGGTTCTCTGGGAGGAGGAATGTGGGGAGCTCTCTTTGGAAAAGCAGTCTGGTATTCTCCATACTTTTTCTACCTTGCTGTAGTTGCAGCAATGGCTGGAGGAACATCCTTTATGGTTATGATTCCATATATTGCAGGCAAATTAACGAAAAAAGAATATGTTCCAATGGAAACTTTCCAGACTCTTACACGTATTTCCGGAACAATTTTCATAGGCTACTTTATTTTCAGATTATTTGATCTGTATAAAATCATCACACATTATGCACCAATGTCAGGGAGGGAGTTCTTTGATATGTGGGGCGGGTACTACGGTGTGTGGATGCTGGCTCTTGAGCTTATTCTTTGTGTAGTTGCCATAGTTCTTCTTAACCCTTCTAAATTCAGGAACCAGGAAAAATTTATGGTAATTGGTGCTTCCAGTGGAATTGTAGCAATTGTTACAAGCAAACTTAGTGTACTGCTTCACGGCTTTTCTGCTCCAAACTTTCCATGGAAAGGATTTACATCCTATATGCCAACAATCGCAGAATGGGGTATTACTCTCGGAGCTTTTGCAACAATGATTTTAATTTACATGACTTTTGTAAAATGGTTTCCACTTTTCCCTCATATGGAAAAAGATGAGAATCACTGATTAAAATAAAATATAAATAAAAAAGGCTGCCAATTGGCAGCCTTTTTTATTTATACACAGAAATAATTCATAAAAATATTATTTCGTATATTTTTTAGCCATTACTTCTATTTTTTTTCATTTCAAAAGCCTGTACAGTATTTTTTAAAAGCATTGCAATTGTCATTGGCCCTACCCCGCCTGGGACAGGGGTTATTGCTGAAGCCTTTTCAGCCACCTCTTCAAAAGAAACATCTCCCACAAGCCTGGTCTTTTCAGGATTTTTTGGATCAATTATCCGGTTAACGCCCACATCTATAACAACTACCCCATCCTTTACCATATCAGCTGTTACAGTATTTGGACGACCTGCTGCAACTACTAAAATATCAGCCTCCCGTGTATAAACAGATAAATCCTTTGCTGCTGTATGACATACAGTTACAACACAATTAGCTCTGTCATTCTTTTGAAGCATCAGATTAGCAACCGGTTTGCCAACAATATTACTCCTTCCAACAACAACCAGGTGCTTACCCTTTAAATCCTTTACATTCCTGTATATCATCTCCTGGCAACCAAGGGGAGTACATGCGAAAAGACCCTCGTCACCTATTACCATTTTACCTGTATTCACAGGATGAAATCCATCAACATCCTTATCCGGATTTATGGCATAAATAACAGCTGTTTCATTAATATGTTTAGGTAAAGGAAGTTGTACTAATATGCCATCCACCTCGTCCTGAGTATTAAGCTCCTCAATAAGCTCAAGAAGTTCAGCCTCTGTTGTTTCTTCAGGGAGTATATACTGAAATGATCTTAAACCAACCTCATCACAGCCCTTGCCTTTCATTCTTACATAAACCGCTGAAGCAGGGTCATCACCAACAAGTACAACAGCCAGTCCTGGAACAGAGCCGTATTCCTGTTTTAGTTTTTCTACTTTTAATTTAAGCTCGTCTTTTATTTCAGAGGATATCTCTTTTCCATCAATTATTTTTGCCATTCATTTCTCCATGAACTATGTTTTTTATTCATACAGATTATTTAATCCTATAACAACTTGCCATATCTTTAAAATTTATTCTTTTATTATGGGAATAATCCTGGTTTCGCCTTTACAAAACTGCATTATCAACTGGAAATAGCTTTATCTCCATAGTACTACCTGCATATTTCTCAACTATCATTTCTGCAAGACTCAGGGGATTCTGGATAAGAATTTTTTTCTCATCCCTGGTTCTGGACTTTATAAGTAGTTCAACCCGCATGGCATCACCCTTTGTTCCTGATATTTCCCACGCAGCAAGCAGTTTAAGGGGGCGAAATGAACGAGTAAACCTTGCCCCCCCCTTGCCTGAAACATGCTGTTTTAATCTTTTTTCAAGATCTGTTGCATATCCGGTATAGTATTTACCTGATGTACACTCCAGCATGTAAACATAGTAAGACATATCTGCTTAAAAAAGGCCCGTAATAACACCATTATCATCTACATCAATATCCTGAGCTGCCGGACGTTTTGGTAAACCAGGCATAGTCATTATTTCGCCAGTATGCACCACAAGAAAGCCAGCTCCTGCAGAAAGGGTAACATCCCTTACTGTTACATTAAAATTCCTTGGCCTTCCAACAAGCAGAGGATCATCAGAAAGGGAAGCCTGTGTTTTTGCTATGCACACAGGGAGCTTCCCATAGCCTTTTGAAATAAAGCCATCAATTTTCTTTAATGCTGCACCGCTATAGGTAACCCCATCTGCGCCATAAAGCTCTGTTGCAATTGTCTCGATTTTATCTTTAATGGGCAAATCAAGCTCGTATAAATATTGGAAATTATTATCTCTGTTGCTCTCAACGATTGCTGAAACTTTTCGCGCAAGATCTTCTCCGCCTTCTCCTCCTTTTGCCCATACCTCAGAAAGGGAAAACTCGACTTTCCTTTCTGCACAAAAATCACTGATTACTTTTAGCTCAGCCTCTGTGTCATCAGGAAATCGGTTTATAGCTACAACAACAGGGAGGTTAAATTTACTTATATTTTCAAGGTGCTTTTCAAGATTCTCCATACCCTTTGAAAGTGCATCTATGTTTTCCTTTTTTAAATCAGTTTTAGCCACTCCCCCATGCATCTTCAAGGCTCTGGCAGTTGCCACAAGCACAACACAGTCCGGCTTTAAACCGCCATATCTGCACTTGATATCGAGAAATTTTTCCGCACCCAGATCTGCACCAAAACCTGCTTCTGTAACAACGTAATCAGAAAGAGCCATTGCCATTTTTGTTGCAATGATTGAATTACACCCATGTGCTATATTTGCAAATGGACCACCATGAATTATTGCGGGTGTATTTTCAAGTGTTTGCACAAGATTAGGCTTGAGAGCATCTTTTAAAAGGGCTGCCATTGCACCATGAACTTTTATATCAGCTGCAGAAACAGGCTTGCCATCCCTGGTATCAGCTACAATAATTCGGCCGAGCCTCTCTTTCAAATCAGCAATGCTGTTTGACAGACAAAGAATAGCCATTACTTCAGAAGCAACAGTTATTGTAAAACCATCCTCTCTGGGCATGCCATTTATTGTTCCACCAAGACCTACAATAACATCCCTCAAAGCACGGTCATTCATATCAAGGGCGCGTTTCCAGTGAATTTTTGTTACATCAATATCCAGCTCATTGCCGTGTTTTACGTGATTGTCAATTGCTGCTGACAAAAGATTATGAGCTGTAGTCATTGCATGAATATCACCGGTAAAATGAAGATTTATATCCTCCATTGGAACAACCTGGGAATAGCCACCTCCTGCTGCACCACCCTTTATGCCAAAGCACGGGCCAAGTGAAGGCTCCCTAAGGGCAATAGTGCATTTTTTACCCAGCCTGTTAAGAGCCTGGCCTAACCCAACTGTAGTTGTGGATTTCCCTTCCCCTGCTGGAGTGGGAGTTATTGCTGTTGTTAAAATAAGCTTTGCATCTGCTTTTCTTTTCTTCAGTACAGCAAGATTAATCTTGGCCTTAAATTTACCATAATATTCAATATCATCTTCAGTTAAATCCAGGCTTGCGGCAATTTCTTTAATGTGTTTAAGCTCAGCTTTTTGAGCTATTGCGATATCAGATAAAATTTCTTTTCCCAATTTTTTTCTCCTGTAAATTATCTTTCATTATTATTAAAAAATATTATTAGCTATAAAGTTTGTTGAATAAAGCGATCTTTCAGTACTCCAGGCACTGTACCAACCTTGTAAAAATAGAATTTATCGGGTTTTACAAAAGATAACAATGTCCAGTATAAAGCCGCATAAAATTAATTTTTTTAACTAACTAAGGTAATCACTCATTCGTTTTGCTCTTTAAAATAAAAACCAGCAATAATGCACCAATAGCATAAGATGTCATGCCTATGTAAAATGTAAATAAAAAACCATGAACCACATTAAAATAAATAGCACTTACTGCTGCTATTGTGCCTGCTGCTCCACTAATAGCATACATCAATGTTGCATATTCATTAGAAATATCTTTTTTTATTCTCTCCATTGCTCCAGGGAAAGGCACACCCATCAGAAATGAAACAGGGAGCATTATAATAACAGAAATATAAAGTCTGGTCTCAAAAGCAAATGGTGCAAAAAAATGAAAAACTGAATCCAGATAAACCTGATACAGATAAAGAATAGGTGGAATCAGAAATACTGCAATTTTAATACCTGTATTGTTCCATTTTGATGAAACAATACTCCCTAGACCACTAAAGAAAAGAAGACCCCCTAGTGTTATTATTACTGAATAAACAGGCACACCAATAAACCTTTGAAAAAACTGCATAAGAATAATTTCAACAAGCATAAAACCAAACCCTATAGTCAGAAAAAAAAGCGTATGATTAAACAGTTTAAGCTTATAGGATTTATATTTTTTTATTATAAGAGATAATACGGGTATAAAAATCAGAAGGGAAAGGAACCCTATTATTTTAAGTATTTTTAAAATCTCCTTTTTCTCAACAAAAACATTATATGGAAAAGGAGAATTATCCGTTATGGGACTTATATCCATCTTATATGAATAATTGCTTTTATCCAGAAGCTCTTTGTATCGCGCCTCATCTTCAGGAGAAATTCCTCTTTTTAGAACATGCCTCCCCTGCCTGTAATTATGTACTGTGTTTACAAAATCAAAACCTTTGGTTATTGTTTCCATTGGATAAATATGATACAGTGAATTGATAAAATCACGATCTTCACTTCGTTTCATTTTGGAAAGAATATCTTTATCAAAATCATCTGACCAGTAATAATCCGGAAGCTGATAATTTTCATCTGCAACACCACTGATAATATCACCCACTTTCCCAGGCATAATTTTGCCAGGAAAAGCAAGAATAGGCTGCCTGCTTGACATAAGTCGTATTTTTTTATCAGATCGATAATAATTCAGATTTTTATTTAACAACAGCTTTTCTTTATCAGTAAAAGCTGTTCTTTTAATTACAATGGATCGAACCGCAGGCCTGGTATAATTCCAGTAATCCCACTGATAAATCAAAATATGATCTTCCGGATTTTCCACACCCATACTTTTTAAAGCATGAACTATGGTATTCACAAACTTATAAAAAAACCAGTGAGCCCTTGTGCTCCAGAGGATCTCTTCATAAACAAGAATTCCCCTGTCTGTGAGCTTGCCAAGCATCTCCTGTATTGCTTCAGTAGTGTGCAAATACTCAGGAGCTATTGAACAAATTGCCCCATGCTCTGCGTGATTATTCATGTGAGTGATCATATCAAAAGATTCATCAGTACTTCTAAGGTATGCCCTTCCTTCAGTGCGATGAATTGTTGTATTTTCATAAGCCTTTTCAGATTTCTCAAAAAAATATCCGGAGGACATGGTTTCATGAATTATAGGATTAAACTCCACGCCTGTAATTTCAGGTTTGCCAGGAAGGCGCTTTAAGGATTTCACAATACCGTCAGCTGATGCACCAATTATAAAAACCTTTGCATCCTCAATATAGTTTGGAAATCTTATGTCAAACCTTGATCCTCTATCGCGAAAAATGACTCTATCAAAAAAAGAACCATTATTTACATAAAAATAATCAAAATTTGTCTTTGTTATATATTCAACGCGTCCTATTAAACTATCCCTTGAATAAAGAAAGGTATAATTTGAAAGTTTTTCAGTATAAATTTTATAATTTTTTTCTGCGGAAAATGAGGGCTTGTAATTACAGCTCAAGTCCATTACAAAAGGAAAAAAGGATGAGCTGTTAAGAATATTTTTAGCCATTCTGATCTGATCAGGATTCTCAGTGTTTAAAATATATTTTGAGCCATCTTTATCTTTTTTATAGGCTTTATTGAGAATATCCAGTTCAATTTTTTTGTTAAGAGAAGGAATAACCTTTTCTTCAAAATCTTTTGCATTGATAGCACCGGGTAAATAAATATTCATTAATATAAAAAGTACAATAATAACGAGCGAAATGAAGGACATAATCTGCCCTGTTATTTTTAACACCCTGTTTTCTACAGTAAAAAGCTGCATAATAATATAAAGCAAAGGAAGTATTGATAGCATAAGAAGGGTATTTTCTGACTTAAAATAATAAACAGTTATAATCGGGAAAATAACCCCAAGGGCTGATGCAGTAAGATCAATAAAATAAACCTTGTGCGAATTTGCTCTGGAAAAAACAGCTGAAACTATTAAAGAACCGGAAAAGAAAGGAAAAATAAGCATCCAGGGAAAATTAAAATTATCAAGCCTCACAATACTGTAATAGGAAAGACCTATTGACAGAATAAAAATAAGAGCAGCTGTATTCATCACCAGAGCTCTGCTGAATCGAAGGAGGTAAAAGCTGACAAGCCCGCCAAATGCAATTCCAAAAAGGGCAATAGATATTACAGTTGTGGCTTGCAAATAATTTGAAACCACCATTAAAAGATGGAAAAGCACTGCTTCAAGTACGATAATTGAAAAAGGAAAAATAATTACAGCCAGGTAGTTTAGAAAAGTTTCAAAACTACTTTTCTTTTTGGTGATTTGCTTTTTATTGATCATTAAATAATTCCGAAAATATACTTGCCTAAGCTGCCTCTCAGAGGATAGAATAAACAATATACCAGGATATCATTTATATGCTAAACCAGCTTCAACTTTTTCATTAATATTGACATAAAGTCATAAAAATATTTAACTGCTTTACAAGACAGAATTGATTTGTTTTTTTAGAAAGCAACTTCTTTTTATAAAGAAAAAATGAATAACCTTTTTTTAAAGAATATAAATAAAAATGAACAAAGAACTTACAAAAAAACTGGCAAACCATCTAAAGAATCGCCCCCTTAACAGGGAAATACGGATTATGGAAGTGTGCGGCACTCACACTGCCCAGTTTTTTAAAACCGGAGTTAAGGATATACTTCCAAAAAAACTTACTTTAATTAATGGGCCTGGATGCCCTGTTTGTGTTACTCCAAATAAATATCTGGACAGGGTAATTGAAATTGCAAAAAAATATAATGCTATTATTGCAACCTTTGGTGATATGATTAAAGTTCCATCTTCATACAGCTCCCTTGCTATTGAGAAAAGCAATGGTATGGATATAAGGATAATCTATTCCCCTGTAGAAGCCCTTAATATAGCAAAGGCAAACAAAAACAGAGAGATTATTCTCATAAGTGTGGGCTTTGAAACAACAACTCCATCTGAAGCTATTACACTTCTTGAAGCAGAAGCAATGGGCATTAAAAACTTTTCACTTATGTGCGGCAACAAGCTTACACCACCTGCAGTTAATACCATTCTTAATAATGATGAAGTAAAAATTGATGGATTCATCATACCTGGTCATGTTTCCTCCATTATAGGAAAATCACCCTGGAGTTTTATTGCAGATCAATATGACAAACCTGGAGTAATTGCAGGCTTTGAAACAGCTGATCTTATAACTGGGGTTTTGTCTTTGATAGATATGATTGAAGAAAAAAACAATACAATTAAAAACGGATATACTTTAGCAGTAAAAGATAGCGGGAATCTGCGTGCCATGGAAATAGTAGACTCTGTTTTTGAAATCAAAGACACAGAATGGCGAGGCCTGGGAAATATTCCTGCAAGCGGTCTTGCAATTAAAAATAAATACAGTTTATTTGATGCTGAAAAGAAATTCCCTGTTACACCGCCTGCATCTAAAGAACACCCAGGATGCAGATGCGGCGATTTATTGCGAGGCCTCATAACTCCGCCTGAGTGTCCGCTATTTGACAAAGGCTGTTCGCCTGAAAGGGCAATTGGTCCCTGTATGGTGTCCAGCGAAGGCCCCTGCGCTGCTTATTATAAATACTGGAGAAAATAATGAAAAAGATACTGGCTGGTCATGGCAGTGGCGGGAAACTGATGAATGACATGATAAGCTCTATAATAAAGAAAAAAATTGGAAATGACTCAATTCAGATAGATGATTCTGCTATTCTGGACCTTCCCAATTCAAAAATAGCTTTTACCACTGATTCATATACTGTAACACCTCTTTTTTTCCCGGGCGGAGATATTGGGAAGCTTGCAGTAAACGGAACAGTAAATGACCTTGCAGTTATGGGAGCAACCCCTCTTTTCCTGTCATGCTCACTTATACTTGAAGAGGGCTTCGATTTTGAATCATTTGAAAAAATACTGGACTCAATGAAAATTGAAGCTGATATTGCAAAAATAAAAATCGTAACAGGAGACACAAAAGTTGTTCCTAAAGGTAAAGGAGATAAAATTTATATCAATACTGCAGGAATTGGAGTTTTCAACAATGCTCCTCTCAGAAATAATATAAAGGAAGGAGATAAAATAATTGTAAGCGGTACTGTGGGGGATCATGGGATCACCATAATGTCTCTGCGCAATGACTTAAAGTTTTCCAGTAACCTGAGATCTGACTGTGCATCCTTAAATAATATGATAAACAGTATTTCCATGAAATATCAAAGCAGTATAAGATTTATACGGGATGCTACCAGAGGAGGAATTGCTTCAGTTTTAAACGAAATATGTGACAATAAAAAATTCTCAGCATCAATAGATGAAGATGCAGTACCTGTACAAAATGAAGTAAAGGGAATATGCGACCTTCTTGGCCTTGATCCCTTATACATTGCAAATGAAGGTAAAATTATTATTGTTGCAGATGAAAAAGATGCTAGTTCAATTGTTGAAGAATTAAAAAAACACCATCTGGGCATAAATGCAGCTATTATTGGAACCATAGACAATGCTTATCCGGGAAAAGTTTATTTAAACACCTTTATTGGCGGGAAGCGTTTTCTCCCTCTTCTGATAGAAGAACAGCTTCCCAGAATCTGTTAATGAAACAGGGACAATTTTCAGGAACAACAAGCTTAAAAGGAGAAAAACATGTGCCTTGCAATACCAATGGAAATAAAAAATATTGAAGGAAACTATGCCACTGCTATAGCTAATGGTGTTGAAACAACAGTTAATTGTGCAATGATTCCTGAGATTAAAACAGGCGATAAGGTTCTTGTACACGCAGGTTTTATTATTGAAAAGCTTGATGCTGAAGAAGCAAAAAATATAGAAGCAGCCTGGGAAGAGTATTATAGCATACTTGAAAATGATGGGAAAAAATGAAAAAGAGTCATTCATTATCTTTTACTGTAGGGCTTCATGATGCAGGACCTGGTGGAACTATAAAAATTCCCTCTATTTTCAACTGCTTCCAGACACTTGCTGGCGCACACACAAACGCCGTTGGTTTTGGCGGAATAGATGTACTTGCAAAAGGGTACACCTGGGTAATATCAAGGTACAGGCTTTCCATCTTAAAACTTCCCTTTCTCTTTGAAAAATTTACTATTACAACATGGAGATTCGGAGAAATAAACCACTATGCAATAAGAGAATTTCTTGTTAAAGATAATAAAGATAATATTATAATGAAAGGCACCAGCTCATGGATGCTTTTGAACACTTCTAAAAGAAAAGCAATTGCTCCTTCCCTGCTTTTCCCGGATTATCCTCTTATACAGGAAAGAGCTCTTGAAGAATACTTCGCATCAATTCCAGAAATATCCCGACTGGATAACGAAAAGGAATTTCCTGTAAGGCGTAATGACCTGGACATGAACAGACATGTCAATAACTCAATTTACGCATCATGGATTCTTGAAACAGGAGAAGATATGAATGAGGGGAAAAAGCTTATTGATATTTCACTAAATTTTCGTGGTGAAACACACTATGGACAAACAGTAATTTCTCAAGCTGAAAGAAATGAAAAAGAAAATATAATCATTCACAAGCTAATCTGCAAGGATACAGGAAAGGAGCTTACCAGAGGAACAACGAGCTGGGAATAGCAATATAAAACTGCTTTTCTCAAGGATAATCATAAAAAGCTTATTCTTAACCTGGACCTGATTTATATTATATTCTGTTAAAAAATTCTACCATTTCATCAGGAGACATCACATAGGACACCCCCCCTTCCTGGATTGCCTTTTGATTCATTCCAAAAACTATTGAAGTTTCTTCATTCTGAGCAATAGTAACCGCACCTTTCTCTTTAAGCCGAATAATTCCTTTAACTCCATCTGTACCCATACCTGAAAGAATTAGCGCAAAAATTTTTTTCATAGGATAGGTCAGGGCAGATTCAAAAAGAACATCAATTGAAGGCCTGAATCTGTTTACATGAGGGTCATTGCTCAAGGCAAGCCTGTATCCACTGCTTAAAAGCAAATGCTTATTCCCTGGAGCAACAAAAGCCCTGCCAGGGCTAACAACATCATCCTGCACAGCTTCTGACACTTCAAAGGGAGTCTGCATATCAAGCCTTTCAGCCCATTTTTCAGTAAATCCCTCAGGCATATGCTGTGCTATTAGAACAGAAAATTTTTCTATATTTATTTTCTTCAATATAAATTCAACTATTGGCAATCCGCCGGTTGATGAACCTATAAGAATAATATTACAATTATTATCTATTAAAGACATGGTTTTATATAATAATTTAAATTTTTATTTAGGATTATTTCCAGGATTCTCAGGTTGAGAAAGAGTAACTCCTGAACCAAATGCTGAAAAAACATTTATCATATCAAAGGGTATGCCCTTTGCCATAACTGTTGAATTTTTTTCAGCTTTTAAAATCTCGAAATCTATAAAAAGAAAATCATACTGCCAAAAAGTTTTTCTTTTCCTCAATGAAAGATTATCGACAATATTATACATTTTTGTTTTATTCTCATTGCTAAATGCTTCATTATTAAGCAAAAATCTGTCTAAAGCATTTTTTCGCTCTTCCCCCTGTTTAAAAAAAGAGAAATTCCATGCTATGGCTGCAAAATATATCATTGTTTTAAACTGAAAAAAGTTTTCTTCATCAACTCCGGATGTTAAAGGCTCAGCAAATTCAAGAAGAATGCTGGGAACCCGCCTCTTATTGAATTCATATAAAACAGATTCTTCAGGAAACACATCCAGAGGAAGTAATTCCATGTAAAATCTATTCACATCACGTTTTCTCTTCCTGGAACCGCTTTTTTGCATAACATTGGACCTTCCATTAAAAATTACATTACCATCTCATCAAAAACATTATATTTGTAAAGCAATAACATAAAACTAAAGCCCTTTGCTCTGAGCATTATATTAAATTAAGATCGCAAAAAACAAAAAAACAATTGAATCATTTTAGCATATAATTAGATTATCCACAATTCAATTTAAAGGATATCCTATGTTAAAAAGAACGCCAATACTTGCACTAGTTATTACAGGGATTCTCTCTATTCTTGTTATTCTGATATTTGAAAAGGATGCCAGACCCTTTACATCTGGCCAAAGCATCCTTCTTTATTTTATTGCATTTTTTCCTTCAATGGGAATAGCAATGCTTTTTGACCCCTACTCCAGACAAATTAAAAATATGTACAGCAAAATTAATTTTTATATTCAGGAGGAGGATCCGGCAGATCAGGTTGCCAGGGTGATGGAAGAAGAGCAAAGGGGGCAAAACAATTAAAACTGTCCTCTTTGATATTGACGGCACCATTCTAAACTGCAACAAAGCAGGCAGAGCCTCACTTATTAAGGCTACCAGGGAAATATTTGGTACTACAGGCAGAATGGAAAAACTGGATTTTCAGGGGAAAACAGATCCTCTTATTCTTCAAAAATCCCTTGAAATAATGGGAATATCTGAAGAAGAAATCGCTGAAAAAACTGAAGCCCTTAAAGAACGATATTTCTTTTACCTTGCAGAAAATATAGAAGAATTTGGAATTATTATTTTCCCTGGAATAATTGAAATACTTGAAATATTAGCTAAGAGAAAAGATATTTTCCTAGGCCTTTTAACAGGAAATTTCAAAAAAAGTGCCAGAATAAAACTGGAAGGCGCGAATCTTAACCGGTTTTTTTCATTTGGTGCTTTTGGAGATGATGCTCCCATAAGGGATCTCCTTCCTGAAGTAGCAAGAAAACGGGTATCTGAAAAATTCAATAAGGATGTTGATTTCACAAACACCTATATTGTAGGAGATACTATATATGATGTGCGCTGCGCAAAATACGCAGGTGCTGTATCCATTGCTGTTGGAACCGGGTGGGGAGAGACAGAGCATCTTCTTAATGAAAAACCCGATTATTATTTTGAAAACTTAAAAGACATCAATCAATTCATAAATATACTGGAGGATTAAATGCAACTTGGACATGTAGCAGTAGCATTAACAATATCTTCATTTGCACCTGAATTAACAAATGGACAAATAGAAGCCTTTTCACTTGAAAGTGTACTTGTGTCACTTATAGCACATGAATTTCCAAACTTTGATGGATTTCTTATCATGGCTGGTCTGGCCCCTAAAAAATTTCATTGCACCTGGTCTCACTCAATAATAATAGGATTTCTTGCAGGGCTTATTGCCTTTCTTATAAATCCCGGATGGGGGATTATTTTCTGGCTAAGCATTTTTCTGCATTATCTGGCAGATATGCCTAGCAGCGTTGGGCTCCCTCTATTTCTTCCATTTTCACAAAAGCGATACACCTTTAATCTCTGGGCTGATACAGGATATTTTGGCTGGGTAAGCTTTAAAGGAACATATCAGCAGGCATGGACATGGATACTTGAAGGCGGAGCCTACCTTGTTTTATTAATACGAATGTACCAGGTTGGTATATGGCCCTTTAGATAATCATCCTCAAAACAGCTGGTTTTAAAAACCGGCTGTTTCAAACTTTCACAAATACCTTTGAACCTATATTGAGGCAAAAATGAACCTGAAAAAAAAGTATCATTATATAATTATTGGATCAGGATTTGGCGGATCAATAGCAGCTCATACCCTTGCTTCAGCAGGGAAAGATGTATTAATAGTTGAAAGAGGGAAATGGCCTGTTAGAGATGATTCATGCTGGGACGAGGTGAAGCTCCATCTCAAAGATCCAATGTACAGGGGTGAAACACCCTTTTATGTAGATCAAAAAAAAGGGCAGATAGATACAATGTGGCCTGATGATACAGTAGGAGGAATGTCCACTCTTTATGGTGCTGTTTCATTCAGAATGCGTGAAGAAGATTTTAAAGGAGCTCCAGCCCTGGATGGAGCAATAAGAGACTCCTCATGCTCCTGGCCTTATGGGTATAAGGAACTGGAACCATATTATACTAAAGCAGAAGAACTTCTTAAAATAGCAGGAATAAAGGGAAAGGATATTACAGAGCCTCCAATGAAAGGAGACTATCCACAGCCGCCTAGCACAAAACTTTCATTACCATCAAAAAAACTATGGGAAGCTTCAGAAAAATTGGGGCTAAATCCTTTTTTTCTTCCAATGGCAATTAACTTCTCAGGAAAGCATGGCAAAGAAAAATGTATATTATGTTCAACATGCGATCATTACCTTTGTAAAATCGAAGCAAAAAATGACCTTACAGTAACTGTTCTGCCTGAAGCAAAAAAGAAAGGCATTGATATTCTTGATCAGGCAAGAGCTGTAAAAATAAACACAGTAAAGAACAGGGCTGTTTCAGTTGATATTATAGAACAGCGTACTAATAATAAATTTACTGTAGCAGGTGACAATATAATAGTAGCAGGGGGTGCCCTGTCCTCACCTCACCTTCTCCTTGTTTCCGGCATTGATAAACTTACCGGCAATAATAACATAGGACGGCATTTAATGCGCCACATAAATGGGGTTGTTGCAGGAATATTCCTTTCCAAATCCAACACTGAAAAAACACTCCAGAAACAGATAGGCATACCTGATTTTTACAATGGAGATCCTAAAGGGAATAGAAAACCTGAAGGTCCATGGGGACTTCTCCAGGATGTTTCAAGCATTGGCAAAGGTGTAATCAAGGCTAATGCTCCATGGGGATTAAAGAACATAGCTGCTGTTGTGTCAGATTATCTCATAAACCTGCTTTGTATTGCAGAAGACACCCCTCAGTTTGAAAACAGGGTGTTTATTGATCAAGCAAAAACAGACAAATATGGAGTGCCTGATTTACAGGTTTTTCACAGGTATAATAAAAGGGATTTAGCAGCAAGAGATGCCCTCTATTCTGAGGCAAAAAAAATACTCAAAAAAGCAGGAGCTCTATTTTTCTATTCCATGCCTATTGAAACATTTTCTCATGGGCTTGCAACATGCAGGATGGGCACTGACCCGTCAAATTCAGTTGTTGATGAAAACTGTAAAGTATGGGGAATGGACAACCTCTATGTAATAGATGCAAGCGTAATGCCTTCTGGAGGCTCTGTAAATCCCAGCCTAACAATTGCAGCATTGGCTCTTAAAGCTTCTGAGGCTTTGAAATAAGTTTATTTTTTATTTTTTCAGACAAATAAAGCATCTCCCTTGAGCGGAGGATGTAGCATGCTAAAAAATACACAGCAGAGCCGGAAATTATTATCAGGACAATAATCAACATCCTGAAAACAAAGCTGTCATTCTGCCAGTCTGCAAAACCTGCAATCAGGTATATTACAATAGACATTGCTGATGCTGCTGTAATGTACTTAAAGAATGAACCACCTATTCCTCTCCAGTCTATTGCACCTATTCTTTTTTTCAGTACAGCAAAAAGGATGATTACCTGAACTGCTGCTGCTATGCTACCAGCAAGGGTAAGCCCGGCATGCTTAAGAGCAGTATGCATTAAAACATATCCAAGTGATGCATTGATTACAAATGATACTGCTGCTGAATAAACCGGAGTTTTAGTATCCTTCATGGAATAAAAGGCAGGAACGAGAATTCTTAGAATTGCAACAAATACAATGCCAAGGCTTGCATAAACAAGAGAAAAGTGAGTTAAGCCAACATCAACAAATGTAAACCTGCCACGCATAAACACCACTGATATAACAGGAAGGCCAACAACAATTAAAGCAGCAGAAGCAGGCACAGCAAGAAACAGTGCAGAAGATACAGAATCAGAAAACAGTTTTTTAAACCTGCTCCTATCCTCAAGAAGAGAAAGCCTGGACATTTCAGGCAAAATCACATTGCCTATTGAAACAATAAAAACTCCAAGCACAAGCTCGGTCAATCTGCTTGTATAGTAAATATATGAAACACTACCTGCTGGAAGCATTGTTGCAAGAAGATTGCCCACAAGCACATTTATTTGATAAATTGCTATACCAAACAATGCAGGGCCAAGCATTCTGAATATCTTTTTTATTCCAGGGTGATTCAGGTCAAAAGAAAATTTCAATTTAAAATTTTCCTTTATCATATAAGGTATTTGCAAAAGCAGCTGAAAAATCCCTCCAACAATAACTCCTAAAGCAACACCAAAGATCGGCTCTTTAAAAAAAAGACTAAAAATAATTATCCCTGTAATTATTCCCACATTCAGCAATACAGGTGAAAAAGCAGGAGCAAAGAAATGTCCCCTTGAATTCAAAAAACCCATTGCAAATGCCACAAAGCCGGCAAAAAAAAGATAGGGGAACATGAACCTGGTAAGGTTCACTGATAAATTAAAAATTTCAGCAGAATCAGCCCTGCCAAAAAATAATTTCATAATATGGGGTGTAAAAATAATTCCCGGCAAAACTATAAGGAATATAGCTACAAACTGAATTGTCAGAGTTTTTTGTGCGAGTTTTAATGCCTCCTCTTCACCTTCTACAATAAGGGATTCTGTGTAAACAGGAACAAAGGATATGGTCAAAGCACCTTCTGCAACAAGTCGCCTAAAAAGGTTCGGTATCATAAAAGCTATGTAAAAAACATCAGCAGTTCTTACAGCTCCAAAAGTTGCAGCCATTAACACATCCCTTACAAGACCAAGGATCCGGCTGCACAGAGTTGAAAGAGCCACTATACCTGTTGATCTTACAAGCGATGCCATGAACACCTCCGGAGATTAATATTTATGCAAAATAACGGTATAGCAATATAAGTCAAACATTATAGAAAAAAATTCTTTTTAATATTTCTTGACTAAATAAAAATCATTGCCAATTTTTTCTAAAAGAATCATTAAAAAATTACTTTACTGTTTAAAGGAATAAAAAATTGAAACTCAAAATTAACAGGTCCGCAATCTTTGTCATTGCTATTTTAACACTTATCCTTCTTTGTTCAGGCTGCAAAAACCAGATAAACCCTGAAGATATAGCCCTGCAAATCCCAGCAGAAACAGCTAATGATAAAATAGGCAGCTTCCCCTCCTCTGCTTATGGGTATTTAATTTATGATATATCTGAAAACAGGGTTGTTAAAGCTCACAATAGTAAAAAGAGCTTTATACCTGCTTCTGTTACAAAGCTCTTTACAGCCATTTATGCACTTGAAAACTTCAAAAAAGAAGCTAACTTTGAAACAGCAATACTATATACTGGAAAAATTAAAGACAATCAACTTAATGGAGATCTATATCTAAGAGGTTCAGGTGATCCCACCCTTTCAATCGCGAAGCTTATTGAGCTTGTAGAACAACTCAAGGCAAAGGGAATTAAACATGTAAAGGGATCTTTTTTTTATGATGAATCCCTTTTCCCTGGCAAGAGCGTGATAGATGAAAATATGTCCCCTGAAGCAAGATACAATACAGGTCTTAGCGCCCTGAACCTCAACAACAACCTCGTTTATTCTGTGCAGTTAAAAAACAGTGAAGGCCGTGTAACCGGATATAGTATTATGCCGCCCAACAATCTTCACAGTACAACCTGTTACAGTGGCTTCTCAGCTTATCGTCCTGTAAAATTCAGCAGCAATTCCACCAGGGAGATATGGGCTTTCCCTGAAAAAGTAGTAATGCCAAGACAACCTCTGCCTGTTAAAAATCCAGCGCTTTTTACAGCATGGACATTTAAAGAAATCTGTAAAATTCATGGTATCAAAATACCTGATCCGGAAACAGGCATTGCTCCGTCAAAAACAAAAAAGATTACCCTTACAAAAAGTACAGGTATATCTTCAATTATCAGGGATATGCTGCACTACAGCAACAACACAACTGCTGAGCTTATGGCAATAACCTCAATTATCAAAGCAACAGGTGAATACAAAAACTTCATAGAGCCTTTAATGAATTTTTATAAAGAACGGTTCACCCAAATAGACTGGTCAGATTTTCACCTGGGAAACGGTTCTGGGCTGACTTCAGCAGGGCGTGTTACACCTGAGCAGGCAGCAGCTATATTGATATATGCTGACAAAAAAATGCTGCATGGAAAAGATACCAGTTTTTACCTGCCTTTATCCGGTTTGGAAGGAACTATGACTACAAGGATGGATAACCCTGATGCAGCAATGAGAGTTTATGCAAAAACCGGAAACATATTTTTCGCATCAGCTTTAACAGGTTTTTTCTACGCAAACTCCGGAAAGAAGTATATCTTTTCAGTTTTTATTTCTGATATTGAAAAAAGAAAATCCCTGGATAGTAAAAATGGAGGGACTCAATCTCAAATACAAGAGGCGGTTTTGTGGTCATCTGACTCAACAAAC
The DNA here is from genome assembly GCA_964649175.1 of uncultured Leptospirales bacterium. Taxonomy (GTDB): domain Bacteria; phylum Spirochaetota; class UBA4802; order UBA4802; family UBA5550; genus JBBAGC01. The sequence continues at coordinate 4,370 of CAZYPA010000036.1, read as the reverse complement.
GCAATAGACAGGTTTGTTTTAGAAAACATTAAAAAGCTATAATTGTCAGGGCAGATGAAATTCCTGGATCTCATCTGCCCCTAAAATATTTTTGATCATGTTAACACTTGACAAATGGAACTATTTTTTACACCTTAATAACAATGCATGAATCCTGTAAAAATGGCCATAAGATGAAAAAAAGAATCTCCCTGATACTCATATTAACCTTATTTGCTTCTCCACTGATTGCACAGGACTACCACTCACTTGGGAGAAATGCCTATGTCTATAGGAATTATGAAAAAGCCCGGGAGCTTTTCCTAAAAGATGTAGAATCATCTGGCAGAGGTGACTCCTATTATTTTCTTGGTGAAATCGAAAAAATTGAAAATCATTATGACAAGGCTGCTGAATATTTTAAAACCGCAGTAACAAAAGATATGACAAGAAAATACATGATAAATGCCTACTGGAATCTGATTATTTTTTCAGAAGAGAAAAATGATTACAACAGCGTAGTTACTTACTGCAAAGAATTATGGAGAAAAACAGGGACCTCATCTGCAAAAAACAAAATCGATTCTCTTACAAACCGGCTTTTATGGACAAATAATCAGGAGGCAATTGAAAAATATAAAGCTGCAATGGAACTCCATAAAAAAGGGGATAGCATAGAAGCAGAAAAAAACTTTAGAGAAGCAATAAATCTGGACAGAAATTTTCTTGCTCCAAAATTCGAACTTGGAATGAAGGCATATAAAGAGCAAAATGAAAATGATGCCCTTTATTACCTGAGTGAGATTACAGCCAAAATACCATTCTATTATGATCTGCAGCTTATTGTTGGTGATATAAATTTTAAAAACAGAAACTATAGAACTGCTGCAAACAATTTTTCAAATGCAATTGACTACGGATTTATTAACGAAACACAATTAAACAATACGTTAATAAAACGGGGCACCTGCTACTTTCATCTTTCTGACCTGGACCGTGCTGAAGAAGATATTAAGAACGCTCTGGATTCAATAAATATTAAAAAAAATCTAGATCCTCTACTCATCCTTTCTGCAATATACATTAAAAAAAATAATTTCGAAGATGCACTCACAACCCTTGCAAAGGCTGAGTCTGTTGCAAAAGATAATTCCTTTGTACTTTTCCAGACAGGAAGCATACATTATCGCAATAAAGACTGGAAATATGTGTCATATTTTGACCGTCTCTTTGATACAATTGATAAAAAAAATCCGGATGCTGTAAAACCCTATATGCGCGCTTTTACTATTCTTATGCACGCCCACTATGATAAAAATAATTATTCCAGATCCCTTGTTGTATCTGAAACAATCAATGAATTTAAAAAAGATTATAATGCCTTAATAATTTCAGCACGTTCAAATTACTATCTTTCAAACAATGACAAAGCAATAGAGATATTTGAAAGCATATCCCTTAATAACGAAGACAGGCTTCTCCTCAGCAGTGCATATGCCAAAAGAGGGGACAAGGAGAAAGCATCAGCAATATTGAAAAATTTACTATACAACCCTGATTTAAAAAGTAAAGCCTTAAAGAATCTATATCTACGTCCAATTGTAGAATCAATAGAAGCAGAAAAAACTGTTTCAAATTCTACAGTTCAGGATAAGGAAGAAACAACACAGTAAATTATAATCATTTCATAAAAAAATAAAAATATGATAAAAATAAAAAACTTAACCTATCTCATATCGAAAAAACCTGTAATTGATAATATTTCCCTGACATTAAAGGAGATGGAAATTATAGGTATTTGCGGGCCCCCTGGTTCAGGAAAAACAACTCTATTGCAAATTCTTGCAGGCAAGTTAAAAAATTATACAGGATCAATTGAATTAAATGGAACTGAACTATCTTCAATTCCAGTGAATATCCTTAATAAACAGGTAGTGTTAGATGACCTGGATAAGGGGAAATTTAATGAAGAGTCGACTTTATATAACTTTATTTTGAGTGGAAGATGGCTTTATAAAAGATTCTTAAACCCCTATGATGAAAATGATCATCACCTGACTGAAGATATTATTCAAAAACTCCATCTGGAAAATAATAAAAACAATAAACTGAAAACCCTTTCTCATTCCTATTTACAAATAGCAAGAATAGGAAAAGTCCTTGCCCATCAAAGCGATATTACGCTCCTTGATAATCCGGAAAGATGCCTGAACATCAATCAGAGAAAAAACATATTTACTGTTCTAAAAAAATATGCATCGGGAAATAGGAAGAATATAATAATATCTTCCGGGGATATTAATTTTATAACAAATCTCTGTGATAGAATAATAATAATAGATAATGGAAGAATTATAGAGGATACAAGTCCTGAAAATATATCAGCTGAAATAATAGAAGCTGTATTCAGGACAAAGCTTGTTATGATTAAAAACATTATTACAGGTAAAAACGAATTTCAAATTATTGAAGAATAAAATAATTTTAAGTATATAACTCCACTTTGCTATGTCCCTCCTCAATAGATGAGGCAAAAATAAGATGTCTATATGCTTCAATATAATCAACCTGCTCCATAAGATCATTATTAGCAGCTACAATAACCACCCTATTCCCTTTATCTCTTGCATAATATGAAACTTCAAGAAGAGCACTAAGCCCTCCACAGGTAACAAAATCAATATTTTCTGCGTTTATAAGAAGGTTATCTATTTCAGCCAGATTATATACTATAGACTTAAAGGAATCAGCTGTATTAGAAGTAAGATAGCCTGAAATATCAAGAATATTAAGACCTTCAAACTCCCCTAATGAATAATTAAGCGCCTGGGTCATAAAAGCCTCCCTTTATATATCACCCCATATTTTTCCTATATACCTGGCACTTCTGTTTCCTGCCATAATATCCAAAAGCTCTTTCTTGTGAGGAGGCAAAATAATAATATTACTGATTTCTTCTCTGGTAAAAAACCCAAAATCATAAAGTCTCTGCTCTGCACCAAGTTGATAATCCCCTGAAATATAATTGCAGAGGAAACAGACATTCAAAATCTGACGCTCCCCGGAGGGAAATATTGTCTCTGAAATAAGGAGCAACTCCTTTACCTTAACTTTAATATTAAGTTCTTCAAAAAATTCACGTTCAAGAGCTTCAGTCAGGGATTCACCAAAATCAACACCGCCTCCGGGTAAAAGCCAGTAAATATCTTTATTTTTTTTATGAGCAACAAGAAGCAGTTTCTCTTCATGTATAAGAACACCTGCAACTCTAACCCTTATATCTCTTCCCTGCATGGTTAAATTGCTCCACCATTTTCATTTATACTTTTAAGAATAAATTCAGCAGCATTCATTTCTGCTTTCCTTTTGCTCGAACCTGTACCAACTGCTGCCTCTTTGCCATTTATTATTAATCTCACTATAAACTCTTTTCTATGATCCGGGCCCCTTTCCTCAACAACTTCATATATAGGCCTTTCCTTATATTTCTTTTGCACATATTCCTGAAGAGTAGTTTTAGGATCACGAAGATATGACATATTATCGATTCTTTCTATTTCTTTTCTAAGAAAGGATAAAATAAATTTCCTGGAACATTTTAGACCTGAGTCCAGATAAACCGCACCAATTAATGCCTCAAATGAATTCGCCAGAATTGATGTTCGGTCTCTTCCACCGCTCTGCTCCTCTCCTTTGCCCATAATAAGAAAACTGCCCAGGTTTATTTCTCTGGCTATTTTTGCCAAAGTTGTTTCTGAAACAACAGCGGATTTTATTTTTGCAAGATCACCCTCAGGATAATCATAAAACCTGTTATAAATGTATTCATTTACAACAAGGGCAAGTACGGAATCTCCAAGATACTCTAACCTTTCATTATCATTCATTTTCCCATTACCTGACTCATTTACATAAGATCTATGAATCAAAGAATGACTAAGAAGCGATTTTTCTTTAAATTTAACTTTAATTCTGTTTTGAAGCGCAGTTAGCTGTCTGGAATGATGTTTTTGCTTGTCCAGGTTATCGGGGTCTTTTTTTTTAACAGTCATGATATAGGTTTTATGCGTTCATGCAATCTCTAAACTTTTTCCAATATAATCATAAATATCTTTCAAAGTTAAAAGTCTTTCAGCATCTTTCTCCGTAATCTCAATATCAAACTCCACTTCAAATGCTATAATAAGTTCAACATTATCTATAGAGTCTGCTCCCAGATCTTCAAGAATAGAAGCATCATCTGAAAGTTTATCAGCATCTATTTCAAGCTGACGTGCTATAATACGATTAACTCTTTCAACTACATTATTCATATTTAAACCTGTTAAAATAAAATCAATTCTAGTTAATAATTAAATATTTTGATTGTCAAGTTATAATAAGAAAAGGGA
>CAZYPA010000035.1:0-23279 GCA_964649175.1 uncultured Leptospirales bacterium | reverse complement strand
AATCCGCAATCTATTGTTGTAGCAACAAAACACAATATTTACCATTCCCCTGACAATGGAAAAACATGGAAAAAGCTAACTCAAAACGGACTTCATGAAAGAAATTATATAACTGCACTGGCAATTAGCAAAGCTAAAATTTATGCCGGCACATCGTTTAATGGAATATTTGAATATAATGGATCGGGTTTTATCCATGCAGGAAAAAAACTTCCAGGAGAGCCATACTCAGGCACTCTTACATTTACAGAGCAGTTAACATCGCTTTATGCAGATCCAGACAGATTATATGCAGGCTTCTTTTTTGGATCAGGAATTTACTGGAAGAATAAAAATTCAAAAAACTTTGAGTATTTAGCGGAATCTGCAGATATTGAAAATAAACATAATATTGATGATATATCCATACAGAATAAGCGCATTTTTTATACTTCAGAGGGAAAGCTTTTCAGATCTGATGATAAAGGGAACATTATCCATGACAATACACTTGAGTCCATATTAAGCAAAAGCAAAAAAAAATATAATATTGTTTCAGCAACAATTATATCTACAAAGAATACATTTCCCCCTCTTTCAACAATAACTGAACAAAAAGAAATAAAAAAAAGAAATGACCTTGCTGCTGGTAAAAAGGCAATTTATTTGAGTATCCCGGCTATAAAGAAAAATATTGACCATTATATAAAAATCGCTGATGAAACTGAAATAAACGCATTTGTAATAGATATGAAGGATGACTTTGGAAACATATATTTTTCTGCTAAAAGTAAAACTGCTGCTGAAATAAAATCTGTGAAAAGCCCGTTAAAAATTGGTGAAGTACTAAAAAAATTAAAAGAACACAATATATACTCTATTGCAAGAATAGTTGTTTTTAAAGACAATAAAATGTACAGGGCATATAATGGAAAGTATGCAATAAAAAACAAAAAAACCGGTACTCCATGGAAAGGAACAGAACATGAATACTGGGTTGATCCCTTTTCAAAATTCGTTCAGGACTACAATATTGAGCTCGCAAAGGAGCTTGAAGAGCTGGGCTTTGATGAAATTCAGTTCGATTATATAAGGTTCCCATCTGACGGACCCGTACATCTTTGTAATTATACTCACAGAAAGGATAATGACACTTACAAATCAGAAATAATGATTGATTTTTTAACTAAAGTTAAAGAGAATATAAATGTTCAAATATCTGTAGATATATACGGATTTAATTCCTGGTATCATTTTGGCAACTGGATAGGACAGGATATGGAAGCCATGTCACATGTAGTGGATATAATATGCCCAATGATTTATCCATCACATTTTGGCAAAAATTTCTATATGAAGGGCGAAAGAAAAATGCGATCATATAAGCTTGTATATGATGCTGGCAAAAGGGCAAAAAAACTGGCACACAGCTCAGTGCATCTGCGTCCCTATTTACAGGCATTTAATCTGCTTTCTCCCACATGGGGACCAGGTTATATAAATAATCAGATTAATGCAGCTATGGATAGCGGACAAAACGGTTATACTTTATGGAACGCTAGGGGTGATTATAATACACCCTATAATGCCCTGAAAAATAAATGAGGTGCTATAGCTAATGAATAGCTTTGAAATTCAATGGGATATTAGCAAAACATACCCTGTGATTCTTTTAAAAGGAGATATAACTGCTAATTCCAGTGAAAAAATTCAGGCAGCCTATTATGAAATAAAAAAAACTGTTTCCTCAAACACTTTAATTTTTGATTTTAATAATTCAAAATACATTAACTCCTCTGGAATTTCCGGCCTTATTAAAATTCTTCAAAATCATCAGGAAACAAATGGTAAATTTATTTTTACAGGACTTTCAGATCATATGATAAAAGTCCTGGATATTGTAGGATTAACTGAATATGTAACTATTTGCAATAATTTAGATTCAGCCATTAAAACAGCTGAAATATAAAAACAAGGAGTGCATTACATGCCCCGCAAAAAACAATCGTCAAATGAATGCATATTCTCCATAGATGCCGGAACCCAATCAATACGAACAGCCCTGATTGATACAAGGGGAAATATTCTGAAAATAGTAAAAACAGAAATTGAACCATACTTTTCTGTTAATCCAGGCTGGGCAGAACAGGATCCGGAATATTTCTGGAAAAACCTTAAATTGACATGCAAAAAAATGATGCAGGATCTCCCTGTAAAAAAAGAATCCATTAAAGGCGTTACAATAACAACACAACGCAATACAATGATCAACCTTGACAAAGATGGCAAACCCCTAAGACCTGCTATTATCTGGCTGGACAGAAGAATGGCAGAAAAAGAGGATTGGCCCCCTTTTCTTCTTAAAGGAGCTTTAAAAGGACTCAACCTCTATGATTCAGCAATTTATGCTGTTATGGAATGTGAAGGAAACTGGATAAGACAAAATCAACCTGAAATATGGGATAAAACATACAAATATTTATTTCTTTCCGGATATCTGACATATAAACTTACTGACACATTTACCGATTCCACAGGAAACCAGGTTGGATATGTTCCTTTTGATTTTAAGAAACAGGACTGGTGCAAAAAAAACGATTTTAAATGGTCCATGTTTAAAATTGAAAAAGAAAAACTTCCTGACCTGGTTAAACCTTCAGAGATTATGGGTTATATTTCAACTAAAGCTTCAAAAGAAACTGGTATTCCTGCAGGGCTCCCCCTTATAGCAGCTGCTGCTGATAAGGCCTGTGAAGTTCTTGGCTCAGGATGTACAACCCCGGACATTGCCTGCCTTAGCTTTGGAACAACTGCAACTATAGAAACAACCGGGCCCAAATATATAGAATTAATTCCCATGTTACCGCCATATCCAAGTGCTATTCCTGGATTTTATAACACTGAAGTAATGATATACAGAGGCTACTGGATGGTCAGCTGGTTTAAAAATGAGTTTGCACACAGGGAAATACTTTTAGCAAAAAAAAGAAAAATACAACCTGAAATAATTCTGGATGAAATGGCAGGAGCAATTCCAGCAGGATCAATGGGCCTTATGCTCCAGCCCTTCTGGTCACCCGGAGTAAAAGTTCCTGGCCCTGAAGCAAAGGGAGCAATAATTGGATTTAGCGATGTGCATTCACGCGCTCATGTTTATAGAGCAATATTAGAAGGCCTTTCTTATGCATTAAGGGAAGGAGCTGAAAGAACAGAAAAAAAGACTAAGGTTAAAATTGATAAAATCAGAGTCTCCGGGGGAGGATCACAAAGCAGAACAGCAATACAGCTTACAGCAGACATATTCAACAAAGCTGCAGAAAAACCACACACCTATGAAACATCAGCCCTGGGTGCTGCAATAGATGCTGCTGTAGGCTTAAAACTTCACAGCAATTTTGATACAGCTGTAAAGGAAATGACCCGATTAGGAGAGGTGTTTGAGCCATCCAGGGAAAACAGTAAAATATATAACGAGCTTTACCATAGTGTTTACATGAAGATGTACAAAAAAATGAAACCTCTATATGAAAATATAAGAAAAATAACTAATTATCCGCCATTTTATAAATAATAAAGGGGCCTTAAGCCCCCTTTATTATTTATAATCAGCTTTAATTACTTAGCTTTTAATTAAAATACAACCTCTATGCCTAAAAAAAAAATTAATAATTTATGGTACAATTTTATTTATCATTTTTATCACTACATCAATATCTTCCTGACTTCCCTTATCGAGCAATTTCTTAAAAATAACCAGCTCCTTACCATAGTTCTTTTCATCTGCCGTAACAAACTTGTCACCTATTCCATAAAGAAGCCAATCAAGAGATATTTTATGCCTTATAGAAATACAGCGTATAAATTTAAAGGAAGGGTTCTGCGATCCACATTCAACTTTTGCTACATATCTTCTATCAATTCCTGCAGATTCACCAAATTCCCTTTGAGTGATTTTTAAATCCTTTCTTACCTCTTTTAAGCGATATCTTAATTGTGTAAAAAATTCAACTTCCATTTCTTCACTTAGAACATCATTGGAAAGAAATTGATGATCCCTATATCGCTCACGATATTTACTCTCATTACCAAGTTTTGTATCCATATTCGCCTCTATGTATATTATTTTAGTACACTCTAAAAAAAGAATATTTATTTTCAACGAAAAAACTTTATAATAAGCCTTAATATTTTAATATTATGCTAATTTTACATATTTGCTGAATCAAATATTAAGGCATTAAAAATTTTACTTTACACTAACAGTGATTTAAATGAATTTTATTGTAAATAATCAAAAATTAATTTAAAGAAAAAATTAATTTTATGCAGGATGGGAAAAAATGATATCAGTAAGTAATGCACTGGAAATAATACTGAATACTACTCATACAAAAGAAATTTCAGAAACAGTGGATATTATCAATGCTACAGGAAGAGTTCTTTTTAAAAATATAATATCAGAAATAAATGTACCGCAAAAGAACAATTCAGCAATGGATGGATATGCTGTAATATACTCTGAAACTGCTAAAGCCTCATATAAAAATCCTGTTATTTTATCAGTTATATCTGAAATACAGGCTGGTGGAAAATACTCAGGTGACACAATACAACCTGGAAATGCAATAAGAATAATGACTGGAGCACCTGTGCCAGATGGAGCTGATACTGTGGTGCCTTTTGAAGACACTGAAGAATACCAGGACTCAGTTAAAATATTCAAAAGTTTTGAAAAACATAAAAATATTCGTTTTGCTGGAGAGGACATAAAAAAAGGTAACCTTGTTTTAAAAAAAGGAACGAGAATAGATTCTGCAGAAGCAGGACTAATTGCTTCATTAAATATAGACAGAGTTGAGGTTTATAAAAAACCTGAAATTGCAATCATTGCAACAGGAGATGAAATAATTGAACTTGGCAGCATTAATAAAACAGGACAAATTGTGAACAGCAATGCTTATACTCTCTATTCTGAAATAATAAAATATGGGGGTAAACCTTTTTACATAGGCATTGCTAAAGATAACATTGCTGAAACTACTGAAAAAATTAAAGAAGCAATGAAATATGACATTATCATTACATCAGGAGGAGTTTCTATGGGTAAATACGACTTTGTACCTGATGTACTCAAAAGCCTTGGTGTTGAGATCAAAATAGAAAAAGTTCTCATGAAACCAGGAAAACCTGTAGTATTTGGAAATATTGGCACTAAACTTTTTTTTGGTCTTCCGGGAAACCCTGTTTCAGTAATGGTTTCATTTATGCAATTTGTTCGCCCTGCAATGCTAAAAATGTCTGGAGCTTATAAACTTAAAAAACCGGTTATAGGAGCTAAACTCCTTGAAGGAATAAAGGATAAATCTGGCAGAAAACATTTTATAAGAGGAATTTATTCAATAATAGATAATGAATTCCATGTAAAAACAACAGGTGACCAGGGCTCTGGAATTTTAACTTCTATGAGCGATGCCAACTGCCTGATAATTTTACCTGCAAATATAGAAAATGTTTCACCCGGAGAAATTGTTGAAATTCAATTAATAGATCACGGTGAAATTTCATGACAGCAAAAGGGATTTTACTCTATTCAGGAGGGCTGGACAGCATACTTGCTGCTAAACTCCTTATGGAACAGGGTGTTGATCTGATAGGACTTCACTTTGTACTCCCTTTTTATCCTCCCTACTTTGACTTAAATGAACTTGATGCAGCTAAACAGGCAAAGAAGATAGGCCTTAAACTTGAATTTTACAGGTGCGGTAAAGAATACCTGGAAATGCTGAAAAATCCTATGCATGGATATGGAAAAAATATCAATCCCTGCATAGATTGCAGAATTTTTTTTATAAAAAAAGCTGCTGAATATATGGAACGGTTTAATGCTGATTTTGTTGCAACTGGTGAAGTGGTAGGACAAAGACCTATGTCACAGCTAAAACATACTCTAAGACATATAGAAAAAAATACAAACCTTGCAGGAAAACTTTTAAGACCCTTATCAGCCAGGATTTTAAAGCCTACTATTGCAGAAAATGAAGGAAAAATAGACAGAACCAGACTCCTTGATATAAATGGACGAGGAAGGAAACGACAATTTGAACTTGCTGCACAATACGGAATAACTGATTATTCATCACCTTCAGGAGGATGTTTGTTTACAGATAACAATATAGCTGCAAGGATTAAAGATATTTTTGATAAAGAAGATGAAGTAAAAGAAATAGATCTCTATTTATCTACAATTGGACGCCATTTCAGAACTGATAAAAATTCAAAAATAATTGTAGCCAGAAATCAAAAAGAGAGCATGGATCTGGAAAACATTAAAGAATTTGCTGATTCAATGCTATATCCTGTGTTTAGCGGTCCTACTGTTTTTGTAAAAGGAAAAATCGATGATAAAGATTTATCTGCTATCACATCTATTATGGCAAGATATGGAAAACCGGAACCGGATAACAACAGAGTTTCATTAATCCACAAAAACAGTGACATAATCACACTTTATGCTGAAAATGATGATTTTGAATGGTTCAATAGATTTAAGGTATAAATTTATAATAACAAAATCAGGAATAGATTATGATATTTATAAAAAAGAAAAAAAGAAAAAAAAATATCTCCTTTCTTGTATCAGGCCGGGGATCCAACTTTCAGGCTATTGCTGAGCAGATAAAAAAAAGAAATATAAATGCACAGATTAAAATAGTGATATCTGATAAAGAGAATGCCCCTGTACTTAAAAAATCTGAAAAAATGGGCATAGAATCTGTTTTTATCAATCCAAAGCTCTTCAACTCAAGAGAGGCACATGAACGGGAAATCCTTGATATTCTATTTAACAATAAAACAGATCTGATTGTTGCTGCAGGATATATGCGTCTTTTAACACCTGTTTTAATTGAACCTTTTAAAAACAGGATAATCAACATACACCCTTCGCTGCTTCCTGCATTTCCCGGAAAGGATGCCCAATCACAGGCTATTGCAAAGGGTGTTAAAATTGCAGGTTGTACATGTCACTTTATTGATGAAGGAGTTGATACAGGCCCTATTATTATGCAGGCTGCAATAAAAGTTCATCAGAATGATACGGTTGAATCTCTTTCACAAAAAATTTTAAAAGAGGAACACAGAATTTTAACTAAAAGTATTAAGCTCTTCTGTGAAGATAAATTATTAGTTAAAAATAGAATAGTTTTTATAAAATAATATGTATAACCTTATTGTTTTTCAAACTTTTTTTTAAGTCCCTCATCAGTAATCTGATAGTATATTTCAATACCGCCATTCACAGATTTTTGACTCACAATACGACCATCCCTCAATGGCTTATCAAACTCCTGGCTAATCTTCGATATATCAGTAAACCTGCTATCATTGAGCATCCTTACCCTTACAATATCCTGAAGAATCTGATGCCTGGCAGCTTCAATTGCTGTATCAAGATCCTGTGATAAAACTTTCACAGTATAGGTATTTAAATCTAGCCAGCCAGGAGAAACATCTGATTCTGGTAATATTTCTGTTTCAGAAACTATACTTTCTTCAGAGATTATTTTATCTTCTATAACAAGCGATTTATTTGCAGTACAAGATGCAAATAAGAGACAAATAATTATAAATATTTTCATAAAGACTCCTCTGTTTAATTGATTTATCATAATTTTTTTATTATTTTAGAATAAATGAATTGTTTATTAAAATCAATAATAATTAATTATTTTATCTATAGCAATTTTAAATTATGATAAATATACAAAATAAAACTATTAAAGAGGTACAAAATTGAACATACAAAATATTTTTACATTTCTTGTATACTTTTTGTGTTCAGTAATTATTTCATATTACTATAACCTGCTAATAAGCAAAAATGAATATTCTAAAGATGAATTACAAAAAGTAATACCGCAACTTATCAATATCTGGAATAACGTTTCCAGTAAATATACTACTATTAATATGATTTTTATCATTTTAATTTCAGCTTTAATAGGTGGAGGAATACCTGGAAATTTCACTAACAGTTTAATAAACTCTGCGCTCATTCCTTTTTTGGTATTTTATTTTCTTCCCAAAATAGCAATTTATTTTGAAGAAACAAGGGTAACAACATCCGAAAGTTTTACTGATATACTTGAAGATATATATGTTAAATACTATCTCCTTATTAATTCAGGTTTTATTGCAGGATACGGATCAACTTTGCTATTCAACTGGGTGAATTTGGGAATAATATCGTTTTACTGGTTCATAATTAATTTTATAATAATAACTGCTATTTTAGTTCTTTCATTAAAAGAAATGATTTATGATTAAAAAGACAACTCTGCTTAAGAGTGCTTAAATTTTAAAAATATTTTTTTATGTTGACTTTAGCAAAAAAAATTTTTATTGTAAAATAAGTAAAATAACTCATGAAATTAAATCTGCATGAGTAATAAAATTCAAGTTAACTAAACCTTAAGGAGGATCCTATTATGAAGAAGTTGCTTTTTGTATCACTATTACTTTCAATAGGCCTTGTTTTTACATTTACATCTTGTGGCGGTAGCAACAAAATTGGCGGTACTGTTGAAGGAAAATCTTACAAAACAGAAGGCTGGATTGATGAGGATACATATAGAATCTCAGCAGCTGGTGTTGCAAAACAGACACTCAAAAATAAGATAGCAAGAAGAGAAAGCGCAAAAAGAGCAGCTATGCTTAATGCCCAGTACCAGGTGCTTGAAAAATTTAAAGGCTCAGTAATTGAAGGTGCTGCTGGAATGTCTGATTTTGAAATGACAGGTATAGCAATTGCACAGGAAATCCAGGGTACTGTAAAAGGTGGATCTGTTACTTCAGTAACCTATGATGATGAAGACAATGCTGAAATAATCTATGAAGTAAAAGCAAAAGGGCTTAAAAAGAAAGTTTCTGCTGCTTCATGGGAATAAAAAACTCAATAGAAACTAAAGTTAAAAAGAAATAAAAAAACCGTCCAAAATGGATGGTTTTTTTATTTTATATAAAGTTAATTTAATTTTTTTTAATAATATTAACTTTATAAAGCATTGCATAAATAATATTAAGACCAATTGTTGTTACAACTAATATTGAACCAAGAAAAAGATCCCTTTGAATAAAAAAATAATAAAGACTTCCGCAAAGGGATAAAACAGATAAAAGTAGTATTAATTTAGACATATATTTATTCCTCTTCAGTTATTACTGCAAAATCAGATACTGCGTCATTATCATTTAAATCAAGAAGCTTAATACCCACTGTTGATCTACCCTGGGAAGAAATATCCTTTGCTAAAATTCTTATTGTCATACCGGAAAAAGCAGAAATTATAATCTCATCTGTTAAAGAAACAGACCTTATACCTGCAGCATAACCATTCTTATCTGTAATTTTTAGATAAGCCATGCCTTTTCCACCTCTGCCTTTATTTACAAAATTATTAAATGAAACCCGTTTACCATAACCTTTTTCACTTATTACAAATAAGCTGGTATTGTTTTTTACTATATCCATATCTATGATATAATCATCAGGAGCAAGTCGCATTCCTATAATACCTGCTGCAGTACGTCCCATTGATCTCATCTTTTTTAGATTGGTTCTTAAAAGAAGTCCTTTTTTTGAAGCAATTACCAAATCACTTTCTTTTTCAACAACCTTTACATTAACAAGCTCATCATCTTTTTTAAGGTTTATAGCAATTATACCGCCTTTTTTTGCGTTCTGAAATTCATTAATACTGGTTTTTTTCAATATCCCTTCTTTAGTAACCATGCATAAAAAATCTTCAGTATCAAAGTTATCAATTGAACACAATGCAGTTATATTTTCTCCTGCAGCAAGATTAAGTATACCCTTGATAATTTTACCTCTGCCCGATTTTGAAGCCTCAGGAATTTCATATGTTTTAAGTGCAAAAATTTTCCCTTTATTGGAAAAAAGAAAAATAGTATCATGGTTAGAAGCAACAGTCATCATTTTTATGAAATCATCTTTTTTTGATGACATCCCTATGACACCTTTTCCGCCTCTCCTCTGTTTTTTAAATGTATCTATAGGCAGTCTTCTTATAAAACCATCATTGGACATGGATACTACCATATAATCATCAGCTATAAGATCCTCAACATTAAAGTCAGTAGAAGAATCAGCACCTAAAAGTATTTCAGTCCTGCGCTTATCAGCATATTTTTCTTTAATCTGAATAAGCTCAGTTTTAATAATATTATTAATTTTAACTTCACTGTTAAGAATAGCCTTAAGCTCCTGAATAAGCTTGATAAGTTCTTTTAGCTCATCTACTATTTTTTTTATCTCCAGGCTTGTTAATCTCTGAAGTCTCATATCCAGAATAGCTTTTGTTTGTATTTCAGAAAGCTCAAACCTTTTCTGTAATCTCTTGCCAGCTTCATCGGGATTTTTTGATGATTTTATAATCTCAATAACTTCATCAATATTATCCAGAGCTATTTTTAAACCTTCCAGTATATGAGCCCTTTCTTCAGCTTTTCGTAAATCATAGGTTGTTCTTCGAACAACAACCTCTCGCCTATGAACAATGTAATAATTAAGTGTAGATTTTAAATCAAGAACCTTTGGAGTACCGTCAACAAGTGCAAGCATTATTATTCCAAATGAAGTTTGTAAAGATGTATGCTTAAAAAGTTGATTTATTATTACACTGCTTACAGCATCTTTTTTAAGACCAATATAAATACGCATTCCATTTCTGTCAGATTCATCCCTTAATTCAGCTATCCCTTCAATAACTTTTTCATTAACAAGTTCAGCTATTTTAATAATTAAATTGGCCTTATTAACCTGATATGGAATCTCTGAAATAATAATCTCTTCTCTGCCCCTGCTGTTTTCTTCTATTGTGTATTTACCACGAATTACAACACTGCCTCTTCCTGTGTTATAAGCTTTTGTTATACCTTCATTTCCCATAATTGAGCCCCCGGTTGGGAAATCAGGGCCTTTTATATATTTCATAAGATTTTTTACAGTAGCGTCAGGATTATCTATAAGATGAACAACAGCATCAATTACCTCACCAAGGTTGTGAGGAGGGATCTTTGTTGCCATACCAACAGCAATACCCTCAGAACCGTTTACAAGCAGATTAGGATAAGCTGCAGGAAGTACATTGGGTTCCTTTCGAGTATCATCAAAGTTTGGAGAATAATCTACTGTTTCTTTTTCAATATCCCTAAGCAGCTCTTCTGCTATTTTTTTTAATCGGGCTTCTGTATACCTGTAAGCAGCAGGCGGATCTCCATCTATTGAACCAAAGTTGCCCTGTCCGTCAATAATTGGAATCCTCATTGAAAAATCCTGAGCAAGCCTGACCATTGTATCATATACAGCAATATCTCCATGAGGATGATAATTACCTATTACCTCACCCACTATTTTAGCTGACTTTACATATGGTCTATCGCTTCTCCAGGCTCTTTCATTCATAGCATGAAGTATTCTTCTATGTACAGGTTTCAGACCATCACGAACATCAGGAAGTGCCCGGCCAACTATTACGCTCATGGCATAATCCAGATAAGCGCTTTTCATCTGATCTTCAATTTCAACATTCAGGATATTATCTGTTTTAACATTTTTAATATTTTTTTTTGATGGCACTTTTATATACTCCGATTGTTTATTTCATCTTAATAATAATCACACTTTAAAGGTCAAGGTTCATAACCTTGTGAGCATTATCCTCTATAAATCTTCTTCTAGGTTCAACAGCATCTCCCATTAGAATGGAAAAAGCATTTTCAGCTGCAACATCATCATCAATCCTTACTTGAAGCATTGTTCTGGTATCAGGATTCATAGTAGTATCCCAAAGCTGATCAGGGTTCATTTCACCAAGACCTTTATATCTTTGAAGTATAACTTTTTCTTCTTTGAATTTTTTTAAATAAGAATCTTTTTCCTCTTCAGTATATGCATAAATCAGCTCCTTACCATTTTTAATACTATAAAGAGGAGGCTGTGCAATATAAAGATAACCACTGCGAATTAAATCCTGCATATATCTGAAAAAAAATGTTAGAATAAGTGTTCTTATATGTGCTCCATCGACATCCGCATCAGTCATGATTACAATCTTATGATATCTTGTTTTAGTAATATCAAATTCCTCACTACCAATGCCAGTTCCAATAGCTGTTATTATTGTACGGATTTCATCATTTGAAAGAATCTTATCAAGACGTGATTTTTCAACATTGAGTATTTTACCCTTTAAAGGAAGTATTGCCTGAAAATTTCTGTCACGTCCCATTTTTGCTGAACCACCAGCAGAATCACCCTCTACCAGATAAAGCTCACATTTGGATGGATCCTTGTCACTACAGTCTGAAAGCTTTCCTGGCAAGGCGTCATGCTCCAAGGCATTTTTTTTCCTTGAAAGATCCCTTGCCCTTTTTGCAGCAAGCCTTGCTCTTGCACTCTGAATACATTTATCAATTATTTTTTTAGTTTCCTGAGGATTTTCTTCAAAATATAAAGACAAATGCTCATATGTTACTGATTCAACAATTCCCTTAACTTCACCATTTCCAAGCTTCATTTTTGTCTGACCTTCAAACTGAGGTTCAGGAATTTTTACACTTATAATTGCAACAAGACCTTCTTTGGAATCATCACCGGAAATTTGTGTAATATTTTTATCAAATTTACCTTTTTTCAGCTGATCATTAAGAACCCTTGTAAGAGCAGAACGAAAGCCTATTAAATGAGTTCCTCCTTCCCTTGTATTTATATTATTAGCATAGGTATAAATGTTTTCATTATAAGTATCTATATATTGAACAGCTACTTCTACATCTATATTATCTTTAACTGTATGATAATAAATAGGTTTTTTAATTACAGGAATTTTATTTTCATTAAGATAATTTACAAAGGATACTATTCCACCTTTAAACTGAAAAATATTTTCTGTACCCTTTGAAGTTTTATCACTAAGATCTCTTTCATCACGCAATATTATTTTAATACCAGCATTAAGAAATGCAAGTTCCCTTAATCGTTTGGAAAGAGTATCAAAATTATATTCAAGGGTATCAAAAATACTATCATCAGGCCAAAAATGTATTCTTGTACCTTTATTTTTAGTAGCTCCAATATTTTTTAAATCAGCATCCGGCTTACCTTTTTGATAAGACTGTATATATTTTTTTCCATCTATATATACCTCAACTATCATTTTTTTTGATAAAGCATTTACAACAGATATTCCAACTCCATGAAGACCGCCGGAAACCTTATAGCTATCATTATTAAATTTTCCACCAGCATGAAGTTTTGTCATAACAATTTCAAGGGCTGATTTTTTATATACAGGGTGAGGGTCAACAGGAATTCCACGTCCATTATCAATAATCTCAACAGAGTTATCCTTATGAATTGTTACTAAAATATTATCACAATATCCGGCAAGCGCTTCATCAATTGAATTATCAACAACTTCATAAACCATATGATGAAGTCCATTTGTTTCAGTAGATCCTATATACATGGCAGGTCTTTTTCTTACAGCTTCAAGACCTTCCAGTACCTGTATATTATTTGCATTGTAGGTTTTACTCATTCTTTCTGCTCCATATTAATTCATCTTCATTTATCGCTTCTCTTTTAATAACCGTAAATGGACTTACAAATGAACTTTTAATCTCATTTTTTTCATTGATTGATATTAGTTTGTCTATATCAGATATATCTTTTAAAAAAAAATTATTATCTTCATTATTTAATTTTAAAGTTTCAATATTAAATATACCAATACAATCTTTACCACTTACAACAATATTATTTCCAATATGTATAAACATTCTTTTTATAATTTCCACTTAATAGTTTTAACATCAAATTTGATATTGTTTATAAAATCATTACCAAAATCATCTTTTATTTTCTTTAAAATTCCACTTTTCATTAAAGAAAGTTCATTTGCATAAACAGAATGATCAACTGTAATAAACAAAACCTTTTTAAATATTCTATCAGGCTGGCTATGAGCTGAAATAGTAACACCTGTATAAAGAGGCCATTTTTCTCTTAAATTTTCTATAATAAATGAATCATGCAGGTCCAGATCTTCTATTATATCAGGAAGTATTGAACTAAATGATATTAGCTTTTTTTTTCTATTATCACCTACACGAAATTTCAAAAAATTTAACCTTTATAGTTTTCATCTGATACAAATCCATTGTTTACTGAAAATTTTTTATATGAACTTTTATTCCAGTCAGATGCTATATCAGAATTTACCATAGTAAAAATAAGCTGTCCCTTTTCTATTAGTAAATCAAGCATATTATAACGTCTTTTTTCGTCAAGTTCTGAAAATATATCATCTACCAAAATAACAGATTTTTTATTTTTTACTTTTTTGATAATTTCAAATTCAGATATTTTTAAAGCAACTGCTGCTGTTCTTTTTTGCCCTTGAGAAGCATACCTGGTAAAATCAAAACCTCTTTTATCTTTAAAATTATAATCATCCCTTTGAGGTCCTAAAGAAGTTATTCCTCTTTTTATATCATTATTTCTATTTTTTTTTATTTCATTGTATATTAAAACAGCTTCAGAACTTCTTAAAGATGAATTGTAAAATATGGACACAGGTAATTCTTCTCCACTTATATCCATGTATATATTTGAAAAAAAAGAGCTATATTCTTTAATAAAAGATTCTCTTTTTTGAAAAATTATAGATGCTTTATCAGAATACATTTTATCCCAGATATCAAGCTCTCTTATGTCACTTAATCTTTCACGAATTTTTTTTAAAAGAGCATTCCTTGAATTAATCACTGCTTTAAATTTATTTAACTCATCAATATAACCAGGAATAATTTTAGAAATAACTGAATCAAAATATCGTCTTCTTAAATCAGGTGTACCATTTATAATATCAATATCAGAAGGAGAAAATATTACTGTTAAAAGTTTTCCATAATAATCTGACACTCTTTTTATATCATTATCATCAATCTTGATTTTTTTTTTTATATTTTTTTGATCTTTAATAATTCCAATTTCAAATTTTTCAAATTCATTTCCTATTACTCTACTGCTGCAATAAGATGAATTGCTATTCCAATTAATCATATCATAATCAGTTGCATTTCTAAAAGATTTTAGATTAGAAATAAAAGAAAGAGCTTCAATTATATTTGTTTTACCAGCTCCATTTTTTCCTGTTATGAAATTTATTTTAGGAGAAAAATTAATATTAAGCTCCTTATAATTTCTAAAATCTATCATTTTTAATGTATCAATTATCATAAAACATTATTAATCTATGGTTTTAATTTGAATAGGCATTATTACTGAAATAAAATTTTTATCATCTTCAGGAATAATTGTAAGTGGACTCATTTGTCCTGTTATACCACATAAAAATGAAAATGAATTTATATTACGTATTGTATCCAGGAGAAATTGAGCATTTATTCCAATAATTAAATTATCTGAACTATCTGATTCAATTGTTATTTCCTCTTCTGCATTACCAAGTTCCGGAGTACTTGCCTGAATTTTAAGATTATTTTTATTAAAAGACATTGTTATTTTATTTGCCGGTTCTCTTGTAAAAATCATTGCCCTTTTAATCGAATCATGAATTTGGGATGTATTTATAACTGATTTAAGAATATATTCTCTTGGTATTATCTGTTTATAATTAGGATATTGACCTTCAACGATTCTTGTAAAAATTTCTGTATTATCAATTTTAAAATAACATTGATTGCTATCAAAGGATATTTTGCATATACCAGTATTGGATAAAAGTCTATTGATTTCATGAATTGTTTTGAGAGGTATAATAATTCCTTCTTCTATAAATGTTTCACTATCTACAGTTCTTGTGATCATAGATAGTCTTCTTGAATCTGTTGCTATTGCTGTAATTGTTCCTGGTTTTTCTGAAACTATATAAATACTGTTAAATACAGGTTTTATAGTATCTGTAGCTGCTGCATAAATAACTTTTTTTATCATTTCTTTTAAAACAGCCTGATCTATTTCAATTGAATTATCTATTTTAATTTCAGAAAGTTTAGGGTAGTCATTTGAATCAGTTCCATAAAGTGTATAATTTCCTTTAATATTTTTTGATTTTAAATTAATGATTTTTGATTCATCAATATCAAGAGTAATTTCATCATCTGGCAATTCACGAAGAATATTGATAAATTTTTTACCGTATGTTGTAAATGAAATATCTTCATTACAGGTTGCATCAATTTTTGTTTTAACTGCTATTTCATTATCAGTTGCTGTTATTTCTATGCTGTTTTTATTTACCTGGAAAAGACAATTAGATAATATTGTATTAATATTTTTGGATGAAATAACTGAATCAGCAATTCCTATAGCTTTGAGCAGAGTTTCTTTATTTACAGTTATTAGCATTTTTTTATTCTCCTATATAATTAATTAATATGTTTTTATTAAATAGTAGTAGTAGTAGTCTTTGAGATATGTTGATAAATCATTTAACTATTGATTTAATCAGACTTTACTATTGATTTTATTTGTTTATAATTTTTTTAAATTTTGTTAAACCTTGGTTTTTTTTGTGATATTATATAAATAATTTTTTTATCTGTATAAGTCTTTAATTTTTAACAATGAATTAACAAATATATATAATTTATTAACATATTTTTTAGCTCTGTAATTCTATTTTTAATTCTTCTATTTGCTCTTTAAATTCAAAATTCATTTTCATGTCTTCTTCTATTTTATTTATTGCATTTACAACAGTTGAGTGATCTCTATCACCAAATTGTTTTCCTATGTCAGTTGTTGTCATATCAGTAAGTTGTCTTATTATATACATTGATATAAAGCGTGGTGTGACAATTCTGTTTTGTCTGCTTTTTGATATTAATTCTTCAACAGAGACATTATAGAGAGTTGATATTTTTGTCATAATATCATTTGGAGTTACTTTCCTATTTGTTTCTTCATCAAAAAGATGTTTAAGGTGTTCCTTTACATGTTTAATTGAAATTGGTTCATTGTATATTTCAAAGACCATTCGCAGGTTTGCAAGGGCAGATTCTAATGCTCTTATACTTGATGTTATTCGTCTGGCTATATAGTTAAATGCTTCATCTGATATTATCATGTTTTCTTTTGCTGCTTTATTTCTAAGTATTGCTTCCCGTGTTTCCAGATTTGGAGTTTGAATATCTGTTATCATGCCCCATTCAAATCTGCTTCTTAATCTGTCAGTAAGTGTTGCTATCTGTTTTGGCGGTCTGTCGCTTGATATAACTATTTGTTTTTTATTTTCGTAAAGCGTATTGAATGTATGGAAAAATTCATTTTGAGTTTCTTCTTTTTTTTCAAGAAATTGAATATCATCTATTAAGAGGATATCAACATTTCTGTATTTTATTTTAAAGCTTTGCTGTGTATTTGTCTGAATTGAATAAATAAATTCATTGATGAACTGCTCTGTTGAAATATAGAGTACTTTAAGGTATGGCCTTTCAGCCATTATTTTACTACCTATTGCCTGGATAAGGTGTGTCTTTCCTAATCCAGTATCTCCGTAAATAAAAAGAGGGTTAAACTGGGTTGCAGGCGAATGGGAAACTGATTTTGCTGCAGCATGGGCGAGCTGATTATTTGGGCCAACTACAAAGTTGCTGAATGAGTAGTTAGGATTAAGAACAGTTGATTTTTCATTATTGGAAAGAATTGAAGGATTGTTTTTTATTTCAGGGGTTTTTTCTATATTTATATTGTCTGGATCTGTACCTGTAACAAATTCACAGGAGTATTTTTTTCCGGTAATTTCTTCAACGATTTCTTCAATATCTTTGAGATACTGATTGTTAAGATGTTTTGCTGCTACATCATCTTTTACTTTTATTTTAAGGCTATTACCGCTAATGGATAAAGGTTCGGTATCTTTAAGCCACATTATAAAAGATTGTCTATTTATTCTTGATTCGAGGTTTTTTAATACATCATCCCACATTGTTTGTGCCAACACATACTCCTTTTACTTATCCACAATTGTGGATAACTTTGTTTATAAATATATCTTTGTTCAGTATTAATAATTTTATATCAATTTTTAAGATAAAATAAAGCTTTGATTTTTAGATTTACCATATTAGTTTTTAATACTATATTTTTTTAAAGCTGAATTTTATTAAAATTAAAACCTGAAATGTTGATTATATAAACAATATTTTGTAGACTTTTTTTTGTATAAAAAAACAAAAAATTATTTGAAATATAATTCAGGTTAGATGTTGAAACTCATATAAATATTATGTCATCAAGATGAAATTTGGCAATCAATTAATCCTATTAATTATACAGGGAATAAATTTTTTTGATTAACTGAGATAAGGTGTTTATAAGTATTTATTTATGTGGATAAGTTGCTATTAATATGTGGATAAAGTATTGATTCGTGGTGGAAAGTGAAATATTATTTATGTGTTTAATTTTTTTTTAAGACTGTATAGTTCTTGAAGGTGTTCTTTTATTTCATCATTAAAGGGTTTTATCTGCTCTGCTTTTTTTAGGTATGCTTCAGCTTTTTCAAGGTTACCCATTTTAAGCATAACATATCCGAGTGTGTCAAAAAAAGCTCCATTACCCTTATCACTGTTACATGCTACCTGTGCTAATTTAAGGGCCTCTTTCAGATTTTTAGATTTCTTTGCCATTATAAATGCACAGGCATTTATGGAATTAAAGTTTTTTTTATCAATGAGCAGAACTTCTCTATGCAGGATAAGAGCTTTGTCGTGGTTCCCGATTTTTTCATTGCAGAATGCTTTCATGGCAAGAATTTGAGTGTCTTTAATTTGTTCAGTATTAATCTGATTAAGATATTCAAGAGCTGATTTATAGTTTTTCATATTGATATAACAAAAGGCTTTGAGTTTTTTAACCTTTATTAAATCTATAAAGATAAGCTTTAGGGAAAGTATTTTGTTAAAATATTCCAGAGCCTGATTATAAAATTCCATGCGGCAGTATGCAATAGCTATATTGTAAAGTATTTCCGGATTATCTCTGTCTAAAACTTCAGCTGATTTTAATTCATTAATTACAGAATCGTAATCTTTAATAAAAAAGCTGTGTTGGACAGTGTTAATAATTTTGTTAATTTCGGTTGTGTCATCCATGCGCCACTTACCTATGATTTTTTGTTTAGCTCTTTAAGGGAATTATAATCTGTATTGTCGATTGTAAGGGGTGTTATTGAAATAAAGCCATTAGCCATTTCAGCACTGTCACATCCTGGTTTCATTTCAGAATCTATTTTTCCCATAAGGGATAATTTAAAAGTGTTTGCATCTTCAGTATCTTCTTTTTTATACGAGTCTATATATAATCTTCTGGATAGATATGTATATTTTATACCTTTTATATTATCTTTGCTTAGTTCAGGATAATTAATATTGTATATGAAGTTATTTTTTTTATCTGTATTATCGATAAAATCAAGAAGGAATTCAGAAGCTTCTTCAAAGTATGATGATGGTTTATGATAGCTGTCAATGGAAAGGGCAATTCCCGGTTTACCAAAAATATATGCAGTTCTTGCACCTGCAACAGTACCTGAAAAATGAACATCATCTCCCAGATTTGGGCCGTGGTTTATGCCTGAAATAACCATGTCAATATCAGGTATAAGACCTGAATGAAGACCAATGCTTACACAATCAGCCGGGTACCCGGAAATAGAAAAAATATCTTTCTTAATCTTTTTTATTTCTATTTTGTCTCTTACTGTAAATATGTTGGAACAGGCGCTTCTTTCTCTGTCAGGTGCAATAATATAGGCCTGGTGCTTTTTTGACAGGACATTATAAAGGGTGTTAATCCCTTCTGCATCATATCCATCATCATTTGTTATTAATATTTTCATTTTTTTTACTATTATTCTTTTATTATTCTTTTTTTTTATTATATTGTATTATTGATGAGATTTAATGCAAGGAATGGTGTCAAGTAAAGAACTTAAAAAAAAGAACTTGATGTTTATTCGTATAGATAAACCAGTTTTAAAACACATTTATTTAGGTGGAGGATTAAATTGAAAAAAATATTTATAGCAATGATTATATCAGCAGGCTTTTTTTTGTTTTTACCTGCTCAAAGCTTTGCACTTGCAGATGTAAGTGCTTATGGGGGTTATATTTTTAAGGGTTCTGTTGATTGGGACAGTGCTTCTGCCCCTAAGGGTTATAACTATGGCATTAAGGCTCATTATAATACTTCGTTCTTTCCAATGCTTGAGCTTGGTATAGGTGCATATTATCAGAACACTAAGTTTAAGTTAGATAGGACATCTGGTAATAAAAAAAATTTTTTTAGAATGTCAGCTGGTCTTGACATGAATGTTATTGTTAATTTTCCAGTTCTCCATCCATATGGAAGGTTTATGTATGCCCTTTGGGATGATCTTGAAGATGATGTGAAGAAATTTAAAGGTTACGGAATTGGTGCTGGTGTTGAGTTTGTCATGTTTCCCTTTATCAGGGTTTTTGGTGAGTATATGTATGAAAAAACAAAGCATGACTATAATTTTAAATTTAATTCAATTAATCTGGGGATTAAAGTAGATATTTAATCTTCTTTGATTGATGTTGTATTTTATTTTCCCTGTTGAATAAACTCAGCAGGGAAAATAGAGATTAGCATATTCTACATCAATTTATAAATAAAAGTAATAATAAATGGTACTAAAAGTGTAAGTATCACTCCACTAAAGATGGCAAGTATGGCATATTCTTTTCCTGAATAACGGGATATAATGGGGAGCGTTGTATCCATTGCTGTTGCACCACCTGATGCAATAGGGGCAAGTTTTCCGAAATATTTTACAAGCAGGGGTGTGAAAATGAGTGTAAATATTTCCCTTGATATATTGGAAAGGAGGGCAATTACACCCAGTGTTTCATTTCGCACCTGTGAAATAATAATGCTTGAAAGGGAATAGTATCCGAAACCTGAACCTATTGCAAGTGCATCAGGAAGACTTATTTCAGATAAAAAGATGGAGCAAATTCCTGCACCAGCAAGTGTACCTGTGATAATTGCAAGGGGTAAAAGTATTATTTTTAAATTGATGTTTTTAAGCATTGGCCAGATATTTTTATCAGCACCAATACCTATGCCAACAAGAAACATGAGCAGGTAAAGTGCATATACTGTTGCATCTGTTTCTTTAAGCAGTTCAGGAGAAAGCCCCTTTATTCCTGCAATAAGACCTGCTGTAAAAAAAATTATAATAATTATGCTTCCTTTCATAAATCCTCTTTTTTTCTGAAAAGAGAAAGATAAAGAATCCATGATAAAACAACGCTTCCGGCAATGGCACTAAGAGTAAGTATAACTGCTGTAAAGCCTATGTTGGGAAAGCTGTTAATTATATTTTCATCAGTTCCTACAGAAAGACCAAGAAGAAAAAGAAGGAGGTAAATTGCTGCAAGGGTAAGCCTGTCTAAAAAGGCTAGCATGAATTTTTTCCCTCTCAGGAGTGTTCCTGCAAATATGCCTGCACACATAATAATAATTATTTCGATCATGTTTTTCTCTTGAGTAATAAATAATGAAATTTATTTTAGTAATTTTGCTGCATATAATTTTTATAATCAAATTTTTGGTTAGTTTAACTAATTAATTCAATAAGTATTAAGTCAAGATTTTCTTTCAGGTTTTTTTAAAAATAGGATGTATGAAAATATATAAGAAAATATTCAGTTAATTATTGATTAAAAAATGCTTTTACTTTTTTGTTGTCTGATGTAATTTGTATAGCTTATTGTTACAGGTTAATTAAACAGGAATTTTAAAAAATATTAAGCAAGGTAATTTTTGATATGCGACATGGTCATCACAAATTTATTATGAAATTCAGTAAAACAGCTTTGTATAAATGGATATATAGACATCCAAAAGCTTCAATAGCAATTTTAACACTGTTTTTTATATTAATACTCTATCTTTTTATAAGCTTTGTTATGCAAAATATCGTTATTCCTGCTTTTAGCTGATAAAACCTGTTGCTATATAGACTGTATTGTGTTATAATACAATTTACATAATATGGTTTTATCGGGGTTTTATGAAGAGTTTAAAAGGTTATGTAAAAATATGGATTTTTGTTTATGCTTTTATTTTTTCTATGATTTTTCCGCAATATCATTTAAGTGCGGAGATCTTCAGGAATGATCTCCAGTCCTTTCCTGAGTATAAGTACAGGTATTCTACTGTTGGCATTAAAACTGTTAATGGAAAGTTTTATGCCTATGTTGTTCTTCTTTTTAATTCCAATCCTCATTTTGTGAATATAATTCAAAAAGGCACAATTTCAATTAAGGAAATAGGTAATGAGGGTTTTCATGTAAAGGGGTATAGAAGTTATCTGAATTCAATTCAGGATAAAAGCCTTTATAATGATGCTGCCTTATTGCTTAAGCTTTATAATGAACCTGACAGTTTTAATGATAAGGATCTTGATAGCATAGCTGAATCCCTTGCTAAGAGAAATATAATTATTAAATTTCGCAAAGAGGGAAATTTTAGAATGGCTATGGTTACTCTTGATTATTGTATTTATGGCGAAAAGGTTGAGATTGATTTAAAACATCCTTTACTGGAATATAATGAAAAATTTTTTTATATTAAGCCATTTATTTATTATGATGAGTTTTCCACAAGCAATTCAACCTTTTATTATGACATGATATATATAAATCCTGAAGAGGTTGAAAACGATTATATAATTGCCAGGGATATTTTAAGAGGACATGAAATACGTTCAATGTTTTTTGTAGGAGCCAGGGTCAATGAGGATATTAAATATTCTCTTATTAAGGCTTTTTCCGGTTCTTCAGCTCCTTCAACAATAAAAAACGAGATATGGAGAATGTTTGTTATTCATGAGCTTACACATAAAATACTGGATAATCATTTTGATTATAATGATCAGGTCTCCGGAGAGGAGCTTGCGCTTTCCAGCACCATATATGCTAACCCCTTTTTAGGGCTTGCTGTAATGTTTAGCTATCTTAGTTATAGCACAGATAATCCTCACAGAATTGCAGCTTTGAATTTTGTTTCTTATGTGTCAGATGCTGTTGAGAAAAAGGAGTACATGGATAACCCGGGATTAATCAAAGGCCTCTCCTATGATAAATTAAGGGATCTTGCCAGGAATCATTTCCTGGCAGGGGTTAAAAGGCTTAAAAAAGAATAATTATTATTAATGTTC
>CAZYPA010000034.1:0-23840 GCA_964649175.1 uncultured Leptospirales bacterium | reverse complement strand
AAAAATTAGATCAACTGTTTTTATTAAAACTGATATGCCGATAATAATAAAAAAATCAATGTCAGGATATAAATTTGAAAAGAACCAGCATAATTCTGCTCACAGCAATGCTTCTATTCCAGTATGAACCAGTTGCACATTGTGAGATAAATGATACTCCTCTTTTTAATTACAAGGTTCAAAACAACGATCTTCCCTATGGTGAATATGTCCTTATCAGGGCATGGAGAAATGTCACTCAACTGCTCATATCAAAAGATCATAATACACTTCTCCTTTATACTGACAGAGGAAACATAAAGGAAGACAAAATAAATGGCACAGGATTTTCCAGAGTCGATTCTGTAATCCTTGAAATACCACCGTTAAGAAGGGGAGAATTCAATCATATAATAGAGTCCTTTATAGTCTGGGGAGACTCCAGAGAATTTTCAACCAGCACATACAGGGGTCTGGATTATTTTATCAATAATACTTCAGAAGATTTTATTCTCTATTCAAAAGAAAACACAGAGCATAAACTGCGGCTTATAAATAATGAAAAAAAAATTACAGCATCAGTAAACTTTGACCCTTTTTGGAAATCCCTGTCATTAATAGAAAAAAGCAATGAGGCAGATGGCACCCTGCATCACATAGTGATCAAAAATTCATATAACAAAAATATTAAAAAAATTATAAAAAGATACTCGTCCCTTCTTTCGCAAAAACAAAAAATCAGGAAGCAAAATCAATAAATATCAGCCTTGACAAAAAAACCCTTTCTTTTTAATGCACAACAATGAACTCACCAGAGAACATAAAGGAAAGTTTTTACAATCGTTTGCTTGGCTGCGTATACAGTGCTATTGGACCTGCAGTTAAAACAGCGAAATTTCTCCTCAAAATAATGATTCCCGTATCCCTTGGAATGACCCTTTTAAATTTCACCGGTCTCCTGGAAACAGTAGCAGCACTTGCAGCCCCGACTTTTCAGCTTATAGGCCTGCCCGGAGAATCTGCCCTTGTATTTTTGACCAGCATATTTCTTAATCTATATTCAGCCATTGCAGTAATAAGCACACTGGATTTCACATCGCGGGAGCTTACAATTCTGGCTTTAATGTGTCTTATTTCACACAATTTTTTTATAGAAACACCTGTTCAAAAAAGAACAGGATCATCTGCAATAAAGATTACACTGGTGAGGCTATTTTACAGCTTTGCAGGTGGAATAATGCTTAACTATCTTTTACCTTTTTCACAGGGAAATGGTTCTGCAGCTGCATCTGCAACAAAAGCCATTGAAACCCTTTCTGAAGCATTAAAGGCCTGGCTTTACAATTCACTTTTTCTTATAGTGCAGATTCTTATTCTTATTACCCTGCTTCTTATACTACAGCGAATACTTGAGGAGTTTCACATAATAGGAAAGCTCACAGCAATTTTTAAACCTCTTATGAAAATTATGGGGCTTCCTGAATCTGTTACTTTTTTATGGATTGTGGCAAACACCCTGGGGCTTGCCTATGGCTCAGCAGTAATGATTGAGCAGTCAGAATTAGGGAAACTAAACCGTGCTGATGCGGACCTTCTAAACCATCACATAGGAATATCACACTCCCTGCTTGAAGACACTATCCTTTTTGCAGCAATAGGTGTGCCTGTAATATGGATAATATTTCCCAGACTATTCCTTGCAATGGTCCAGGTATGGGCAATGAAATTAAGAATGTATATTTGCAGATCAATGCAGGTTAATTCCAAATAATAGTAAATTTACTGCTATATAAATCATAAGAAATCCGATTGCAGCATCCAATACCCTCCATGCTACCGGTTTTTTAAAAAAAGGAGCTAAAATTTTCCCGCTGAATGCAAGTGCATAAAACCATATAAATGATGCAGATATAGCACCTAATCCAAAAAAAGGGCGTAATTCAGGAGGCCTTGCTGCACCAAAACCCCCAAGCATTACAACAGTATCAAGATAAACATGTGGATTTAAAAATGTTAAAGCCAGTGTTGTTGTTACTGCACCTTTAAAAGACATAGCCTTAAAGTTTTCTTTATCAATATCCATTGCATCCCCCTTGACTGCTGAACGAAAACATGTAAACGCAAACCATACAAGATAAGCTGCTCCGCCAAAGGATATTATTTTTGTTACAAAGGGATGACTGCTGAATAATGCACCCATCCCGGCAATGCCGCAGACAATAAGTATTGCATCGCTGAATGAGCAAATTGTTGCAATTATAGTTCTGTATTCACCTTTTATCCCCTGCTTAAGTACAAATGCATTCTGAGCACCTATTGCTATAATAAGTCCCGCACCCATTGCAAATCCTTCAATAATACCTTTGAGTATTTCCATGACTCTGCCTGATTTTCAAATTTATACTAAACTATCAGTTTTGGGTGTAACATCAGATGTTGTCAAATATTTTTGAATAGACCTATTCCATTCTTTCAGACCCCATCTCCCTAACCCTCTTCCCCATAGTGGAGAAGAGGGAGAGATCTCGAATGATGAAGTCTGAAAGATTTAAGAAATAAAATATCTTATTGCTATTAATTAAAAAATGTTATATATTAAATGAATGAAAATCTGAAGGAGAAAACAATGGACTTTATATTTAATATACCTGTAAAGATAGTATTTGGAAAAAAATGTATTTCAAAAAACAGTGAAACAATAAAGCCCTATGGAGCCAAAGCCTTTATTGTCACAGGGAAAAATTCCTCAAAAGCAAATGGCTCATACAATGACATTGTTGAAGCCCTGGACAGGGAAAAGATAAAACATTATCTTTATGACAAAATTGAGGCAAACCCCTCTGTTGAAACAGTGCGTAAGGCATCTGCCATTGCAAAGGAACAAAATGCTGATTTCATCATAGGTATAGGTGGCGGCTCACCCCTTGATGCTGCAAAAGCAATAGCAATCCTAGCTGTAAACAGCATAAATAACGAAGAGCTATTTTCCGGTACTTACAAAAATAAACCATTGCCGGTAGTTGCTGTGCCAACCACTGCTGGTACAGGAAGTGAAGTTACCCCCTACTCCATTCTTACATACGATGAAATAAAAAATAAAAAAAGTATAGGTTCAGATTCAATATTCCCTGTACTGGCTTTTCTTGATCCATCATACACAGAAACCCTTAATTATACAACCACAGTTAATACAGCAATAGATGCACTTTCCCATTCAGTAGAGGGATACCTTTCAAAAAGATCAACAGATGTGATCGAACCCTTTGCCATTGAAAGCATCAAAATTTTAGGTGCAGAGCTAAAGCTTCTTACAAATAAAAAAAACCCAGGCCCTGAAAGCAGAGAAGCCCTTCTTTATGCATCAATGCTTGCAGGAATTGTAATTGCCCACACAGGGACCACAATAGTTCATGCAATGGGCTACCCTCTCACTTATTACAGAAATATAGATCATGGAAGAGCAAACGGACTTCTTTTATATGAGTATCTTAAATTTCTTAAAGACAGCACAGATAAGGTAGACACAATATTAAAATCCATGGAAATGACTATTGATGAATTTGGAAATATCATCTCGGCTCTACTTGGAAC
This sequence comes from uncultured Leptospirales bacterium, assembly GCA_964649175.1. Taxonomy (GTDB): domain Bacteria; phylum Spirochaetota; class UBA4802; order UBA4802; family UBA5550; genus JBBAGC01. Next base: position 20,270 of record CAZYPA010000034.1, on the reverse strand, counting down.
AAAAGAACTCCTGACAGATGATGAATTAAAACTCTTTACAGATACAGCAAAATCAGCAGAAAAGAATATACTAAACACCCCGATTCCACCCACTGCAGAGGAGATAAAAAACATTTATATTAAATCACTAAAATAGACAGAAATTGATCTAATTAAACAAAGTAAAATACCGATAATTATATTAGAGGAAACACAATGGAATACACATATAGAAAATTTGCTTACAAATGTAAATGCGGGTATACTGTAAATATATTTATTGATTTTGGCACACCACAGGAAATCTATAAATGCCGAAAATGTGGCAACAATGTAATGAGAGAACAGATTGGTATAAATTAAAATATAATTACAGCTTTATATTAAGGACAAATAAAAATCATCCCAATTCTTTCCATAGACTTTTTGCATTTACAATAACCCTTTTATCATCCCTGTTAATTATTTTATGCAGAAAAATCCCTGAATCTGTTTTTTTTACCATGCACTCAAGCATATCCCCTGCAAATGCCTCACCCCTAAAATTAATGTCCATGCTTTTCAGCTCATACCTGTTCTCAAAACGATCAATAACACTTTCAAAAAGAATCTGGGCATAGGATGCATTGTTCATGTGTTTATTAATATCTATATCTTCATACCTTACTTTTAAATCATATATATAATCATAATTTTCAATTTTTTCAATTGAGGGAAAACTATATGCTATAGCTTCACCTCGCGCAGGCTCTAACTGTTCTTTAAGATAATCAGGAATTTCAACAGGTTTACGCTTGTTCATATCTATAAGAGCAAGTGAAGCAACAGCTGCAACAAGCTTTTCCCCATTGCTTCCTGAAATATTAAACTCTCTTTTTACAAAATTCCCTGTAAAACCTGAACGCCATGTTTCACAAACAATCCTGTCATAAATACGGGGCAAATCAAAAATTTCAGTATAATATCTTGAATAAACCCAGGTTAAATTTTTATTCGCAAAATCATTTAAAGATGTTCCAAGACTTCTGGAATGTTCATCAGCAGCAGCCTGCATGTAATTATATAAAGAACGTACAGTAGCTTTGCTATCAATACCTGTGTCATAAAACATAACCTCAAATTCCCTGGCTCCAGTATTCATTTAACCCTCCAGTTAAAAGCTGCTGCTCGATTTTTAGTCCAACCTGATCTATATGCTCTGAACAGTTTAATCTCAGTCATATTCATATCCAGTATTAGGTCTATAATAAAATAAATAAAAATTCCATTGGCCTGATTCTAAAATATATCTTAAAATAAAATTTTACCTTGATCTCTTATGAGGAGATTTTAAACTTGATACAGAGGTTAACAAAATGATATCCTTTCACAAACCACATTTTACTCAATTAGAAGAAAAGTATTTAAAGCAGGCCATGTCAAATCGCAAGCTTTCAGGAGATGGCGAATTTACAAAAAAATGCCATGCCTGGATTGAAGAAAATACAAAAACAAAAAAAGCACTCTTAACAACCTCATGCACACATGCTCTGGAAATGGCTGCCATACTGCTCGATATTTCCCAGGGCGATGAAGTAATAATGCCCAGCTATACTTTTGTAAGCACTGCAAATGCATTTGCACTTAGAGGTGCAAAAATTATATTTGTGGATGTCCGATCTGATACCATGAATATAGACGAAACAAAAATTGAAGCAGCTATTACTTATAAAACAAAAGCAATTGTGCCTGTACATTATGCAGGGGTTTCATGTGAAATGGATGTCATTATGGACATTGCTAAACAGCATAATCTTTTTGTTGTGGAAGATGCAGCCCAGGGAATTACCTCCACTTATAAGGGACAGGCTTTAGGTACTATAGGTGATATTGGGACATACAGCTTCCATGATACAAAAAATATCACCTGCGGAGAAGGAGGGGTCCTTCTTATAAACAATGAATCCTTTATTAAAAGAGCAGAAATTATAAGAGAAAAAGGGACAAACCGAAGCCAGTTTTTCAGAGGCGAAATTGACAAGTATAGCTGGAAAGATATTGGCAGCAGCTATTTGCCCAGTGAACTCAATGCCTCCATATTGCTTGCCCAGCTTGAAAGAATAGATGAAATACAATCCAAAAGACTTAATATCTGGTCTATTTATAATGATTCTTTGTTACCTCTAGAGCAAAAAGGTCTGATAGAATTTCAAAAAATACCAGATGGATGCACACACAATGCTCATATGTTTTATTTCAAGGCAAAAGACTTAACTGAAAGACAAAAATTAATCGATTATTTAAAACAGAATAAAATTGCTGCATTGTTTCATTATGTACCTCTCCATAGCAGTGAAGCAGGGTCAAAACTTGGACGCTTTCATGGAAACGATATATATACAACTAGTGACAGTGAGAGACTTGTTCGACTCCCTTTATTTTATGATTTAAAAAAAGAGGAGGTTGAATTTGTTTGTCAAAAAATTTATGACTTTTATAAAATTAAAAAATAAACAGCCCCTTCCCTGAAAATTATTTTATATTTTCTTGACCAAACTACACTGCCTGATACCCTTGATATAATATTTCGTGTAATAATTTTATAATTATATTTATTTTTTTTCTGCATAATATCGAGGACAAAATGATAAGAGTAGTAGCTTATGGAACTCACAAGCAGGCCTATTTTGATCTGTTCATGGAATCATGCAAGCGATTCAATATAGAGCCGGTAATTCTTGGATGGGGAGAGCCATGGGTAGGTTTTGGCAAAAAATGTACTGACATCCGCGACTATGCAAAAACCCTTCCAAAAGACGATATCATTCTTGCAGTTGATCCCTTTGATGTTATTTTTTTATGCGATCTTGATGAAATTGAGGAAAAATTCAGACAAAGCGGATCTAAATTAATTGTGGGTGCTTTGAAAGTGGGCAAAATAATGCAAAGGGTTTACAATGCTGAATTCAATAAAACAGGAAAGCCCACACCAAAGACAAAATACGGCTATGATTATGTTAACTCCGGAACTTTAATTACCACAGCAGGATACGCAGTTGAGTTATTTGACAGATTCGTTTCTGAATTTGGCATGACTCCTGTAACAATGGATCAGGAAATATTTACAGCACTGCATGTTCATGGAACCGGAGAGGTTGACCTGGACTGGAAATGTGAAATTTTCCACAATCTGTTATTCACAAGACTTATAACCCGAAAACCGAATCTGAAAGATCTTAAATTTGATAAAAATCGTTTTTTTAACACCTCCACAGGCACATACCCTTGTATTATCCATGCTTCAGGAAATGCATTCATGGATGATTTAGCTATTAAGCTCGGTTATGACCCTGAGAAAATAAAACCTGTTGAGGGCAATATTAATTTTTTAAAAAAAGCTTTTTTCCATATAGTACAGCTTAAAAAAGAAATTATAGCATTTCTTTTAATTTTAATCATACTTGCAGCAGGTGCATACTTTTTTCTTGATTATATAATGCAGCTCTAATTACTGAGTTCAGGAAGATTCATTAAGGGATAAACTATTTTTTTTGTCCCTGGTCATTTGCCTAAGTCCCAGAATAGTCTTGTATGGTATATCCTTACTAGCCATATTTGCCAGCCTTACAGGAACAATCCCGCCAGGATTTGCTTTAACTATAAATACAACATATGTGGAGTTGCCTGCAGGTGTTAGTATCCATCTTCCACTCATATCTGTAATCCGCACTCTCCCCTTAAACTCCGGAACAAGATCAGGCCTGTCAAGAGCAGAGTATTCATGTACTATACAATCCGGATTTTTTGTAATTCTGGTTTCTATTATTACATCACGATTGTTTACAACAGGCACTTCTGTCTCATTATAGGAAACAATGTAAGTATTATTATCATTTATTAAATCATAGGATACAATGCTATCAGGCATCCAGTTAACTCGACCTTTGCTATCACTAAGTATGCTGTTTATTATTTCTATTGGGGCCTCAATCTCAGCCTCTGCTTTAAATGCCCTTAAAGGAGAGCCAGGAACAGGTTTTGTATATACAGATATTCCTTTTTTTGTAAATTCCAGGTTCCAGTCATTTGAAGTCATGCCTAATAAAAAAACAGATGCTAAAATTATAATTATTTGATTTTTCATCTTGATTCGTTGAAAATATAATTTTATTTACTGCAAAAAATTTTCTCTAAAGGTGTACAGAAATACCAGCCCGCATTGTTACTCCTGATATTATTGCATCATACATACCTGAATAACCATAGCCATTTATAGTCTGGGCTGACCATGAATCCATAAAAAGATTAAACATAAATTTATAGCCACAGGATACAAAGTATGAAACACGGCTGTTGTAATTTATCAAAAAATCAACAGTTCCATTTACATAATCTGATGTAGTTGAACCGGTTTTTTTTAATTTCCCATCTTTTGGATATTCAAGTATTGGATATTCAAGCCCGGGGATTTCAAGCTGTGGTCCCTCAACAATATACCCTGCATGGACATAGTCATACTCAATATAGGTGTGCCCCACAAAAAGACTGGGACGCATATAAATCTTACGAAAAGGTTTAAAAATATACCCATACCCCAACTGATAGGATCTGCTTTTGGTAAAATTTATACTTGATTTTGAAAGCAATGTTTGAGTTGAATCCGTAGGGTGCTCAAAAATCATTTCACTATACTGATAGGGATCAGTCTGACCAAAAAGAAAAGATGTTAAAAACTGATAACTGTGCCTCTTGTTTTGATCATAATTCACACCAAGAACAAATCCCATATCTCCGGTTTTATCCTTAAAATACGTAGTGGTATAATGCTTAAAATACTCAGCACCTACAATAAGTTTTAAAGAAGGCGGCAGAAACTCATATGAATCTGACTTAATCAAGGCTTCAGATGCAACCTTGTCCAGGGGCTTTCGCTCAAAGCTTCCGGTTTTTTCAGTTACAATGGATTTTCTTTTTACATCAATAACCTTTACTGTTACCTGCTCTAAACTTTTATCTTTGTTAGACTCAAGTTTACCCACTATTAAAAAATCAGCATCAATAACTTCACCAAGCAGAGCTTCCTTTTTTGATTCATAAAGGCTATTTTTAAGATCAAGGTTACGCTGCATACGCGCTACTTTTTTTGGAGCTATAAGCTCATATTTTTCTGTAGCCTTAAGCCTGCTTACCAGCATTTCAATAAAGGCAAAATTAATATTTTTCTGTACCCTATCGTTATTTAAATGGTCAAAGGCAGGAATTGCCACAGAAAGATTTTCTATATTTTGAGGAATTGTGACCAGAATAGAGTCTACAAAAGCGCTCATCTCCTCGTTTAAAAGCTGAGTTTTACTTTTATCATTATCCGGTTTTATTATAGCCTGTTTTTGAATGGGCACGTTTTTTTTATTCACAGAAGAAACGTCCTTTGCAAAAAGGCTTCCTGAAATAATAAAAATAAAAAACAATATATATATTTTTTTTCGCATACTCTTCCCCATTTAAGCCTGGTTATATGTTTCAATAAGGAGACTGAATCAAACCTTCAGAAAAATAAACCACCTTCTCTGCACTTCCATAATTCTCAATCATCCATTCAGGACTGTAAAGCTGCACCTTAAAATAACTGTTAGAACCTTCACTTGGGTTACCCTTGCTAACATGAACATAATAATCAAGATAACCAGGATAGGGACCACTAAAGGTAAGCATACCCCTCACATCGCCATTCTTACTCATTCCGCTATCCATGGCAGTTTTACCAGTAACTATAAAACCAAAGTTACTATAATCAGCAAAAGTCCATGTACCAGTTCCTGAAAAGCCTTTAACTGAAAGATTATAATTAACAGTTCCACTAATATTTCCTGGAAGTGTTACATTCGCATTAGCACCACTGTCATAGTCTGCAACACGCGGTTTCCCAAGAGCCTGAGCCATACGCTGCTCAGCCCTGACAGTTTCATAATATGCCAGGTGTACAAACTCATCCAATGTTATTGATCTGAATCCAGTAAAAGTATCACTGGGCCTGCCTTCCTGGGGCTTCCCTTCTACATCCTTATTATATGCAACTATTCTATATGCATAAACCCCTGCAGGTGCTGCTATGTCTTCAAAAAAAGTTTCAGTTAACCCCTCTGCAAGTGGAGCAGAATCAAAGGTACCGGGGTATACCAGAGCCCTATATACATTATAGGTAATATCATCACCATCTATCGTGTCCCAGTAAATTTCGACTTTATCAGAAAAATCCCCCTGACTAACTGTTACATTCTTTGGCTCAGATGGAGCTGATGCAGAAACATAATATCCTTCCATACAGGGGCTCATGGAAAGAAAGCTTCCATTCTCCCCCCGTGCAACAACGCGGTAAAAATAATGCACACCAAGTTCTATTTTCATGTCATCATAATAATAGCTATCCCCCTCCTGGAAATTTCTCATTATAACAACTGGATCAGGATCAACTAAAACTGGTTCAGCATCGGGATCAGAAAGAATAGGTTTACCAAGGTAATCAGCCATATTGCCGGTAAAATTATCTTTTTTAAAAACTTTAACACCATCTTTATTAACAATAAGCATTTGATCTGTGCCAACACCTTCTTTTATAAAACGCCTTACCGGTGAATAAGACAGGGAATTTTTTTCATTTATAAAGGCAATAGGTCCGCATTCAGAGCTGAATTTGAGATATTTCCCAGAATCAACTTCACAGATATTTTTCCCAACCGCATTATTTATTCTTGACATGACCTTTTCAGTATCATAGGTCTCTCCCCCTAAGCCTCCTGGGAAATCTACAATAATATCAATTCTATCATCACCTTCTTCTAATATACCCATAATTATTCGAAGCTCTGGAGTCTGACTTCCAGCAATAAATTTCCCTTTACTCAAATCTACGTTAGTAGTGTATAATACATCCAAATATGCGGGAGAACTGAAATCAACCCAGCCACCAGGATTAACAGGAATAGGTGCTCCCAGATAATCATTCATATTGCCGGTAAAATCATTCTCATTGATAACAAAGGTACCATCTTTATTAACAATAAGCATTTGATCTTCACCAACACCTTCTTTTATAAAACGCCTTACCGGTGAATAAGACAGGGTATTTTTTTCATTTATAAAGGCAATGGGTCCCCATTCAGAGCTGAATTTGAGATGTTTTCCAGTAGAATCAACTTCACAGATATTTTTCCCATTAGCCTGGCCGTTTATTGCAGACACAATATCGTCAATAGTATAGGTCTTTCCCCATGTTCCTCCTGGAAAAAATACAACAAAATTCAACTCAGCACCAGACTCCAAACCTGAACCCATAATTATGCGAAGCTGGGGAGTCTGACTCCCGGCAATAAATTTTCCTTTAGTCAAATCTACTTCACTAGTATATGATACATTCAAATATCCGGGGTCACTGAAATCAACCCAGCCATCAAGATAAACAAGAACAGGGGGAGGTTGATATATAACAGATTCTCCAGCATTCTCAATGAGCCACTCGGGATCATTGGAGTAAACAACATCTATTTCTTCAAAAGGGCCATCTTTTGATGTTCCGCGCAATATTGTATATGTGGCTGCACCTTCAACCTTTGACCAGCTCACTCCAACGCGGTCTATATAATGCCCTTCAGTTGCAGCAGATCTTACTCCTGTAAACTCAGGAGTACCAAATTCAGTTTCTGGAGGCATACACCCTGTTGCCAAAAAAGTAAAAACAACAAGAATAACAAAAAATAATTTAATATGTAAGGTATGTTTTTTTAACAAAATGTACCTCCAGTTTGACAATTTAACATATTACTTAGACTATTTATTTACTTTGTACAGTTTAAATTCCAGCTAAACAGTGTCAATAAAATTTTCACCCCTTTATTAAACCCCGAGTTTTATTATTCAATAGAAATTATCCTATTAATATTTCAGCCCTGAACAAGTATTTTCAGGTAATCTCTTTTAATGAGTTCAAAACAAGGTGTGAAACAGGCCTGTAATAATGCATAAGCAGAGTTCAATATATCCTGCTGAAGATCTAACTGTATTTTGAATAATCAAAGCATTCAAAAGCAGTATCTGCATCAAAAATCCAGAGTTTCAACAGATCTGGGGAAGGGTATAACATCCCTTATATTCTGCATGCCTGTAACAAACTGTATAAGCCTTTCAAAGCCAAGACCAAAACCTGAATGCGAAACTGATCCGTATTTTCTCAATTCCAGATACCACCAGTAGTCATCAGCATTAAGACCCATCTCTTTTATTCGATTAAGGAGCTTATTATAATCATTCTCCCTCTCACTGCCACCAATAATTTCGCCAAGCCTTGGAACAAGCACATCCATGGCTCTTACAGTTTTTCCATCATCATTCTGTTTCATATAAAAAGCCTTGATGTCCTTGGGGTAATCTGTAACTATTACAGGCTTTTTAAAAACCTCCTGTGTAAGGAACCTTTCATGTTCACTCTGAAGATCCACACCCCACTTTACAGGAAACTCAAAGTTCTTTTTTGACTTTAAAAGTTCATCAACCCCTTCTGTATATGTAATGCGCTCAAAATCGCTCTTTATAATATGTTCCAGATTTTCGATTATGCCCTTTTCAATCATGGAGTTAAAAAACGCCATATCTTCAGAACAATTTTCAAGAACATAGCGTAAAATATATTTTATAAAATCCTCAGCAGCATCCATATTTCCGTTTATATCACAAAATGCCATTTCAGGTTCAATCATCCAAAACTCGGCAAGGTGCCTGGATGTGTTAGATTTTTCCGCCCTGAATGTAGGGCCAAATGTGTAAACATTTTTTAATGCCAGGGCATATATCTCTGCATTTAGCTGACCGCTTACAGTAAGGGATGCCTCCTTGCCAAAAAAATCTTTTGAAAAATCAATCTTCCCATCTGCTACTGGCACCCTGGACATGGGCAGTGTTGTAACCCTGAACATTTCACCAGCACCTTCACAGTCACTCCCTGTTATTATAGGCGTGTGTATATTCACAAATCCCCTTTCATTATAATACTTGTGTATGGCAAAACTCATTGCATTGCGAACCCTGGCAACAGCTCCAAAGGTATTTGTCCTGGGCCGCAGGTGTGCTATCTCTCTTAAAAACTCAAAGGAATGTCTCTTTTTTTGAAGGGGATATTCATCTCCGGGAGAATCCCCTGTTATTTTAATTTCAGCAGGAATAACCTCAACACTCTGCTCCTTGCCCTGTGATGGAACAAGCTTCCCCTTAATTGAAACACTTGCTCCATTTATAAGCCTGGGGTTTAGCTCGTCAAAACAGGGAAATGACCGGTCAATCACAACCTGAATATTAGACATGGTTGAACCATCATTAACTGCAATAAAGGAAACCTCTTTTGAATCCCGCCTTGTCCTTATCCATCCTTCAATAACAACTTCTCTATTGTCACCTTCAAGGGAAAGTATATGTTTAATTCTATTTTCTATCATTTTTATCTCCGCATAATCCGGTTTGTCTTATAAAAATTTTTAAACCCTTTTATTTATCTATGTCAATTATTTTATCATGGAAAAAATCATCATAGCTTATAAGCTTGATATTATTTTTCCTGGCATTTTCAAGCTTGCTGCTTTTCCCATTCACATCTTCACAAATAAGTATAGCCAAATCCCTGGTAACAGTGGAAGAAAACTCATATCCCTCTTTTTCTATAATCTTAATAAGAGCCGATCTCTTACCGGGACCTTTCCCTGTCATTGCAACCTTTCCTTTAGAAATAGCAGGCTCCTCTTTTTCAATTTCCAGCACTTCAAGGAGTTCATTAAAAAGCTTCATGTTTACAGGATCATTTTTCCATTCAACAATATTTTGCCCGGCTACATAGGTTGTATCATTAAAATTGATAAAATCCTCTAAACTGTTTATTCCCATTTTTACCAGATTTTTTTTCTGTACAAGAGGAATCCCCAGCTTGCCTATAAAATCTGTAGCACCAAGCTTTTTTGATAATGCCACCTCTTCTAAAAAATTATTTATTTTTTTATCTGCAAAACCTGCAATGCCTTCAAAATCCTCTTTTTTAAGCCTGTAAAGATCCTTTACATCTGATATTTTACCCTCTTCAAAAAGCGTACGAACACTTGCTTCTGCAACATTTTCAATGCTGGAGTTTTTAACCCAGTAAACAATCTTCTGTATATTCTGCTCATCACAAAACTGGTTGTTGCATTTAATATGAACCCCTGACCTTAAAAGCTTGCTGCTGCATGATGGGCATTTAGAAATAATCATATCAGGAGAAAAATCCCCATCTGCCCTGTCCCTTGAGCTTTTATTATCAGCCACAAAGGGTATAACATCATTTGCCCTTTCCACAACAAGGATGTCACCTCGCTGAATTTTAAGCCGAACAACATTTTCATAATTATTTAAAGCAGCCCGTGAAAGCTTTGCACCACCGATGAATATTGCATCAAAAATTGCCACAGGTATAACATTGCCCTGCCTGCTCACCTGCCAGGCAATATCCCTTATAGTGGTTTCCTTTGCTTCAGATGGGGGCTTTAAAGCAATGGCATAATGATTGTGATGATCCACTATCCACTTGCTGTCTATCTCCTCAAAAAAGTGCCTGTCATTCACGCATATAATAAGCCCGTCTGTTTCATACTCCCAGGTTCCCCTGTATGTTTCAAGATAGCTCTTATAATACTCTTCTATTTCCAGTACATCTGAGGTGAGAAAGTATTCAATGGTGTTAAAGCCGCAATCTTTTAGAATATCTATTCTGTCGCTTTCATAAAAAATATGATCCATGCCTACAATTCTAAAAGCTGCAAAGCGCACATATTTTAAATCACCCCTATTTTCCTTACGGTTAATAAGGCCCACAGAGGAATTTCTCAAAGGCCTGCCTTCTGTGTCAAAATCAGTATTCCTGGGAAGATAGAGTTCCCCTCTTACTTCAATATCTTCATCTGTAATATTTATACTCACAGGTATATCCTTTACAAACTCAGCAATATGGGAAATATCCTGCCCTTCAATGCCATTGCCTCGTGTTGCCACATATACAAGCTTTCCCCTGCTATACTTGCATGCAGCTGAAAGGCCGTCAATTTTAGGCTCAATTATAAAACCGGACATATCCTGAATTTCTATTTTATTTATCCATGAAGCTATATCCTCCATGGTTTTACCTTTCATCATTGAAAGCATGGGTGTTGCATGTTTTATTTTTTCAACATCAGAAGCAACAGATCCAACTGCTGTAAAATATTCATTTTCAGGATCAAGAATCCTGAGTTTTTCCTCAAGGGCATCAAATTCAGCATCACTCATAAGGGGTGAATCAGAATTATAATAAGCCTCCTTTGCTTCAAGGAGGGTTTTAACGATTTCCATAACTTTCATCAGCTATCCTTTTATTTTGATTATTCCAGATTATATTCTTCCAGACCCCATTCCCTAACCCTTTCCCCACAATGGGGAAAGGGAATTGTGCTATGGATTTTTCTGTAAATATTGAATTTTTAGTTTCATAAATTTATAAGTTTAACACTTAACCTGAAATTTCATGTTACAAAGCCCTCTCCATTGTGGGGAGGGCGCGGCGAAGCCGGGGAGGGGTCAAAAAAATTAGCCAGACCTCTCCTAAAAACTCACTTTTAACTATATATTTTTCAAATTATCAATATACCTTTATAATAACAACGATTTTCCTTGTTTTTTATATAAAACAGGTTAAATTAAGAAAATTACTATTAAAGAATTATAAAAATATTCAAAATATTATTGACTCTTTTCCCTATTTTAATTACTATATATTAAGTTTTAAATATCTAAGGAAGGAAAAATTATGAAAAAAGTGTTATTTTTAGTACTATCTGTATCTCTAGCAGCTTTTCTTTTTAGCTCATGTTCAGATACAGCTCAGGTTGTGGATACTCCTGATACCCCTGTAGTTAAAGCCGATACAGGCGCAGATGACTTTGCTGTAAGAGCAATTAACAGCCAGGTAAAAGGTTTTTCAATTGATGGTTTCCCAGGTGCAAAAGCAACTCTTAACAAGAATGATGATCTTGAAAACATGAAGAGAATTGTAAGCCTTGTTAAGCCAGCTATTGAAAAAGTTCCCAACGGATATGTGATGCAGATCACTGGTCATGCAGCTGATTATCCAACACCAGCTCTACAGAAGAGTGTTTCAAATGCAAGAGCAAAAACAATTTATGACGAGCTCAGAAAAGCAGGCGTACCTGCTGACAAAATGACATACAAAGGTGTAGGAATTTCTGAACCACGCGAAGGCTATTCAAATAAGGATTTCGCACAGAGAAGAGTATCTTTCAAAGCTGTTAAGAAGTAAAACTTTCTTTATAAGCATACTTTAAAGAGGCTGTCCTGAAAAGGCAGCCTCTTTATTTATGAGCAGTAAAATGATGAAGAAATTGTGTACGCTCATACATAGCAGCATCTGACATTTTTTTCATATTAAGGCGCCCTTTAAAATCAGTTAAATTTTTAAAATTATGCCTTATCATCCAGTCACGCAAACCTTCATTCATTGTCTGAATATGGTCAATACCCTTTTCATAAAGTACTGAAGCAACATAGCAAACTGAAGCTCCTGCAAGTATACCCTTAACAACACCAGTATAATCATGAATACCTGTGGATATGGCAATATCTGACCTTGCAGTACCTGAAATAATTCCTGTCCATCGTAAAGCATGAGCAAGCTCATAGCTATCGCTATATATTTTCCCGGCCCGCAACTTCATTTTCTCTATATCTATATCAAAATTCACAAACCTGTTAAAAAGCACAAGGCTGTCAATCCCTGAATCAGAAAGCCTTAAAAGCATGCGACCAAGAGATGAAAAATAAAAACCAAGTTTTAATGCAACAGGGATTTTAACCTGATCCTTTATTTTTCCTGCCACCTCAAAATAAAATTTTTCCAGGGATTCCCCGGTTATCTCCGGGTCAGATGGCAGCCTGAAAATATTTATTTCAATTGCATCTGCCCCTGCTGCCTCAATTGCAGAAGCAAACGGTATCCACTCCACAGAATTCAGGCAATTGATGCTTGCAATAACAGGCAGAGTTAATCTGCTTTTTGCCTCTTTAATTAAATTAACATATTTATCCAGGCTTTCCTGGCGTGCATACGCCTTCAGATAATCTCCAGCTTCCCTGGCATAAGCAACATTTTTTGTGCTTTCAGACAAAAGATCTATTCGATTAAGTATTTCCTCTTCAAAAAGAGATCTTAACACAACAGCCCCTGCTCCACTTTCCTCAATTTTCACAAGAGTGTTGATATTACTTGTAAGGCCTGTGCTTGAAGCAACTATGGGGCTTTTCAAATCCAGACCCATATATTTTGCAGAAATATCCGTCATTTTAATACCTTTTTTATATAGATAAATTATTTTAATAAACACCTTTTATATATAAAATTAACAGTTAAAATAATGTCAAGATAATTCAGATATTAGGGCATGGACAAAAAAACACCTTGACTAGACTTGAATATTTTATATTATATTTAAATTGTCATTATTTACTGGATTTTCCAGTTTCCTATTAATTTTACCATTTTCAAAAGACTATTGCCTGTGGAGGAAAACATGCAATTCAAAGCTATGATTGTTAGAGAAATAGATAAAAGAAGTTTTTCCAGAAACATTGAAAAAAGAAATATCTCAGATCTACCACAAGGAGATGTTCTGGTTAAGGTTAAATACTCCTCATTAAATTACAAAGATGCCCTTTCAGCCACAGGAAACAAGGGTGTAACAAAACAATACCCCCATACTCCGGGAGTAGACGCATCAGGAATTGTTGTTGAAAGCAACGGTGCCGGATTTAAAAAAGGGGATGAGGTAATAATAACAGGTTACGATTTAGGAATGAATACTTCGGGCGGATTTGCTGAATATGTAAGAGTCCCTGAAACATGGATCATTAAAAAACCTGAAAATCTCACTTTGAGAGAATCCATGATTTTTGGCACAGCTGGCTTTACCGCTGCATTATCAGTTTATAAACTTATAGAGTATGGAGAAGTAAAGCCCGAGACAGGTAAAATTCTTGTTACAGGAGCAAGAGGCGGTGTAGGGAGCCATGCTGTAAGTTTTTTAGCAAAAGCAGGCTACCATGTTGTGGCAGTTACAGGGATCCACGCTGATCCGGAAAAGGAATTTCCTGAAGATGAAGCTTTTTTGAAAAGCATTGGTGCTAAAGAAGTTATCCCCAGAGAAGAAGTCAATGATGAAACAGGAAAGCCTATGTTAAAAACATTATGGGCCGGCGCAATAGATACAATAGGGGGCAACATCCTTTCAACAGTAATAAGGCAGACTGCCTATGCTGGAGCAGTAACAACATGCGGAAATGCAGCAGGGATGAATTTTGAGGCAAATGTTTTTCCTTTTATACTCAGAGGTGTAACCCTTTTTGGAATTGACTCTGTTGAATGTCCCATGGAACCACGAAAAGCTACCTGGGAAAGAATGGCAAACGAATGGAAACCTGACAATCTGGAACAGCATGCAAGTGAATGTTCTCTTGAAGAGCTGGATGTTTTTATTGACATTATGCTTAAAGGATATATTAAAGGAAGAAAGGTAATTAACCTGGAACTATAATAATAATAAAATAAGCCTTCTGATTAATCTTCAGAAGGCTTATCTATAAGCAGAGGATCATAGGTGCCGCCAGCCTCACCCTCAGTAAGCCTTACAACATCCTTATCAATTTTTTTAAACTCCCTGTTAGCTGTATTATAACTGTTTACTGTAGTAGAGAGGTTTCTTCCCAGCCTATCCATATACTCCTCATATCCGTTAAGATGTCTGCTTAAATCCTTGATCCTGCTTATTATCACCTTAATATTGTCCTCAACCTTTTGCTGCTTTAATCCCTGTAAAACTGTTTCCAGATATGCATAAAAGGACGTGGGTGATACTATTACAACATGCTTGCCAAAGGCGTATTCAACAAGGTCCTGAGTATTGACATTTACTGATCCCACATTATAAATAAGCAGATTATAATAAACCCCCTCAGCCGGAATAAACATAAAGGCAAAGTCAGTTGTATTCTCTGAAGGCCTGATATATTTTGAAGTTTCATCTATACGGAGTTTCAGGTCTGCCTTAAATTCCCTTTCAATCTGAGCCCTTATAGTCTGATCCTGCTCCTCCATAAGGCGGTTATACTTCTCCAGAGAAAACTTTGCATCCACAGGGATTATTTTATCTCTGTAAAATATTGCAGCATCTACAATCTCACCATTGGAAAACCTGTACTGCATTTTATACTGATTAGGCTGAAGCACATTCCCAAGCAATGTTTCAAGAAAGTACTCTCCCAGTATTCCCCTTTGCTTGGGATTTTTCAAAATATTTTCCAGGCTCTGCATCTGCCTGGAAAAATCAAGAACCTGCTTGTTTGTTTCATCAATTTTAGTGAGCCTTTCAGTAACATCCCTGATTATTGCTGTTGATTGACGGAACTGGTTTTGCATTGTTTGCGAGCTCTCCTGCTGGCTTCTGCTTAAAAATGAAGTAATAGAGTCAAGCTTCTGCTGAAATTCCATACGGCTTTTATGGGATGTATCTGAAATATCCTGTTTAAGAGAATTCACCAGATTAAGCAAAACTTCACTATTCTTTTCCTCTTCAAGTTTTTTAAGCTTCTGATAATTAATAAATGCAAAAGCTATTGATGGAATGACTAAAAGACACAATATCACTATTACAGATGAAATAATCCATGTTTCGTTCATTTTTTCCTCATACTTAAATTAAAATTGTAATTTATATTTACATTTCATTCAACTTAAACGTTTTTTATAATATGATAATCCTCTAAATCAATACCATTAATTTAAGAACTTTAAAACAGAGAGCTTAAAAAAAGTTAATAATAACTTTAACAAAAAGATGTTTATTATTCAATCAATTTAAAATCCCGGAACATGCATTACCTGGAAGATTGCTTTACTAAATAGACTGTATAACATATAATATGCCTATGACAAGAAAAAATTGCAGATTAATTTAGCACCTGTGAAAAAAGATAAACAAACAGGATAAGTTTTAATGAAAAGCAAATACAACATTATCACAATCTGTGGGCCTACTGCAAGCGGTAAAACAGCCCTTGCTGTTAAACTTGCAACTGAATTCAATGGAGAAATTATATCCGGTGATTCCCGTCAGGTTTACAAGGGTATGGATATTGGCACAGGAAAAGACCTGAAAGAATACAGCACCACCAAAGGGGATGTGCCTTTTCATCTTATTGATATTGCTTTACCTTCAGAAGAATATAATTTGTACAAATACATCCAGGACTTTAACAATGCTTTTAATTCAATTATTTCCCAAAAACACATTCCCTTTTTAACCGGTGGATCCGGTCTTTATATTGAAGCAGCCTTAAAAGGCTATAGCCTCCCTGAAGCACCTGTTGACGAAGATCTGCGCAGAGAATTGGAACCCCTTACAAAGGATGAACTGGAAGTAATCCTTAAAAACGAGTCTGAAAAAATATATATGGAAACTGACAGATCAAGTTCAAGGCGAATAATCAGGGGTATAGAAATAGCCAGATACATAAAACCTGATATAATTAAAAAGCAAAATACCCTTACACCTCTTATTATAGGAATTAATCCTCCCAGAAATGAGCTGTTAAAAAAAATCGAAAAAAGACTTAATGAACGTCTTGACGAAGGGATGGTTCAGGAGGTGGAAACTCTTCTAAATTCAGGGATTACATTTGATCGGCTAATAAAGCTGGGCCTGGAATACAGATACTGTGCTCTATACCTCAGAGGTGATATTACTATAGACATGATGAAAGAACAGCTGAATATTGCCATTAACAGATTTTCTAAAAGACAAATGACCTGGTTCAGAGGGATGGAAAGAAGAGGATTAAAAATTCACTGGATTAAAAATGCAATATATGAAGAAGGCAGGGATATTATAAACAGGGAATTTATGCTCTGACCCTGTTAAAATTGTTTACAAATTGATAATAGAGATTATAATTTATTTGTATAATATATAATAAAAATATTTCTCTTCCCTAAAAAGAATACCAATATTTAATACTGAAAATATAAAACATTGCAGCGGAGTAAAACATGGCTAAGAAAAAAGGACTATTTCTTTATATTTTATCATTAGCAGCATTTATTATTATTCCTGTTTTTATATGTTTAACAGTTTCACATCTTCTCTTAACATCTGACTGGTTTTATACAGGAATTGTTAAGCAGATGAATCTTGTAGAAAAAATAATTTCTGTAAAAAACCTTGAAATCGAAAATGACATAAAGCGTGAAATTGAAAAAAAGACCGGCATTAAGTCCTTTATGTCTGAATACGAAAAAATAAAAAAAGAATATGAAGAAAAACATCTTGAATTTCACAACCTTTATCAAACCGAAAAATACATAAGTATTAAAAATCAGATAAAGGAACTTGAGAACCTCAAATGGATAAAGTCTCCTGATGAATTTAAAAACGAAGATGAATTCAAGCTCTTCAAAAAAAATAAACTCGCTGAACTAAAAAAAGAAGTAAAGACAATAGAAAAATTCAGAAAAACAGAAAAAGATCAGATAAACCATCTTGAAAAAGAACTTGATATTGCTGAAGGTAACCTGAAAAAAGCAGATAAAGATCTGAAAACAAAAGAAAAGGATGCTGATAAAATTCTCAGCTCCAGGCAAAAAGAACTTATGAACAGCATCTACTCTGACATTCATAAAATAAGCCCTGTTTTAACAGAGCAGCTTAATACCCTTTTTATTGATACAACATTAAATGATGTTATTAATATTTATTTAAACTTTCTCATGTCTCATAAAATTCAGATGCAGCAAGGAAATATCTTTACACAGCGCTTTGATATTGACTCAGGCATGATCGAAAATAGAAAAGTAATTAAACTCCCTCCATTGAATGTAAGCCTGAAAGTAAAGGTAAATGAAGGCGGAATGCAAAGAGACAGGCACCTTTTAAGTGAAGTTTTTGTTAAAAGCATAGGCTCCATACAGGGTCTTAGCAATCCATGGGTTATAACAAAAATTTTCAGCATGTCCGACTCATGGCTTATTGAAAAATACGCAAGATCAAAGCTTAAAACTTCTGACATGACAATCGAGAATGGAGTTATAAGTTCAAATGGTCCTATAATAATTAAAGGCTCTGCTGCAGATCTTATTGAAGATGCAATGCTATTTTTAACCTATGGAGTTTATTTAAAATATATAACACCTGGAATTATTTTTCTTTTTATTCTGCTTATTTTTATATCTGCACCTGACAAAAAAACAGGAGCAAGGTTTACAGGCAATGCTTTAAAATACCCCTCTTATCTGGCTATCATTGCCTCATTTGCCGCACTTGCAATTGCATTTAAACCTTCTTTTATTCTGCCAGGTTTTAAAACAGAACCTGTTACAGATGCAATAAAGGAAAGTATAATCTTTGCAGCAGCAACCCATACTTTCATTCCTTTGATACTATGCTTTGTTGTAGTTATGATTATAGGAATTATTTTTTACAAAGCAGGGAAATCAGGCAGTTCCTGATTTCCTTAATAAAAAAAATTAGTCCTTATTTTTTCCCCATTGAAGATCTTCCAAAATTTTGAAAGAATTCACTTTTAAGTACAAAACCGGATTTAAAGGATCTTACATCTTCAATAGTGACAAAAGCTTTAGGCTCAAGAGTTTCAACAATTTCAAGAAGCTTTTTCACTTTTGACTTGGCAATAGTTGTATAAATAAGCTGTACTTCTCCCTTCATCCCTCTTGCTGCAACTGTTGTTATGCCAAAGCCCTCCTCGCGCAAGCTTAAAGGAAGAACTGTTATTTTTTCACTTGTGATGATCCTTATTGACTGATAACCAATAGAAATAAGAGACTCAAGTTTCATGCCAACATAATTTCCTGTAGCAAAACCCCCAGCATAAGCAACATAACTCACAGCCCCATTAAGATTATTAAGTACATGCCCCAGGGCTGTAATCCATACAAGAATTTCAAAGAAACCCAAAAAAGGAGCTATGTGTACATATCCTCTGGAAATCAGTATAATTCTAAATGTTCCCATTGAAACATCAATAACCCTGGCAAAAAAAACAAAAAGAAGCCCAAGTAATTCACCGCTCATCTGCGTACTCCTCTTTTATCTTTATTATCTGAGGCAAAGTATTGAAAAAAGCATCAACAACAGCAGGGTCAAAATGTTCCCCTTTTTCTTTTTTTACAAAATTTAAGGCATCCTCCATGGGCCAGGCTTTTTTATAAATCCTTTCGCTTATTAAAGCGTCAAAAACATCTGCAAGCGCAACAATCCTGCTGAAAAGATGTATTTCCTCTCCCTTTAGTCCTCTAGGATATCCTTTCCCATTCCATTTTTCATGATGCTGATAAGCAATAACAGAGGCAGATTTAAGAATTTCTGAATCATGCTTCCCAATTATAAGATGCCCCATATAGGCATGCCCTTTCATTATTTTCCACTCATCAGGAGTAAGGAGTCCGGGCTTTTGTAAAATACTATCAGGAACACCTATTTTCCCAACATCGTGCATTGGAGATGCATTAAGCAGAAGTTCTGCTTCTTCTTCACCCGCACCGTATGACAAAGATATTTCCTGAGAATATTTACTCATCCTGACAATATGGGCCCCGGTTTCATTATCCTTATATTCAGCTGCCCGTCCAAGCATCCTTATTATTTCAAGCCTGGTTTTATGAATCTGAGCTGTTCTTTCACGCACAAGTCCTTCAAGCTGATCTCTATATAGCTTTAACTCAAGATGATTCCTTACCCTTTTTTTTACAAGAGCCGGATTAATAGGCTTGGCAATATAATCAACAGCACCCAAATCAAGGCCCTTCTCCTCATTTACATCTTCATCAAGAGTGGTAATAAACATAACAGGGATATCTGATGTTTTTTTATTCTCCTTAAGTCTGCGGCATACTTCGTAGCCATCCATTTCAGGCATCATAACATCAAGAAGAATCATTGAAGGTGCAGGATCAACAGAAGCCAGTACAAGTGCCTTTTCACCGCTGGTTGCAGCAACAACAGAATAATCATCTTTCAAAGCCTGCATTACAATCTGAATATTTCCCGGAATATCATCAACTACAAGTATTTTAGGTTTAACTGCCATCTATCCTCCATATCCCATTTTACCAAGAATCGTATGAATAATCTCTCTGCATTTGTCTGTATCAAAGTTATTAAGGCTTAATGACAGTTTGTTTATTTCAC
>CAZYPA010000033.1:3122-24269 GCA_964649175.1 uncultured Leptospirales bacterium | reverse complement strand
AGGCATCTATTTTGAGCCGCTTTTCAATTTCTTTCCTCATTGCCTCTGTCCATGGTTCTGCGCCAAAAACACCTAATCTAAGTTTAGTTGAAGAAATATCAAAATCAGGCATATTTACT
Source organism: uncultured Leptospirales bacterium (assembly GCA_964649175.1). Lineage (GTDB taxonomy): Bacteria > Spirochaetota > UBA4802 > UBA4802 > UBA5550 > JBBAGC01. The sequence continues at coordinate 24,150 of CAZYPA010000033.1, read as the reverse complement.
TCAAGATAATCAGCTATATTAAGAGCATAAGATGGCGTTGAACAGAGCACTGTTGTTCCAAAATCCCTTATAAGCATTATTTGTCTGGGAGTATTACCTCCGGAAACAGGAACAGTTAAAGCGCCCAGTTTTTCAGAGCCATAATGGAGCCCAAGTCCCCCTGTAAAAAGACCATATCCATAGGCATTCTGAATAATGTCCTCACTTGTAACTCCATATGAAGCAAGGCTTCTTGCAACAATTTCAGAGAATACCTCAATATCATTTTTTGTATAGCCCACAACTGTGACATTTCCGGTTGTTCCGGAAGAGGAGTGAACCCTCACAACCTTGCTTAAAGGCACTGCAAACAATCCAAAGGGATAACCATCCCTCATATCCTGCTTGGTAAAAAAAGGAATGCGTCTCATATCATCAAGAGACTTGAATTGATCAGGATGAAACCCTGCTTCATCATATTTATTTTTATAAAAAAGCACATTATCATAAGCATGCCTTATAGACCACTTTAATCTTTCAAGCTGCAGATTCTTCATGTCCCTTTCAGACATGGATTCAATTTTTCCGTTAAACATTTTTGCTCCCTATTTATTTAAGACTATACTTTTGATAAAATAATGTTAATTTAACATAAATAAAACAGGTTAAAATATTGTACAGCAAATTTATATATTAAGAACTTTTTATTATAGACAAAAAAAGTACAAAATATCAATACTTGATTATATATTTTTAAACACAACCTTTAAATACACTCCGGTATAAATCTATAAAATAATCCGGAATTACCACTCAATAACAATATTGTAAATATATAAAACCTGAAGGAGAAAATTATGCCCTTATTTTATGTAGACCCTAAAAAATGTATAAAAGACAGCTTATGTGTAATTGACTGTCCCATGCAGATTATAACCATAAATAAAGAAACAGGTATACCGGAACCCTCTGCGCATGCTGAGAAAATTTGTATAGACTGTGGCCACTGTGTGGCAATATGCCCTACAGGAGCATTCAGCCTTAAAACACTAAGTCCCATAGACTGTGAAAAAACAGCTAAGAACTGGAATCCAGGCAAAGAGGTAATAGGCAATTATCTAAAAGCCAGAAGAACAATAAGAAAATTTAAAGAAGATCCGGTAGAAGAAGCAAAAATAGAAGAGCTGATCAAAGTGGCTTCATATGCTCCAACAGGGCACAACTCCAGAACAGCTGAATGGATGGTTATCAATGGCCGTGACAGGATTAGAGACTTTGCTGAGGAAGTAGTAATGTGGATGAAGGATATGGAAACATCATCCCCTGATATAGCAAAAATGATGCATTTTAACATGATGACAAAAGCCTGGGAATACAACATTGATGTTGTTACTCATAGCTGCCCTACTGTTATTATTTCTCATGGATTAAAGCTCAATCCAATAACCCCTCAGTCCTGTATTATTGCCATGTCTCACCTTGAAATAGCTGCTCCCTCTTTTGGGCTGGGATGCTGCTGGGGTGGATTTTTTACCTGGTGTGCCACATCATGGAAGCCAATGAGGGAAAAACTGAAGCTTCCGGAAAATCACAATATTTACGGAACCATGCTCATGGGGTACCCGAAGTACAGGTATGCCAGGCTGCCTAAAAGGGAAGCTAAAATTATCTGGAAGTGAGCCTCATAATTATTTGACCTTACCAAGACCCCATCTCCCTAACCCTCTTCCCCGAAACGGAGAAGAGGGAACTGTGGCATGGATTTTTCTGTAAATATTGAATTATTATTTTCATAAATCTAAAAATTTTTGCTTCAAAGCCCTCTCACGAAATGAGCAGAACAAATAAACAGGATAATAAACTTTTTCTGCTTATAAAAAATAGTTGAAAAATAAATCCTTTCATATCCCCATTAAAATGCATAACTAAAAAAAATGAATAACAAAAGATTTTTACAAGTTATAAAAATAAGGAAATACTGATAATGAATGATGAAAAACAAAAAATAATAGAGCTGGTAAAAAACCGGCTTATTGAAATATATCAACCAAAATATATTTACCTGTTTGGCTCTCACGCTTGGGGATCGCCAGAGGAAGATAGTGATATAGATTTATTTATAGTAGTTGAAAAAAGCAATCTTTCAATGACTGAAAGAATGAGACTGGGATATTCTATTTTATGGGATATATCAATACCCCTGGATCTTATAGTCTATACAGAACAGGAATTAAATGAAAAAAAAGAACACCCTTCCTCATTAAGCCATAAAATTCTCAACAAAGGAATAATTTTGTATGAAGCTGCATGAAGAATGGTTATATAAAATATACATATTATTAATCTTATAATTATTTGACCTTACCAAGACCCCATCTCCCTAACCCTCTTCCCCGAAACGGAGAAGAGGGAACTGTGGCATGGATTTTTCTGTAAATATTGAATTATTAGTTTTATAAATCTAAAAATTTATGCTTCAAAGTCCTCTCACGAAATGAACAAAACAGATAAGCAATATCTACTAAATTAATGTTGACTATATTTTTTTAAAATAGTAGTCTAGTATTGATTAATTAAATAAATAATAAATGCTAATAAATGAGATAGCTATGGTTGATATAAATAATTTCGATCAAGTAAGAGAGTGTATATATAAAGGAGAGTGCTACTCCGTACGAGATAATGGAGCAATATTTAGACATCAGAGAGATGGAAAGCGTATACGTCTAAATGATAACCAATGGACATTTGGAAAAGAAAATACAAAAAACCCTTATTTATTAATCTCAAATATCCGTGTTCATAGAATTGTAGCTACAGCTTTCCATGGAGAACCACCAGACCCCAAATATGTTGTAGATCATATAGATACAAATTGTAAAAATAATCGTCCTGAAAATCTTAGATGGCTCTCACGCCTGGAAAACGCATTAAAAAACCCAATAACCCGAAAAAAAATCGAATATCTATGTGGCAGTATTGAAGCATTTCTTAAAAATCCTTCAATATTAAATGATCTGCCACATGAACCAAATTTCAAATGGATGCGAGCAGTTACAACAGAAGAAGCACAAAATTGTATGCAACGTATGGCATTATGGACAAAACCCACTAAAGAGCCTTCAAAATCAATCAATACAATCGACTATAGAAGTTCGTTTAACAAAAGAGCTTTAAAACCTCTTCAAAAATGGGAGGCTGGACTTAGTGGAGAGCCAGGTTTAGACTTTGCTTTAACTCCATGGTGTGGACAGTATATGTGGGAACCTGCACATTTCCCATGCTGCCCTCATAGTCTTGAAGATGATATTTTTAATAATTACTACATAAATTTAAAAAATGGCACTATCTTCGCATATAATGATAACAATAGTTTTCCACAATTAACTGTATATAAATCAGCAATAATTAATGATCAATTATCAATTATAGTAATGTGTGAAAGAGCTGATAATAATTGGGCAATTGTTGGAATTATGCTCAATAAAAAATCACATTTTATTCACTTCTATCTTGGATCATATATTAATAAAAATGATGCTGAAGGTGTGTTTAATTTGCACAAAGAAAAACCTGACTTCTGGAGAGCTGGATATAATAACTCATGGGAGCCTATCTGATTTATATAAAAAAACACACCAAACTACATATTACTTTAAAAGGAATTTAATAATAAGCAAATAATATATTTAAAACTTATTAAAATAAGGAGAAGTGACATGAAAAAAGACTATAACATAAAAATTAAAAAACATAGTAGCAAAAAAGTCATAATATCAATAATTTTATTTTTATTGATATTCGGATGTGAAACCATGCAAACACCTACCATTCAAACACCAACTGAAAAAACTTTTCGAAATCCTAAATGTGAGGATATAAAATCATTTAGAGTTTTTCAAGTATTAGATAAGCATATATTAGCCAACGTTTGCGAAGATGAATATGGTTTATGCATGGGACATACAGTGTATTTTAAAAAAGAAAAAGGAAAAATATATTTTGATGATCAAATAATTAAAGTAAGAGATAATGAATGTGCGATTTATAGCGGAACATTTCGCTATCAGACACGGCAAGGTTATAAAACAGTTCCTATAGTTAAAATCATAGATTCTCAAACTCCTGATTTAGAATAAAAAAAAGCAATATGAGAATTATTCTGATATCAAAAAGGAATCTATAAGAAAAGAAAAATCAAAAAATTCATGCCACAATTCCCTCTTCTCCACTGTGGGGAAGAGGGTTAGGGAGATGGGGTCTAAACACAAAAATTCTCCTTTTTAAAATTCAATTACCTCATAATTATTGTATTATTTAAAATTTTTTATTTTGTTATCCTTTCATAATTTATTATATTCAAATATGCGATAATAAAAAATATAATTTGAAATTGATCAATGGAGGTACAATATGAGTTACTGGGATGAAGTAAAGGATATTGTGTACAAGGGAATAAATATGGCTGTTGATAACCTGAAAGAGGGTGCAAATACTGCAGCAGAAAAGAGCAAGCAGGGAGTTACCTATGTACAGCTAAAAAAAGAACTTTTCCTTGAACAAAGGAAACTTCAGGCATACCTTGCAGATTTAGGCAACATTACGCATAATATCTATAAAGAAAATAAAGATATTTATGCTGATGAAAAAGCCAAGGAAATTATGGAAAAGATCATTGAAGCAGAAACTCTTTGCAAGGACATAGAAGATAAGATCTCGAATTTAAGCAAGCATGAAGATGGAGATGAAAAAAAGGAAACCTCTGAGTAAATCAATATGCTCATATTAAAAATATTGATATGAGCATATTTGTTTTTCAATTTCCCTGAGGAATGCTCCCCACTTTTTTTTCATTGTCCCAAAACGGCGATATCAAAAGAAGGTTATCAATAACCCCTGGTAAAACAGAAAGCATATAATCCACATCTTCATCAGTTGTATATCTGCTTAAACTAAACCTTATGGAACCATGAATCCTTGAAAAAGGAAGATTCATTGCACGCAGCACATGGGAAGGTTCCAAAGACCCGGTGGAACATGCAGATCCTGTTGAAACATAAACCCCTTTCTGATCAAGATGAAGAAGAATAGACTCTCCCTCTATAAATTCAAATGTAATATTTGCAGTATTAGGCGTCCGTTCTGCTCCGCCTCCATTAACAGATGAGGTGGGAATACGCTTTAAAACTTCGCTTTGAAGCCTGTCTCTTAAAGCTGCAACTCTGCCCATATCCTTTAAGTGAAGAAGAGCCATTTCTGCAGCCTTTCCCATGCCAACAATCCCCGGAACATTTTCCGTACCCGGCCTTCTCCCCTTTTCCTGATGCCCGCCATAGATCAAGGGTCTCATCCTTGTACCTTTTCTCACATAAATAGCACCAACCCCCTTTGGGCCATGAAATTTATGAGCTGAAATTGTATATAAATCACAGTTAAGCTCCATTACATCAACAGGTATTTTACCCGCAGCCTGTACTCCATCAATATGAAAGGGGATGTTTTTCTCTTTAAGGAATTCTCCTATCTCCTTAACAGGCATAATTACCCCTGTTTCATTATTGGCATGCATTATTGAAACAAGGGCTGTTTCTTCACATACTGCCTCTTTAAGCACATTCAGGTCTACTACGCCATTGCTGTTAACAGGAACGAATGTTATGCGGTACCCTTCCTTTTCCAGCTGCCTGCATAAGCTCAAAACAGCTGGATGCTCCACTGTTGAAGTTATCACATGTTTTTTTTCACGGTAGTAGGATGTTATTCCTCTTATAGCAAGGTTGTCGCTCTCTGTTGCAGTACCTGTAAAGGTAATTTCAAAATCATTCTCAGCTCCCAAAAGCTCTGCAACCTGGTGACGCGCCTTTTCCATATCCCGTGCTACACGGCCGCCAAAATAATGCATACTTGAAGCATTGCCGTACATATCCCTGTAAAAAGGGAGCATTGCCTCAAGCACCTCTGGAGCAACCATTGTTGTGGCATTGTTATCCAAATAAACATGCTTTTTCATAGAGCCGCCTACACGTGTTTTATAATAATATCTTTGGAAACCGAATTCCGCAGTTCGTTTTGAACAAAATTTTCAAGAGTCAGGGAAGCAGACACGCATGAAGAGCATGCACCTCGGAGCCTTACAAAAACTTCGTCCCCCTGAACATCAACAAGTTCAATATCGCCACCATCCCTTGCAAGACCTGGCCTTATAACAGAATTTACCACATCCTCAATTTTTTTTATTTTCTGAAGATTTGTCATGGGCTCTGGCTCAGTAGCAGGTCTATCGTCTTTAAAGCAGGATCTGCTCCGCTCCTCTTCTATTATATCCTCTATTCTGGGGATACATGTTCCACATACAGTACCAGCTCCTGTGGTCTCCATCATATCCTCTATATTGGTTATGCCCTTTTCATGAACAGCCTTTCTTATATCAACATCAGTAATATTCATGCACTGACATATTATTTCACCTTCATGGTCATCATCAACAGGGGGTTTTTCACCGCGATAATCAGCAATAGCATTCAGAAGAGCCTCAGAACCCATTACAGAGCAATGAATTTTTTGGCTGGGAAGACCTCCCAGATAATCCACTATATCCTGGTTTGTTATTTTTTCAGCAAATTCAATGGTTTTTCCCTTAATCATTTCAGTAAGGGCAGATGATGATGCAATAGCACTTCCACATCCAAATGTTTCAAAGGAAGCATCTACAATGATATTATCTTTGACCTTTATGTAAAGGGTCAAGGCATCACCGCAGACAACGCTTCCCACATGGCCTACACCATCAGGATCTTTCATCTTCCCAACATTTACAGGATTGGTATATAAATCTTTTACCTTTTCAGTATATTCCCACATAACTGTGCCTCACATTATTAATTTAAAATCAGGGCGACACACCCCTAAATCCCTCATCAAAGAGACCTGAAATACTATTCCTCACACATAAAAGCGAAATTGAGATTTCTCCCTGCATCGCCATACCTGTGTGAAAAAAAATCATTATAATTAGTCCTGCTGCATACTCCTGTATTAAAAATACGCTCCTTTGAAACACCGGATTTAATACAAGAACTTTCTATGCTACCCCAGAGATCCACAAAAAGCTTTCCCTCTTTTGACAGGGTATGTTCAGGAAAATGCCTTGCCACATCTTCGCTAACCTCATACATATCCGAGCCTATTGAAGGAAGTATAAAAACATGCAAATTGCCTGGTTCACAGAAAAAATCACTTTTCATTTTCTTTAGACACTTTCCGGTAATATCAAGCATGGTTCCTTTCCATCCGGAATGGACAGCACCAAGAACTTTTTTCTCATGATCAAAAATAAAAACAGGCACACAATCAGCACTGCGAATTACCAGAGCAACCCCTGGCAAAGCTGTTATAAGCCCGTCAGCCTCACCATATGCAGGAGAATTAATCTTTGGGAAACTGTCAACAACAAGAATATCATTTCCATGAATCTGTTCAAGCATAACAATATTTTCAGGGATTAAACCTGTTACAGAAGAAAGAAGATTTTTATCAGATAGACGCACTTCCCTTACTGGAGCAGAATAATCTGTGGAATTAATCTCTCTTCCAATTACACCTATATTTATTGCATCAATCCCTGTGTTGAGCGAAAAATAACTTTTTTCATTTTTAACAAATTCAACCATTATATTTCCTGCTGCTTATAAAGACTCTATATTAGACAAGAAGTTACAGCTCCTGGTCAACTTTGCTGTTCATCAAAGAGCCATGTGCTCAAATATCTTTCTCCTGAATCAGGAAGAAGAACAACTACTGTTTTCCCTTTAAACTCCTCTCGTGCAGAAATTTTCAAAGCTGCATAAAAAGCAGCTCCACCGGAAATTCCAGTAAGAATGCCCTCTTCCTTTGCAAGCTTCTTTGCAGTTTCACCAGCATCTACATGAGAAACAGCAATAACCTCATCAATTATATTCGTATTCAAAACCCCAGGAATAAATCCTGCTCCCAGACCCTGTATTTTGTGAGGCCCAGGCTCTCCTCCTGAAAGTACAGCTGAATCATCAGGCTCAATTGCAGCTACCCATAAACCGGGCTTCTTTTTTTTAAGGGCTTCAGCAACACCTGTAATTGTTCCGCCAGTTCCCACACCAGCAACAAATACATCAACAGCTCCATCTGTATCTGCCCATATCTCCTCTGCAGTTGTGCGCCTGTGTATTTCAGGGTTAGCAGGATTTTCAAACTGCTGCGGCATAAATGAATCAGGTATTTCCTTTATCAGCTCATTAGCCTTTTCAATAGCACCCTTCATACCAGTGGCACTATCTGTAAGCACAAGCTCTGCACCAAAAATTTTTAAAAGCTTCCTCCTTTCCACACTCATGGTTTCAGGCATGGTAAGTATAAGCCTGTACCCCCTTGAGGCACATATAAAAGCAAGGGCAATGCCAGTATTGCCGCTTGTTGGTTCTACAATTGTTGTGTTTTTATTTATAAGGCCGTCCCTTTCAGCAGCTTCAATAAGTGCAAGGCCAAGCCTGTCCTTTACACTTGAAAGGGGATTAAAAAATTCAAGCTTTGCCAAAAGCTTTGCCCCCCCTTTGTTAAGCCTGTTAATTTTTACCAGAGGGGTTTTACCCACTATTTCAGTTATATCATTATAAATTTTTTTCATTAAAATCATCCTGTTCTTTACTGCTTTTTAAAGATCTGATAAAGCTCCTTTGTTATATAGATTTTTCAAGAGCCTGATCTATATCTGCAATAATATCATCAATATGCTCAATCCCAATGGAGAGCCTTATAAAGTCAGAAGTAACACCTGCTGTGATCTGCTCCTCTAAAGAAAGCTGTTGATGAGTTGTGCTTGCAGGATGAATAGCAAGGGATTTTGCATCCCCCACATTTGCAAGATGGGAAAAAAGCTCCAGAGAATTTATAAACTTTTTCCCTGCAGCAATACCCCCCTTTATTCCAAAGCCTAAAATTGCTCCGGCTCCATGCTTCAAATATTTATCTGCTAAAATTTTATCAGGATGAGAATCAAGGCCCGGATAACTCACCCATTCAACCAGCTTATGTGCCTCAAGATGCTTTGCAACAGCAAGGGCATTTTCAGCATGTTTAGGCATACGCAGATGGAGGGTTTCAATTCCCTGAAGGATCAAAAATGAATTAAATGGAGAAATAGCTGTTCCTAAATCTCTTAAAAGCACAACACGGGCTTTGGTAATATAGGCAATGTTTCCCATAGGCTCCAGAGCTTTTATAAACTCAAGGCCATGATATCCAGGATCAGGCTCTGATATCAATGGGAACTTACCGCTGGTCCAGTCAAACTTTCCTGAATCAACTATGATCCCGCCTATTGAAGTTCCATGTCCCCCAAGAAACTTTGTTGCAGAGTAGACAATAATATCTGCCCCAAAATCAAAGGGACGCAAAGTATATGGAGAAAATGTATTATCTATAATAAGAGGTATGCCATGCTTATGAGCCAGGTTGGACAAAGCTTCAATATCAGTTATGTCAAGTTTTGGATTACCAATTGATTCTGCAAAAATTGCCTTTGTTGCAGAAGTAATTTTATTTTCAAAATCAGTCAGATTATTGGACTTTGCAAACTTTACATCAATGCCCATTTTAGGCAGAGTATAATTAAAAAGCGTATGTGTGCCGCCATAAAGACTGGCAGCTGATATTAGCTCATCTCCGGCTTTTGCTATATTCAAAATTGCAAGCGTAGTTGCAGACTGCCCGCTTGCAACAGCAAGAGCGCCCACTCCTCCGTCAAGTGCTGCAACCCTCTTCTCCAGAACATCTGTTGTAGGGTTCATGATCCGCGTATAAATATTTCCAAATTCAGACAAGCCAAAAAGAGCAGCAGCATGATCCACATCCCTGAATTGAAAAGATGTAGTTTGATAAATAGGAACAGCCCTTGAACCTGTTACAGGATCAGACTCCTGGCCTCCGTGAAGAGCAAGTGTTTCCGGTTTTAAGCGGGAATCAAATTTACTCATAATGACCTCTCAACAGAGTGATTACTGCGAATTCAATATACTTGAAAGCAAATTATAAATAATTGTCAATATAAACAATTCTTTTTTTTCGATTAACTATTGCTTTCATGACAATTTAATTTATATTTGACTTATTAAAAAGCCAGGACTAAATTGACAAATATAAATCTACAAAAGGCAAAAGAATCAAAAGAAGGGAGATCTAAAAATGGCTTTTGCACCAATTACCTGGCTGGCAATCGGCATTATTCTTATAGCTCTGGAAATTGTCATACCCGGATTTATAATTTTCTGGTTTGGAGCTGGCGGGATTTTAACAGCTATTTTTGTTTACCTGAAGATTTTACCAGCAGGAAATGCTGAGTGGCAGTGGATTTTTTTCTTTCTTGCTTCTTTATCAATGCTTGGCATATGGCTGGTTTTCCTGAAAAAAAGATTTCAAAGCAGTGTAATTGATTCATCACACGACGTAACCCTTCAAAATATTCAGGGCAAGGCTTTATCGCAGATAAAGCCAGGAATACCTGGAGAGGTTGAGCTTTATACCCTATTCCACGGAATCAAAAAATGGCAGGCTGAATCAACAGAGGTTATTGAACCCGGTGAGGAGATCGTTGTCATAGGTGCAAGTGGAATAAAACTGATTGTAAAACACATTTAAAATTACCGGAGGTTTTTATGGCTTATTTTGTTATTGCAATAGGTCTCTTTGTTATTATTCTCATAATGAAAGGGGTTCGTATAGTTCCACAGGCAGAAAACTGGCTTGTTGAAAGATTCGGGAAATATTCCACAACTCTTAATCCTGGCCTTAATCTTATCAATCCAATATTCTCCAAAGTCGCTATTAAAATAGATACAAGGGAAAGCGTGCTTGACCTTCCTAAACAGGGAACAATTACAAGCGACAATGCCTCTCTTGAAGTGGATGGAATAGTTTATTTTAAGATTATGGATACATACAAGGCTTATTACGGAATACAGAACCTGCATTATGCCATACAAAACCTTGCCCAGACCAACATTCGATCAATCCTGGGGAAAATGACACTGGATGAGTCGCTTTCTTCGCGTGAAAAAATAAACGCAGAACTACTTGTTACTCTTGATGAAGCAACTGATGCCTGGGGTACAAAAATTACGCGAGTTGAAATAAAAGATATTCAGCCACCCAATGACATTGTTAATGCCATGACTCTCCAGATGAGAGCCGAGCGTGAAAAAAGGGCTCGCATCCTTGAAGCTGAGGCTAAAAAAGAATCTGCTGAACTTGAAGCTGAAGGAATCAAACGGGCACAGATACTTGCAGCTGAAGCTCGAAAAGAATCAGCAGAGCGCGACGCAGAAGCAAGAGAGAGGCTTGCTCTTGCAGAATCCCAGGCAATAAAGGTTGTTGCAGAATCCTTAAAGGCTGGCAATGGCGATCCTGTAACATATCTTCTTGGACAGGAGTATGTAAGAGGTCTTATAAAGTTAGGCGATTCAGCAAACAGCAAGGTGGTTGTACTTCCGCCTGATCTTCTTGAATCAGCAAAACAGCTTTTTAAGAAATAGAATAATTATTTTCCATACACATCAGCCCCCGACGGAATGAAATTTTTTCTTTAAGAAATCCTCAGCCGCCCCTTGCCTGTCATTCCGGTCACAGTGATAACGGAGGCAAGCATTATAAAAACATCGCTTCTACAGGAGGTAGTGATGTCGCGAAGGACATGGACGTCCGTGAGCGACCTGTTTCGTGCTTGCAGGCAGCCATCGTGGCTGCACTGCCGGAATCTCGTAGAGAGAATCTGTTGTATGGGATTCCTGCATTCGCAGGAATGACAGAAGAAGAAAATCTGTCTTTGAGGAATTTATCGGGTAAGTAAACCTTATCCAATAATCTGAAATGAGCCATTTTTTCAAATTGCTTTGTCATATTTTAATTCTTCAGATGGATAATTAGTAATTAACAATTCTGTTAGTTTTCCACGTCTTCCTGCATTTGAATTCACCATTCTGGTAGCAAAAACTCTTTTGATACTAAATTGCTTATACAAATCATCAAAAAAATTATCATCAGGATTTTCACCTTTTACATCAGAATTGCTTAATATAAAATTATGACCAAGTAAATTGATTTTTTTACAAAAGTTGCTTAGCCGAATTTGTTCCGAATCATTAAAATCTTCTTTTGCATAAGAATTAAAACCGGATGTTTCGCTCAAGGGCTTGTAGGGCGGATCAAAATAAAAGAAGCTATTACTTGTGGCATATTTTAAGGTGTCCTCAAAATCGCCTGTTAATATTTTTACTTTTTGCAATATTTCACTGTCTGCAAAAATTGTTTGTTCATCACAAATTTTAGGATTTACGTATCGACCAAATGGCACATTAAAAAGCCCTTTCCTGTTTACACGATATAAGCCATTAAAACAGGTGCGGTTTAAAAAAATAAACAATGCTGTATTCTCAACAGAATCAAGAGCTTTTGAATTAAACCTTTCTCTTTTATCTAAAAAATATTCTTTTCGCTTTTCTTCATCCAGAGGTAAATACTCATCCTGTATTACTTGCAAAAATTTAATTAGCTCAGATGGCGTTTCCTTAATTGTTTTATATGCACTTGTTAAATCAGGATTTATATCATTTATGACTGCTTTTTTAATGTTTGGGTATTGCTGTAAAATCCAGAACAGAACAGCTCCTCCACCAACAAAGGGTTCTATATAGGTTAAATTTTTTTGTTGAGCAAAATTTTCAGGCAAAGCCTTTTCTATATTTCCAAGAAGCTGGGTTTTGCCTCCAACCCACTTTATGAATGGTTTTGCCTTTATAGTCATATATAATTATCTTTCCTTTAATTTAAAATTTTATTATCAATTTATATAAAAATCAAATGCCTACATTTTTATAATTTTTCATTAACAACAATATAATACTGCTTTCCAAAAACTAAACAATAGTCAACTCATACCTCTTTCTTTTTTCAAAGCCTGATATTTTTCTATAGCCTGTTTTTTTCAACAGCTCGTAAGCCTCTGCATAGCCTGCACCAACCTCATCAGGAGAATGGGCATCGGATCCCAGTGTTACAGGAACATTTTCCTGAAACATAATTTTAACAATAGAGGCAGATGGGTAAAGCTCCCTTACTGGTTTACGAAGCCCTGCAGTATTTATTTCAACAACAGTGCCAGCTTTGGCAAGCTTTGCTGCAATTCTTCTTATAACAGCATCCATGCTTTTGCCTGGTCTGTGGCCAAATTTTTTTATAAGATCAAAATGTCCTATTATATCAAAAAGGGCTGAATCTGCCATTGCTTCAATTATTGCATAATAATCGAGGTATATGGAATCAATATCCCTTTCATCAAAACCCTTAACATATCCAGGATGGTCAAAGGGCCAGTCATCAAGAAAATGACAGGAGCCCATAATATAATCCACTCTCTCATCAGTAAACAAGCGCCTGTCAAAGGTATCAAAAACAGGAAAGTCCACTTCAAAGCCCAGGCGCACATTAATTTTATCGCTGTATTTTCCTGCTGCTTCAATTATGTTCTTTATATATAATTCAGTTTCGTCAGGGGCCATGGTTATCCCCTGCCTTATATTTTCAGGTATTGCAGCATGATCTGAAAATCCTATATCAACCATTCCTTTATTTATTGCACTTTCAATATATTCAAAAACCTCACCTGAGGCATGTCCACAAAGAGAGGTGTGATTGTGATAATCAATCATATTTGTTAATAGCCCCTCTCTGAATAATAGTTAGAAATATCGCTAAGTGCCTTATAGGCTTTACTGTCAAGCTTGCTAAATTTTGTAAAAAATTTATCCATTACACCTTCACCATAGGGATTTACAAGGGCTATAATATCCCATAAAGAGGGTATGTGAGTTTTATTCCTGTCCCCCACCTTGTTGCTTTTATTAATTGTATCTTCAATAATTTTATTATCCATAAGGTTTTCAATGCTTAGGGATATAAACCTGCTTTTATCACTCTGAACATCTGCAAGGGAATAGGCAGATGGATGGGTCAGATAAAGAACCAGAGCCCTCTGCTTTTTAAGATAAAGTGCAGCAAGCTCAACATTCCCTGTTTCAACATACCTGGGTCTTAACACTATTTTATGAATCTTCCAAAAGTCCTCTTTATAGGGATAAAAAGAAAGTAAAAACCGTATCATGTCAGGGGATGGAACAAAAGCCTGAGGTCCCGGATACCCAATAGCCGGATAAAATATTTCAACAAGGTGCTCATCTGACTTGTACCTGTCTGAAACATAAAGGTTGCCACTGCTGTTATCAAGAATATCGTCAATTTCGGAAACTATATCATAGCCGCTGTCAAAAATATCGCTATCAGCACCCTGGTTCCTGTAATTGCTGTAATTATAGTATTCCTTTATATCAAACATTCATCTTACCTGCAGTTTTATATGAAAAAATTTAATCTAACCCAAGAATATCGCTTATTAAAGCCCATGCCTGTTTTCTTTTGCCATCGTATGAACTCAAAGAATTTTTATTCCCTGTTTTAACATAATCGGCAAGATAGTTCCCCTCTTCAACAAGAAGAGAAAAACATTCAACCATCTTTTTGACAATTGCAAGATCAGCTTCTGGAACCTCTTTTGATGCAAGAAATTTTTGCAAATACTCCCTTTGTACATTCATTTGAGCTGATATTGAATCTATAAAAACAACTGTCTTCTCTCCATCATAAACTTCCTTTGTTTGTGAATCAGCAATTATACCAATAGCAAGGTAGCCTAAATAAAGATTAGAGGCAGTAGCAGCCCCAATCACTTCAAGCTGCAGTTCACTGGCAAAAGAAACATTAACTGAAATAAAAACAAAAATAAAAAATGCTGCTATTTTTTTCATGGAACAATCCCCCTCTATTATGCCTTGCCTGCTGAGCCAAGCACATTGATATTTTTATGCATATAAAGCTCCTTAAGTGCATCCCTTGCAGGGCCTAAATACTTTCTGGGATCAAACTCCCCTGGACTGGTTGTAAGAGCCTTTCTTATTGCTGCTGTCATTGCAAGACGGCCATCTGAATCTATATTTATTTTACATACAGCGGATTTGGCAGCTTCCCTTAACTGCTCCTCAGGAATACCAATTGCATCAGCCATGTTGCCACCAAATTTATTAATCTGCTCAACAAGGGCATGAGGGACAGATGATGACCCGTGAAGCACAATAGGAAATCCCGGTATTCTCTTTTCTATCTCCTTGAGTATATCAAGCCTGATTTTTGGATCTGTGCCTGGCTTGAATTTAAAAGCTCCATGGGATGTACCAATAGCAATGGCAAGGCTGTCAACACCTGTTCTTGACACAAAATCCTCAACCTCATCCGGCTGGGTAAAAACATGTTTATCAGAAGAGACATCATCTTCCACCCCGGCCAGAATACCCAGTTCTCCCTCAACAGTTACATCATATTTGTGAGCAAATTTAACTACTTCACTGGTAAGCCTGACATTTTCCTCATAGGAGTGATGGGAGCCATCGATCATTACAGATGAAAAACCTGACTCTATACAGCTTTTACAAAGATCAAAAGAATCACCATGATCAAGATGTAGAACTATTGGAATATTATATCCCAGCTCATTTGCATATGCCACAGCACCTTCAGCCATATAGCGAAGCAAAGTCTGGTTTGCGTATTTCCTCGCACCTGCTGAGACCTGAAGGATTACAGGAGACTTTGTTTCAACACAGGCCTGTATTATAGCCTGAAGCTGCTCCATATTATTAAAGTTATACGCAGGAATGGCATAGCCGCCTGTAACAGCTTTTTTAAACATCTCCTTTGTATTAACAAGACCAAGATCTTTATAGTTTATCATTGCATACTCCTTTTACCCGATTATAGAATTTAATTTTTTAAATTATTCTCTTCTTTAAGAAATACTCCTTTGACAAAATCAAAATGTCAATCTGTTTTTATAGAGCCAGACTCGCTAAAAACCCCTATCATAGCAACATAATAAAAACCTTTAGATTATTCAAAACATAATCCTTCCCTCTTTTAAAAAAATTCATCAAAAGTTCTTGCTTCCCAAAGTCCCCTATTATTCATTGCTATAGATAGAGGCATTAATAAAAGATGAAAACAGATACACTTAAAACAAACCTGGCCCTTCTCTTTGCAATGATATTATGGTCAACATCCTTTGTATCCTTAAAAATAACCTTTGAAACATATGAACCCATGTTTGTTATTTTTTCACGTATGCTTATAGCCTCAATAGTTTTTCTTTTTTTTATAAAAAAACTGGCTGCTAAAAATACATATAAAAAGGGAGATTACCGCTTTCTTATTCTTATGGCTCTTTTTGAGCCCTGTCTTTATTTCATATTTGAAGCAAAGGCACTATTACACACAACAGCATCACAGGCAGGGATGATAACATCCATGCTCCCTCTGCTTGTAGCTATTGCTGCCTTTTTTATACTTAAAGAAAAAATGTCCTTTAAAACAGTAGCAGGCTTCATAATTGCTGCTGCAGGAGCTGCTGCTCTTAGCATATATAGCGATGTTTCTGTAAATGCTCCAAACCCTGCACTGGGAAACTTCCTGGAATTTGGTGCAATGATATGTGCCACAGGATACACCATTACACTTAAAAGATTAAGCTACAGGTATGACCCCTTTTTCCTTACAGCAATACAATGCTTTGTCGGGTCTGTCTTTTTTCTTCCAATGATATACATTGATGGAACAGGATTCCCGGACACCTTTGTTCCTTCAGCAGCTGCTGCTATTGTTTACCTGGCCCTGTTTATCACAATTGGAGCATAT
This sequence comes from uncultured Leptospirales bacterium, assembly GCA_964649175.1. Taxonomy (GTDB): domain Bacteria; phylum Spirochaetota; class UBA4802; order UBA4802; family UBA5550; genus JBBAGC01. The sequence goes on along the minus strand of CAZYPA010000033.1, from coordinate 7,350 downwards.
GGGCTTTTCAACTACGGAGTAAGCAAAATAGAAGCAGGAAAGGCATCTGCCTTTACAAATCTTTTGCCTGTTTTTTCCGTTTTCTGGGCCTGGCTTATTTTAAATGAAAACATGAACAAAATTCAATATCTTGCCTCTGCAGTTGTACTTGCAGGGGTTTACTTAAGTCAAATGGGTAAAAAAGAAAAAAGAACAGACAATGAAGAAATTACTGAACCAGGCCTGCACATGTGAAACACAGCGACCTTTCCTGTTCTTCAATGTTTTTCTTGACTTAATTCCCTTTAAATTCAATAAGCACTAAACAGAAATTCAAAGGTAATCCATGACAAAAAAAAATACAATCTCAATTATAATCCTTGCTGCAATTCTTTTTGTCACTTCAGCCTATGCTTATTCGCATAAAAAATACAGTTATTTCTGCAGTAAAGCAATAAACGAATATAAAAAAATAATAAGAAATCCCGGTTCATGGCTTGTCCTTGGCTTATCCGAAAAAGGGAATCCTATCTTTTACAGGGAGTTTGGCAGCGGAAACAATGTTACACTTATAATTGGCGGGATACATGGAGATGAACCAGCTGCAACAATTTCTGTAATTGAGCTTGCCCGCTTTTTACAAAGAAACCCCACAGCTATTTATGAAAAAACCGTACTTGTTGCTTCCATAAATCCTGACGGCCTCTTTGCTGTAACAAGAACAAACAGCAGGGGAATAGATCTTAACCGCAATTTCCCTGCAGACAACTGGTCTCCTGAATTTGTAAAAAGCTACAACAATCCGGGAAAAAGACCTGCCTCAGAAATAGAAACACGCCTTGCATCTGAACTGATAATAAAATACAGGCCGCAGCTCCTTATACATATGCATCAGCCATTTAATACATTGTATGCAAACAAATATGTTCCTGTTAAGCTAAGTGAAGAGATGTCAAAGATCACAGGACTCCCTGTACAGGAGGATGTGTGGTATCCCACACCAGGCTCCATGGGAAGCTATGCAGTATCCAGGGGAAAAAAAATTCCGGTTATTACCTATGAAATGGGCCCTATTGATAAACAGCCTGATTACAACTCTGTAATTGTATCCCTTATAACAGCAATCAACAGCATGGGAAAGGATAAAAAATAAATTCCCTGAAATTACATATCAGGTGAAACAAGATTTTTTGATTTTTTTGTTTTAAGAAGCAGATTAACTGCTTTATAGGTATCTATCTTTTCCACAGGTTTATCATTATCATAATAAATAGCATAGGGCGAACTGTTTAAGTCTTTGTTGTTTTTAAAAAGTATTTTATATCCATCTCCAATAATGGCATAATCGTTCCTTTTAAAACTCACAAGCACACCAAGAGAAGAAATGGCATAATCCCTGTCTGCATCATATTTAAGGAGGGACTTTCCTGTCATAAAAATTCCCGTGTTATAATTAAGCTTTATAATATCAAAAACAGTTGGAAGAAAATCCTGATGCGAGGTGTATTTATATTTAACAGCCCCCTGCTTTGCTCCCGGATAATATAAAATAGAAGTGGTCTGAATCTGCCTGTTATTTAATCCCCAGGTATGGCCAAAACTTCCATGTTCCCAAAACTCCTCCCCATGATCTCCTGCAATAACAACTATGGTGTTATTAAGCCGTCCCATCTTTTCCAGATTAACCAGAACCTGATTGATCAAGCTGTCAAAATAATAGATAGAATTTTTGTATCTGTTCATGAGCCCTTCTTTATGCTTTTCAAACTTTTCCTGCTTACCACTTATAATTTCAAATTGCATTGTAAATGCAGGCTTAAATTTTTCAAACTCAGGAGGATAGTAATAGTTGAAGTGGGTTACATTAAAAAGATAGTAATCAAACCTTGGCATATCTGACTTGTCATTTTTAAGCTCATCAATATAATTATTAACAAGCTCCTGTTCCCGCGGAGCATAGTCATCTATAGAACCGGGCATACGAACAAACTTCCCCTCTGTGTTTTCCAGAATATCCCTGTATATATATTCATAATTTTTAGGGGAGTTATAATATATGGACTGCCTGTACCCCAGTTTTTTTAATACCTCAAGCGGAAGATTTCTGCACCCATTCTCCCTTAGCGGTTCATGATAAAAAGAAGACAGTCCTGTAAGCATACCATAAAGCCCGCCTGGAGTATTATTACCTGTTGTATAATGATTGCGCAGCTTTATACCCTTCTCCTTTGCAAATTTATAAAGGTGAGGAGCATAGGAAGGATTAAGCATGTCAGATCTCAACCCCTCAACATTTATAAAGAGAATATTATATTTTTTCTCAGCTTTAAAATCATGCGAGATTATGTAATCATAATTTTTTTTCAGATTCAAAATCTGTTCTATTTCAGTCTTTTCACTGAGCATGGGTGGTGCCTTAAACAGTTCAGGAAACTTGCCCGGAGTACTATTTTCTGCACCTATTCTTATCTGATCCTCAGGAAAACCCGTAACAGACTGCCATGGTATTTTTTGTTTCATAATGCTCATCTTCCACCCATCAGATGCAAGAGAGACTAGCTGGAAGTGAAGCAGCACTGCTGTTATAATAAAAAAAAGAAAAAGAGGTGCTGTATAATTTATATTCAGCACCCTGCCCTTTAAAATTCTGTTTAAAAACATGAAACACAAATAAAAAAATAACAGATAAAAAATTATAGTAGCTAAAAACTTTAACACAAGAAAAGAAAAATCACCAAGTTCCCCGCCTTGCCAGCCACGCAAAGTCATGACAAACCCCTCAAGCCCGAGCTGTTTACCAAAGATCAGCACAATAATATAATTTATAACAAAAAGCAATGATACAATAATATTTGAAATCAGATATGAAACAAGAGCGCTATTTTTAAAATATCCTGTTACAAAGCGAAATAAAAAATAAAGAAAAGCATTAAGAACAATCATTGAAACAAAAAGATACATAAATGTAAAAACAAATTCCCTGTTAACTCCCCCCCCTGATTTATCCTGCATTATAAAAAAAGCAACAATAGCTGACCATAAAAAAAGATTCATCAAACCTGCAACTTTTATCTTAAAAATAGAAGTGATTTTATATTTCATTAAACTGCTCCCTCTTTTTCGCTATTTTACCAAAAGCTACCCTGTGATAAAAATTTCAAATGTTTTTTCCATAAATTTAATTTGTTGATATTACTTAGAAAAAAAGTTCATTCCGCCGGGAGTTTGCTTTACTAAGAGTATTTATCACAATAACAATAAAAAACAGTTGAAAAATAAAAATTCAAAATCTCAATTGCTATTTATGGCTAATAGCAGTATAAAGATCTGCAATGCAAAGCATGTACAAATTTTATCAATTCATTAAAATAAATCGGGAAAAAAAAATCGAATATGAAAAAAACTGTCACAATATTTATTCTTGCCTTTACAGTATTCTCTGCACAGGCAGGAGATTTTTCCAGACCCCTTGACAAGTCACAGCTCAACCTTTCAGCAATCCCATATAAAATAGTATTTGAAAGCTACAGCAAGGGGAACTGGGATCTGCACATAATAAATGCTGATGGGACAGGAAAAAAAAATATAACCAATACACCTGACATTCATGAAATGTACCCCAAGATTTCTCCTGATGGAAAATATATTGCCTATGTTGCAGACACAGGTGAAGGAAGAAACAGAAAAAGGGACATTTACATCCTGAGTCTGGTTGATTCAAAGAAAAAACTTGTTTCAGAGCATTCACGCCAGCCTGCATGGAGCCCTGACAGCAGATACATTGCCTTTGTAAAATCCGAATCCACAAGACGCTTTTCCATTGAAAGCTGGGCAACAAAGGGGCTCTATTTCTACGACACTTACACAGGAAATATTAAAGCACATCCTAATGAAAAAATTGAGCACCTTTACAACTTATGCTACGCACCTGAAGATGAATACTTAATAGCAACAGTACTTGGAGGCATGGGCTTTAGGCATACCAACATTGCGATTAATTTAAAGAACAGGCAGTTCTTTCAACTTGGAATTATAGGGTGCAGACCGGAATTCAGCCCTGACGGAAAAAAAATAATATGGGGAAGAAGCGACAGCCTCTTCAATATAGCTGATATAGATTTAAAGCGCCGCCCGCCTGTATTAAACAAAGGCATTAAATCATTCATCAAAGTAGAAAAAGGATTTGAAATTTATCATGCTGACTGGTCACCTGATGGGAAATATATTGCCTTTGCATATGGGCCTGATG
>CAZYPA010000033.1:0-3022 GCA_964649175.1 uncultured Leptospirales bacterium | reverse complement strand
CATGCTGACTGGTCACCTGATGGGAAATATATTGCCTTTGCATATGGGCCTGATGGGGATCAGGCTGTTGGAGGAATGGCGCCTGGCTGGGATATATGTGTGGCAGAGGTAGCAACAGGCAAATGGACAAAAATTACAAACGACGGCAATCACAACAAGGAACCTGACTGGATGCCTTTTACTGGAGATAATAAATGAAAAAAATTATAATATCAACAACAATCCTGTGCATATCCCTTTTCTCCTGCGGGAAAAAAGATGAGACCAAAAGCAGTATTATAAAAACAGAATCAGGTATTGAAATGGTGCTTATCCCCGGAGGAAAATTCATAATGGGCGGTGCTGGTGCTGATAATTCTCCTGCAAGGGAAGTTGAAATATCACCCTTTTACATGGACATATATGAAATAACACAGGAGATGTATAAAAAGCTTGAGCTCCCTGATGCATCTCATTTCAAGGGGGAATCCAACCCTGTTGAAATGGTTGCCTGGATAAATGCTGCAATATATTGCAATGAACGCTCCTTTGAAGAAGGGCTTGAACCATGCTATGATGAAAAAACATGGGAGTGCGACTTCTCTGCAAACGGCTACAGGCTCCCCACAGAAGCTGAATGGGAATATGCTGCAAGGGCTGGAACAAAGGGAAAATACTTTTTTGGGAATGACCCCAGGCTCCTTAGAAACTATGCCATATTTAAATCCAATTCACAAAGCCGCACATCCGCAACAGGTACAAGAAAAGCAAATCCGTGGGGATTGTACGACATGTATGGCAATGTTGCTGAATGGTGTAATGATTTTTATTCAAAGGATTATTATTCCAGTAGCCCGGCAAAAAATCCAAAAGGCCCTGAAAAAGGTAAAGCTCGCGTTGTCAGGGGCGGGTCATGGGCAGATGATGAAAGCAAAATTAATTCTGAAACAAGAGGCTTTGATGAATCTATAAACGATGCCTGTATTTTAAGAGACACCATAGGCTTTCGAGCTGTGAAAAAAGCTGACTAAAAAATGCTTTTTCACACCTGGACTTTTCTGCTTTTTTTTACTGCTGCTTACCCTCTTTTTAGAATTACAAAAACAATAAAGGGTAAGAGACTGTTTATCATGATCTCCTCCTTCATCTTTTATGGATGGTGGAACCCCCTTTATCTTGTCCTCATATCATGGGTAATATGCCTTGATTTCACATCTGTTTTTTTAATGTATAAAACAGGAAGAAAAAAAACATTCCTCGCAATGAGCATTTCAGGAAACCTCATAGTGCTGGGATTTTTTAAATACGCCAACTTTATCATAAACAATATAAATTCTTTTTTTACAGCAACAGGCCTGGGCTATACATTGCCAGCAGCAGATATTCTTCTTCCTGTGGGGATTTCATTTTACATGTTCCAGTCAATGAGCTACACCATAGACTATTACAGGGGCGAAGTTGAAATAGAAAAAAACCTTATCCAGTATGCTGCCTATGTTTCCTTTTTCCCGCCCCTTATTGCAGGTCCCATCGAAAGGGCAAGTCACCTCCTTCCGCAAATGCGGGCATGGCCATTACCCAAAAGAGAGGACATGGCAGAAGGAGCATATCTTTTTATCAGAGGCATGTTTAAAAAAATTGCCCTTGCTGACTACTTTGCAATTTACGCAGACATGATATTTGCAAATCCCTCCAGGTACGATTCCGCGGAGCTTATGCTTGGAGCTTTGGCATTTACATGGCAGATATACTTTGACTTTAGTGGCTACACTGACATGGCAAGAGGCATAGCCAGAACCATGGGAATTGATCTTATAGAGAACTTCCGCCTTCCCTACATGGCAACAAGCGTAGGAGACTTCTGGCGCAGATGGCACATAAGCCTTTCATCATGGTTCAGGGACTATGTGTATAAGCCCCTTGGTGGGAACAGAAAGGGAAAGTTTAGTACAAGTAAAAACATAGTCATAACCATGCTCCTTTCAGGACTCTGGCATGGAGCTGCATGGAACTTTGTACTCTGGGGATTTATTCACAGCATGCTTCATATTACAGGGAGAAAACTTTCAACAATAAAAAGAGCTGCAGCAACACCAGTTTTCATAAAAAGAATTTTTGTCTTTGTAATACTTGTTTTTACATGGATATTTTTCAGGGCTGAAAACGCCAGCGACGCTTTTATCATGATTGAAAGAATATTCACCACACCTGTAAGCATTCCGGATTTTCCATACATAATGCTTGTATTAATTATAATCTGCTATGCAAGTGAATGGCTAAGGGAATACAATATAATAAAATTTACAGAAGCTGCAGTTTTCAAAATCTCAGCTTCAATATTCATGCTACTCTATCTGGTTTTTTTCGCCTCCTATGGGGTAAGTGAATTTATATATTTTCAGTTTTAGCAGGGCAGATGACACCATGAACACAAAGTACATATCAATTACAGCTATACTTACACTCCTGCTTTTTTTTACAGCGCCTTTTGCAATGAAGTTTATAGATAAAGCTGATTTTACTCCTGATTACAGAATCCCCTACCCTATGGGCGAAGACTATTATCTGTTCAGCCATTACAGTGCAGCAGTGGCAGATTCTAAAAAAATTCCCTTTTTTGGAGATTCAGTTATATGGGGGCACTATGCCAAAAAGGATAAAACCCTCACCTCATGTATAAACCGGATTCAGGGAGATGAAATATTCGCTAACATGGGAATTGACGGCATACACCCTGCTGCACTGTATGGGCTGGTAAAAAAATATTCAGGAAACATAAAAAACAGGAACATGGTTGTGGGAATAAATCTGCTCTGGATGAGCTCTTCAAGACACGATCTTTCAGGAGAAATCAACAATGAGATAAACCATAAAAAGCTTTTACCACAGCTGAATAGATCAATCCCTGCCTATGGAGCAGATGTTGAAGAGCGCATATCATCCTTTATTAACAGGGAGCTTACATTCTTTGCATGGGTAAACCATATTAAAATGACTCAATTTGCAGATTCCAGCTTTTACAGATGGACAATTGATAATCCTG
>CAZYPA010000032.1:0-24544 GCA_964649175.1 uncultured Leptospirales bacterium | reverse complement strand
ATAAAATTCAAAAAATTACTGACAAGTATGTTGAAGAAGCACAAAAAATAACAGATAATAAAGAAAAAGAGATACTTAATATATAAAAAAAACTATACCTCCCTGTGCTGGTTTTTTTGTGCATGGGAGGGTAAGTTTTTTATTGATAAAAATTGATGAATAGCTATAAAGAATTAATTAAGGCTAAACCGATTCCCGGCCATGTTGGTATTATTATGGATGGGAATGGCAGATGGGCCCAGGAAAAAGGTTATTCCAGAAAAGAGGGGCATAGGGTTGGTGCAGAGGCAGTTGAACCCCTTATGGATTGTGCCATATCTTTGGGAATTAAAAAAGTTTCGCTTTATGCTTTTTCTGTAGAAAACTGGTCAAGGCCTGTGGCAGAGGTCAAAGGCCTTTGGGAACTCCTAGAAGTTTTTTTTAAAAATAAATTTGATATTATAAATAATAAAAATATAAGAATAGAGCATTCAGGGTCGCTTAAAAAATTGCCCCCTTCTACAAGAAAGGTTATTGCTGATTCTGTGAAAAAAACCTCTTCCAATAAAGGATTAATACTTAATTTTTGTATAAACTATGGCGGAAGGCAGGAAATTATAGATTCTGTAAACAGCTGGCTTGCATCAAGAAAAGGGGATGAAAAATTTACTGAAAAGAAGCTTGGTTCTTTCCTCTATTCCAAAGATATGTCTGATCTTGATCTTCTTATAAGAACCAGTGGTGAATATCGAATAAGTAATTTTATGCTTTGGCAGATTGCTTATGCTGAACTGATTTTTACTGATGTATTGTGGCCCGATTTCGGAACTGAAGATTTTTATAAAGCTATATGGGAGTTTCAAAACAGGGAAAGGAGATACGGAGGATTATGAACATCTTGAATATGGAAACATTAAAAAGAATTTTAAGTGCTTTGGTAACATTACCTCTACTTGCCTATGTTTTGCTGGCTGACCATTTTCAGTATCTTCCCATACTTGCAGGATCAATTATTATATCACTTATTGCTTTATATGAATTTTATATAATATCGGATAAAGCAGGTAATGGCAGGGCCTTTATTAAAACAGGTCTTTTTTTTGGTCTTCTTATAAATTTAATTATGTATATTTTTGCATTTGGTAAGATGTTTGGATATAGTCGGTATTTTGGCGACTTTGATGCAAGATTAATACTTGCTACAATAGCTTTTTTTATTGCTGCAATACTCGTACTTCAAATTTTTACAAGGCCTCTTCATGGGGGGATTTATTCTGTAGCTGTTACTGCTTTTGGTGTGTTCTACGTTGTGTTTTCAATATCCCACTTTATACTTCTCAGATCTCTTCAGGATGGTGCTTTTTACATAGCAATACTTATTGCTGTGATTATGCTTAATGATACAGGTGCTTATTTTGGAGGGGTTCTTTTTGGCAGGCATAAGGCGAAGATTGAGGCATCCCCTAACAAATCCTGGGAAGGTTATTTTTCCGGTCTTTTATTCAGTATAATAGCTTTTGTAATAATCAGCGAAGTATTTACTTCATTTTTTTCCAGGCCTTTGTTTTCAATGCTCGAAGCTGTTTTACTGGGAATATGTATAAGCGTGCTGGCAGATATCGGGGATCTTGTTGAATCTTCAGTTAAAAGAGATGGCGGGTTTAAAGACTCTGGTTCTCTTATTCCAGGGCATGGTGGGATGTGGGATGTTTTTGATGCAACCATGTTTGCATTACCATTTTTTTACTATTATCTGGTTTTTAAGGGGATACCCTGATAAACTATGACTAACCTTACTATTCTTGGTTCAACCGGCTCCATAGGAAAATCCGCCCTTCGTGTAGTAAGAGCCATGCCACAACGGTTTAAGGTTTTAGGCCTGGCCTGTAACAGAAATCTTGATATTCTTTATAAGCAGATTGAGGAGTTTAAGCCGCAATTTGTATCTGTTGCTGATATTTCAGCACAGGAATCTCAATTTCAGGATATGAAAAATAAATTTCCCCAGGTAGAATTTATGCAAGGGGCAGATGGTATTGTAGAAATGTCCCGCAGAAAATGCGATTTAACAGTTTCTGCAATTACAGGTTCTGCAGGTCTTGTTCCTTCAATAGCAGCACTTGACGGGTGTAAACGCCTTGCTCTTGCAAATAAGGAGACCCTGGTTATGGCCGGGGATATTTTTATGAATATGGCAAAGGATAAGGGGGTTGAACTTATTCCTGTTGACAGTGAGCATAGTGCAATATTTTCCCTCCTTGATGGCTTAAAGCCTGAATATCTGCAACGAATTATCCTTACTGCTTCAGGCGGTAGTTTTCGGGATTATGCAGGAAAAAGCCTGAAAGATGTAACCCCTGAAATGGCGCTTAATCATCCGACCTGGAATATGGGAAGTAAAATAACCATTGATTCAGCCACTTTGATGAATAAGGGGCTTGAGGTTATTGAGGCCAGGCATTTGTTTAAAGTTGATTATGACAAAATCGATGTTGTCATCCATCCCGAAAGTATTATACACTCCATGATTGAAACAGTTGATGGGACTGTTTATGCACACATGGGGGTTGCGGATATGGCACTTCCAATACTCAATGCCATGACATATCCTGATAAGATAAAAAACAGCTTTGGCAGACTTGATTTTTCATCAATAAAGAGCCTGTCATTCAGAGAATATGATAAAATACGCTTTCCTGCTTTGGAGCTTTGTTATCAGGCAGGCAGAGCAGGGGGAGTAATGCCAGCTGTTTTAAATGCAGCTAATGAATCAGCGGTTTATGCCTTTCTTGACAAAAGAATAGGCTTTACAGATATTGTTCCTGTAGTTGTTGAATGCATGAACAGAGTTTCTGTTTTTCCCAACCCTGGAATTGAGGATATAATCCGGATTAGTCAGGAAACGGCAAAAACAGCAGAGAGTATTATTAAGGAGAAAAAGCTATGATGACCCTCACATATATTTTTGGAGCACTGGTGCTCCTTGGAGCGTGTATTTTTATACATGAGCTTGGCCATCTTCTTGGCGGGCGCATGGTTGGTATTAAGGCTAAGGTTTTTTCCCTGGGATATGGGAAGGGTTTTATTAAAAAGAAGATTGGGGACACCACCTATCAGATAACACTTATTCCTTTTGGTGGATACTGTCAGTTTTATGGTGAGGAGCCTACAGAGGATAAATCAGGGGAGGGCTATGAATTTTTGTCAGCCCATCCTTTAAAAAGAATAGTAACAGTTATAATGGGGCCCTTGTTTAACCTTGCCTTTGGAATTACCCTTTTCTTTTTGATGAACCTTATAGGATATTCCAAAGAGAGTAATCAGGTTATTATCCCTTCGGAATACACCTCTGGATCCTATATCTCTCCGGCATTGCAGGCAGGGATGAAAAACGGTGACAAGATTTTATCAATATCGGGCAAAGAAATAAGGGCTTTTTCAGATATACAGGGTGCAGTCTTTTTTTCTGAAGGTGAAACTTTAAAATTTCATGTTGATAGAGATGGAAAGGAGCTGTTTTTTGATATTACCCCTGGTCAGGCTTCAGCTCAGGAGGGACGTTTTACAATAGGTGTAATGCCCTATACAAAAGGTATTGCTATTACCAGAATTGTTGCTGGGGGTATTGCTGAAAAAGCAGGGCTTATAAAAAATGATATTATATTCATGGTTGATGATTTAAGGGTTTTTACTCCTGCTGATTTTTCAGAGTATATTCAGGAGAATGCAGGGAAAAAGGTAAATATCAGGTATCTCAGAGATGGGAAAGAGAATGAATTAGAAATTATTCCTCTTCAAACTGAAATATTTTTTATTAAGGGTCCTGGAGAAAGAACAGAGACTCTGGCTGGGAATGAGGAGTTTAAGTCGCTTCTTGGTAAAAGTCTGGTAAAGGTAGATGGTAAAACCATCAAAGATTACAGCACCTTTATTAAAGACATAAAAAATGCAGAAGGGCGCGACGTAATTTTTGATATAGCGGATAAACGATTTGTTGGTTCAATTGAAATTATACAAAAAGCAATGATAGGCATTGAAATAGGTCTGGTTTTTGATACAGTAAATGTTCAAATGGGTCCTGGAGAAGCTTTGCTAGAGGCATTTATTGAGCCATGGGATTTTATAGTTATGAATATTAAGGGTTTTGGCCTTCTTTTTTCAGGAAAGATGGATGTAAGGGAGAGTATTTCCGGGCCAATAAGAATTGCAAAAATTGCAGGTGATGTTCTTTATTACAGAGGAGCATCAGATTTTATTCTGCTTATGGCAAAAATCTCAATTATATTGATGATTATGAATCTTCTTCCAATTCCTGCTGTTGATGGGAGTCATCTTGTTTTTTATACAATTGAAGCAATAAGAGGCAAGCCTGTTAATGAAAAGATTATGGCCAGAATTCAGGGGTTTGGCATTGTATTTCTTATTACACTTGGTGTTTTTGTAATAATTAACGATATATCCATGCTTCCCTTTGTACAGAATTTATTCAGATGATTTTATGGAGGAAAGAATGTTAGAGCTTGATAAATATATTCCTAAATTTGATAATAAAGAAGTTATAAAGGCTTTAAAGAAGATTAAGGATGGAGAAAATATTCCTAAAAACGGTGCTACTGAAATTATATATCATATGATTAGCGGTCTTGGTGAAACTTTTTTTCTAAGCACAGATAAGACTATAAGATTTTTTTATTATGACTATGAAGATTTTATCGGCACAATAAAAGATCAGGAGCCAGGATGGACTATTGATGTTTCTGAGAATATTTTAAAAATTATACTTCTTTTTAAAGAGGGGGATAATCTTGTGCCTATAAGTTTTAATTTTGATATGTCAAAGGAGCTTTACCGTACAGCATTAAAATTATTACTTAAAAAAAAGGGATTAAGGCTGGTAATGCTGTCAATAATTCACGGGAATTTTATAATTGATTCAAGGCATTATTATAAAATTCCTGATCATATAAAAAAAGAGCTGGCAGGCATATAAAAAGGCGAAGTCTCCTGACTTCGCCTGGGTTATTATCTGTAATTAATCTTTAATTGATTATCAGGTAAAACTAGTTTATCTGGTTTATCTCTATTTTTTTAGGTTTTACTGCCTCGCTTTTATAAAGCTTTAGGGTGAGAATCCCTTTGTCAAGGTTTGCATCAACCCTGTTTTTGTCTACATCGGAACCGATTTTAAATGCTCTGTAATAATCGTTATCGCTGTATTCAGAGAATTTTACATTATCTGTCTCTTCATTAGTTCCTCTTTTTGCTACAATTCTCAGCTCATTTTCATCAAGTACAATGTCAAGATTTTCTTTTTTTATACCCGGCATCTCCATCTTTAATGAATAGAGGTCACTGGTTTCATAAATATCTGTGAGCGGAATGTAAACTCTCTGCTCTGTACCGTTTATTGAGACTTTTCTTTCTACCATCATGACATACCCCTCCTATGATATTTGTATTTTTTTAGGTTTAGCTTCTTCAGATTTTGTGAGGTTTATTTCCAGGATTCCGTCACTTAAATCTGCCTTAACTTCATTTGAATTCACCTTAAAGGGGAGTTTGATTGATTTTTTAAACTCGCCAAAAAATCTTTCCCGTCTTATATAGGGGTGATTTTCATAATCTTCTTTCTTTTCTCCTCTAATGTGCAGAGAATTATCAACGAGCTGAATATCAATATCTTCAGCGCTGATACCGGCAACTACAGAGAAAATTGTGATGTTATCCCCTTCTTCAACAATACGTATTGGCGGGAATTCAGTATTCCCTTCTTTTTCCCCTCGTTCTGTAAAAAAATCATCAAAAACATTTCTTAATTTAACCATATCATCAAAAATATTGTATGTATACATAGCTTCCTCCTGTAATCCTTATTGTTAGCACTCATCTTTAATGAGTGCTAACAATAATATAATAATAAATATCGGGATCGTCAAGTGAATCATGAAATTTTTTAGAAAAAAATTAATTTTTTTGAGAAATTTAAGAATCAATCGGGTTATTTTGGTGTTTCCATTCAATTGCGAATTTAGTAAGCTCTGTGCTGTTTTTCAGGTCGAGTTTATGTCTTATGCGGAGTTTGTGGGCTTCTACAGTTTTTACGCTTATATTTATATCTTTAGCTATATCACCTGTTTTAAGACCTTTAGCAATCAGCTGGAAAACCTGAAATTCTCTGTCACTCAGTTTTTTTATATCCTGCTTATTTTCCTCGTTCTCCTTATTTATAAGCACGTTGAGAAGTCTGGATGTAGTGTTTTCGCTGAGGTATAGGTTTCCATCCATTATTTTTCTTATAGCCTTGATTATGTTATCAGTAAGATCGTTTTTCATGACGTATCCCTTTGCACCGGCTTTTATTGCACGCTCAGCATATAGGTTTTCATCATGCATTGAAAGAACAAGGGACTTAACTTTGGGATATCTTTTTTTTATACCCTTTATCAGGTCTATTCCGTTTGTTGCGCCTTTGAGGGAGATATCTACCACCATAAGATCCGGTGAGTGCTTTGCAATTCCCTTAAGAGCACTTTCTGCATCCGGCACTGCAAGACACACTTTCATGTCTTCTTCCCTTTCAATCAGCTCGTGTATTCCATTAGATACTATGGGGTGGTCATCTACAATTATAATTTTTATTATTTCCGGTTCCGGTTTATCCACTAGCTGTTCCTTATACCTGAATTTTTACAGGGCTGAATATGCATGTAATTGTTGTCCCTCCTGCAGGATTGTCTGTTATTTTAAGGCCACCGCCCAAAGCCCTTGCCCGATAATTCATAATTTCCAGACCTACTCCTTTTTTCTTTATCTGATTATGAGGTATTCCTTTGCCATTATCAACTATTTTTAATATAATCATATTGTTTTCCTGATACATCTCTATTGAAATAAGGCTGCATTTTGAATGTTTAAAGGCATTCAGTACAGCTTCATCAATAATATAAAAGATTTCCTGAATGATCGATTCATCGCTTATTTTAATGTTTTTATCTATAGAGAAATTGGATTTTAATTTATATTCTTTTTCAATTGTCAGAGAAATGGCATCCAGCATTTCTTTAAAATCCAGACCACTGTTTTTATAGGGCATGAGACCCCTGGAGAGACAGCGTACTTCATCTATGGCTACTTTAATTGATGTTTCAATTTCTCTCACGCCTTCAGCTAACTCAGGGGAGGCCTGTTTCAGCTTATCATATATGAGTCTTGATTTTATGGCAACAGCAAGGAGGTCGTGTCCCAGGCCATCATGCAGGCTTATGCCGATTTTTTTTCTTTCAGTATGAATGACTTCAAGAATTCTGGCTTCAAGCTGGACCCTTTCTGTTATGTCATTTGAGTTAAATATTATGCCTATAGTAATATTCAGGTTTTGAATTATCGGATAAAAGAAAACTTCGAGGAGTCGCAGGTTGTTTTTTTTCTTGATCCATATTTCTGTTTTTGATTCTATTCCTTTTTTGCTTTTTTCAAATGCTGCAATGAAATTTTCCTTTCCCAAGCTGATAGAATCAAGGTATAATGCGAGCAGATCTGTCTGCTTCAGTTTTTTTAGACTTATGTTGTTATGAAATTTGGCAAAAGATTCATTGTGCATAAGAATAAATCCCTCTGAATCAGTATAGGCTGTCATTCCAGGGGCTTTGGAAACAATTCTCTGATTAAGCTCTATCATGTTTATTGAGGTTTTTTTTGAAATATTCTTTTTTTTTGCAGATTTATTAAAACGTTGCTTAGATTCAAGTAATAAGTGCAACAGGTTTGTTAAAAAAGCCAGTTTATTCAATGAGCTAAAAATTTTATTTTTAAGGCTGTTCTTAACCATTCTCTGCTCTTTAAAATTCACTGTCAATGGCTGAGCCGGACATTGCATTAACAGGACAGGCTGTTTTGCATAAACCGCATGCTACACATTTTTCAGGATCAAAAATAACTTCCATTGTTTCCCTGTTGATATAGAGAGCGTCAACCCTGCAAACCCCTGTACATGCTCCGCAGTGAACACAAAGATCTTCGTCCCTTTTAATCATTTTGGCAAGAATTTGAACTTCAACCCCTTCCTTGCCAAAATACTCCAGGGTTGTATTGATTTGTTTTTGTGTACCTTTAAGCTCAAGAATGAGTCGCCCTTCCTGTTTGGGGAAAATCTTTGCTTCAATAACATTGAATATTATATCAAAATCCCTTGCTATTTTATAAATTATAGGTTTGTACATAATATCTTTTCTGAATATGAGTAAAACATTTGTAGAAATCATTTTAACTCCTTTCCTGTGAATTAATTATCATCATAGTATAGGCAGATTAATATTTGTTACACTACCTTGTTATGCTGCTCAGGAGGGGTAAGTTCTATATCCCCTAATGCTGCAATCCTGTCCCTGAACACTATGAGGCAGCCTTTAACAAAAGGCACAGATAATGCAAATTCCAGAGCTTTTTCCATGTCTGCCCGGGTTTTTACCCTGTTACATGTTTCTGTTGCAACAGCATCAGCATAGGCACCATTTAGTGCTACTACAGTAACAGAATCTGCTTTGCCAAAACTTAGAGAATGCCCTGTTTTTGATGATGATGTGCATACTGCACATGGTGTTTTAGCATTATCAATTTTAAGGGCAAGCTTATCTTTAAAGTATATATTGTCACTGTAAATACCAAGATAGATTGGATAATTAATACTCATCCATATATCTCCACCATTTTCCACAACTATTTCTTCTGAGTAGGGGAGAAGCTTTTTCCCTACATATTCAGCAATAGCTCCAGCAACTGCAGCCATTGGTCCTGTTCCTGCTGCTTTAGATGCCCTATACATTTCAGAAATAATATCTGAAACAGCAGGCTCTGTAAGAGGCTCCAAAGATGTAAGGAAATCAGGGTTTTCCTTTATGTGCTGCTCTATTTCATTTCTTGCTTCAGTTAGCAAGGTATAGGCTTCTTTCGAAATGTCATGAGAAGCCTTTATATATAAATCGCTTGTATGGAGTTTGATGTTGAAAACTCTCCATCTGTTATTGCTGCTGTAAAATCTGTAAAAACGTTTATTATGAAGCATCTGTCATTTCTTTATATAGGGAACTGTGGGAATCGGTATCTGCGGTATTCCCAGAGTAAAACCCTTTTCTATCCAGCTTTTCAGCTCAAGGGCAATTTTTCTTGCCACAGGATAACTTGAAAGTGGAGCTGCAGGAACTGATCTGCCCTGCACAATAACTGTGCCGGATTTAAGCTCTGCATAAGTAACATGCTGAATAATGTTGTCCTTCCCGTCAGGATAGTCTGCTCCGTAATCTACTATTGGCGCCTTTATATCCTTGTCAGACATGCCTGTGAAATAAGCCAGGTCTTCATTGAGAATGGGTATTGGTATGCCCAGTCCAACCATAAGGGATGTGCCATAACCAGCTATGGATGCTCCCCTGATATAATTTGTATTCATCTGCTTCATATCTCCGCATACAGCGATTGTTCCTGCCCCTCCATTTACAATGCCATTATCTTCCCGTTCTGAATCCGGAGCGTGTTGTGTTCCGTGCCAGGTTATTGCGCCCATTGTTCCTCCAAGAAAAATTTTTGTGCCTGTTCCAATTGTCCAGTAAAAAGGATCATTTAAAAGCGGGCTTAGCTGACCGGCACTTGAGTAGAACATATTGCCCATATCAGGTTTAAGTATTCCCATATATGTATACTTGACTTTTTTTGTAAGATTTATGCCGCAATTATAATTCTGGTATGCGTTACGGGGATTATAAAGCAGGGCATTTCGCAGATCATCAATTGTTATTGTTTTTTCAATTTCTTTAAGGGGGTAGCAGTCAGTGCCATATCCTGTTGCTTTAAGTTTTATTCTTTTACCTGCAATTAAATCCTCTATAACATGTCCGCCGCCATAGGCAAATGTACCTGGATGCACCATGTTAAGAGGGTCATTTTCGCGTACCTGTGTGGCTCCTATGTAACAGTCTACTGCTGCAATTCCTCCATAAGCTTCAACATCATTAAGCCATACCTTTGATGTGCGTATTTTGGGCTTGGTGTGACCAATATTGAGAAATGCGCCTGATGAGCACATTATTCCAAATGTTCCTGTTGTAACAACATCAACTTTTTCAAAAGCCTTTTTTACGCCATTTTCTTTTACAATCTCCGGCATTTCTTCAGCTGTAACAATAACAGCCTTGCCTTCTTTTATTTTTTCGTTAATCTCTTCATAGCTTCTTTTAATTTTTATAGATTCCATTTCAAACTCCTGGAAAATTTCTGCTGCATAATTCAATAATATTGTTTAAAAGTATTGTGCTTTGAGTATTATTATGTTCAACTGTTTTTTTACTTTTTTAATAATTCCTGACAGGAATTTATTATTGGCTGGTTTTTATTATTATATGGAAAAAACTGGATAAATAGTATATTATTGATGACATAATCGATTATTTATACAAAAATAACTTAAAATTGATCTTTAAGTTGAGCGGAAATTTGTTCAGGGGAAATATTTATGAAACGTTTTATTTGTTTACTTGCTGCTATGTTCCTGCTTCAGGGTATGGTTTTTTCCGATTATTCAGGCGATACTGAATCACTCATTCCTGAAGATGCGGGAATTTTTATTAAAACCAGAGAAATAAGCCATCTTCTTAAAACAGCGAATTATATATTATCAACACTGGATGATGAAAATAAAAAATCTTTTAATAAAAAGCGCGAGGAATTCAGGAGCAAAACCAGTATTGATTATCTGAAAAATGAATCTTTAAAAAAGATAGGAATAGATACAGCCAGGCCAATAAGCTTTGTAAGCTTTGACAAAGACAATAATCAGGATGTTATGGCCTTTCTTGTGCCAATAATAAATGAAAAGGATTTTCCTCTTAAATTTATTGAGATAATAAAAAAAATACGTCCTGATGAAGAACTGGATGTGTATCCGGTTATCACAGATTATAATGGATCTGCCTTGTATCAAATACAGAAGGATATTTTTACAGCCACAGTTTCAGGGTATTTTGTAATAGCCTCAACTGGTGATCTTGTTAAGAAAATACTGGACAGACAAAATGACAGAAAGGGCTCATTAATTCTTAATAAGGACTATTCTGATTATCTTTCTAAAAGAAATAAAGTATTTGATATTAATATTTTCCTTTCAAGAGAGTTTATAAAAAGAGCTGTTGATTCTATATCTGAAAAAGACAGGTTTGTTTTTTTGAATACAATAGAAGAGGAGAGGGAATTTCTTTATTTGCATAAAGTTAAAATGGATACCTCTGTAAATGCTTCAAATGATAAGGCAAAAAACGATTTTGACACAGAAATATATGATGCTATTGAATATTTGTCAGGGGGTATTGGCTTTAGCGGTAATAAGCTTCAGATAAGCGGATCTGTTAAACTTAACAGTAATTCCTGGTATTCAAAAGCAGTTTCCGGGCTTTTTAAAACCGGTCTTGCAGGTAGAATGCTCTATATGCCTGAGGTGGATTTATCCCTGTTTTTATCCTATAATTTGCAAAGTCTTAAAGATCTTTGCAGCAAAAATGAGCCCTGGTGTAAAGCTTATGATGACATAAAGCAGGGATTCAAGTCTGAAACAGGAGTGGACTTTGAAGAGGAGTTTCTTCCTGCATATAGCGGAGCTGCAACTGTAGTGTATACACAACCTGAGGATACAACAGAGGAGGGAAGTTTAGCTTTGTTTCTTTCAATGAACAGCGAATTATCAACAAAAAATATCTGGAGTAAACTTAAAAAGCATCTTTCTATAAAATATTCAGATGCTGGTAAATTTGAAGAAGCTAAATATAAGAGTGGCTCAGATGGATTCTGGTTTGAAGATAAGTCAGGTTCAGCTATTCATATTGTTTATAATGCAAAAGGGATTTATATAGGAACATCCAGGGAATTTGTTATTAAGGCCATGGAAGGCACTACTTTTAATAATGCAAAAAATCCCGGAAGGTTGGGGCGGTTTCTCAATTCTGATACCTATTTGATTTTTCATTTAAAAAATGGCGATTTATTAAAGTCTCTTGCTGCAGATAGGTATATGGATGATAATTTATATTCGGGCCCTTTATCAAGATTAGGAGAAATCTTTATCTATTGTGAAAAAAAGGGAAGCTATTATTCCATAGATTTTGATATAGAGTTTCAATAGGGTTGCCAGGGTTTTTAAATCCCATGGATTCCTTTTATGTCATTTTGGCACCTTTCCTGTATCATTGCCAAAATGACTTTTTGATTATCTGATTTTAATAAATTCTAATTCACAAATCGTAGCTTCTCCTTCTGTATGCATCAGGTATGTGCCCTGTTGAGAAAAGCGGTTATCCTGAATAGGGGGTATTCTCCCTGACACAATCTGCCCATCTATGCTTAAAGATGCAAAGTTTTGATTTTCTGAGAAGATTTCATATACATGCCAGTTAGTAGTGTTAAAGGGTATTATCCTCCCATTCAAATTTATGGAATCATTTCCCAGGCTCAGGATATAGGTGTTGTTTTTCCCGGGAGAAAAAGCTGTAATTATAACAGGCGAGCCTGAAATATAGCGTGCTTTTATTTTTAACCTGAATTCACGGGGTCTTGTAAATCTGTTGAATAAACCTGCTTTTGCGCCTTCTGAAGCATTGAGCACAAGAATTTTTTTATCCCCATCTTTTCTGAAGTTGATAAAGCTTTTCTCTCCTTCTACATGCATCCAGTTTTCAGGAGTATTTGAGTCTGACCAGGAATCAAAATTATCCTCCATAGCCCAGGTTTCTTCCTTTGATTCTTTATTGAGTAAATCAGGATCAAGGGGTTTTAGAAACTTTCCAAATATCCATCCCTTAACTCCTCTTAAAGTTGCTACTCTATACCAGTAATCCCTGGTGTCACCTACCTGCATAGTGTCCATGGATTTTTCAAGCTGAATAAGAATTTCATCTTTTATGGTTTTACCTGCAGGATTCCCGGTAAGTCCGGGTGAGTCGCGCAAATTTACACTGTCTCCATCTGACATATAAATTCTGGAGGCTTCCTGGCTTGTGGGGTATCTGGCTGCAAAGCTTATTATCATTTCTCCTGTTTTGCTATCTGTAATTGTCTGTACAGTTTCACCCTGGTGCATTGATTCAAAAATCATGGAGACAATTTTAGGGATATAGCTTGAATCAGGATAGTGCGAATAGAATTTGCCCGCACTATGTAAAAGTTTTTCAGGTTCACTCTTTATTGCACTTTTGAATTCCATAAAATCCAGGTCTTCAATAAAATGACTTCCCCTGTAGTTTGACAGAAATTCATTGTAGAATTTGCCTCCCTGTATTATCCGGCTAAGTTTTGCAGTTTCAGCTAACTGGAGGTCGCCGTTAATTTTTTTATTTACAGCAGCGAGTTTCTCTTCAATTTTTTTTCGTGCCTTGGTGTAACCTGCTGTATTCCGTTTTTCAATTATTGCTGCTTTAAGATATTTGCTGTATTTTTTCTCAAGCTCTTCTGCAAGGTCATTGATGGCTCTGCATCTGTAATAGAAAATTTTTTCTCCATCTTCATAGGAGGGTGATTCTTTTATATTGTTTAAAGCAATTATTGCTGAAACATAGTTGCCTTTCTCATATTTTTTGATTGAGCTTTCCAGGTTATCATCTTTTATTGAAAGAAATATAATGAGAAAAATAATTCCTGCAAGTATTAAGGCAATAGTGATAAGAGCAGATTTTTTTAAAATCAACAGAGAGCCTCCATGTTTTTATAAAGAATCATTTATTATAATTTCAACAAGTTTGTGTGCTGATTCAATGAAGAGGCCGGTGTTTTTAGCTGCCTTTTCATTGTAAAATGGTGCATTGAACTGGTTGTATTTATTTTCCAGCAAACATCCCTTGCTGTATATTGTGAATGGCACAGGATCTGCTGTATGAGTTTTTACACTTATTGGAGTATGGTGATCCGGCATAAGCAGTATGGAGAAATTATTGTATTTTTCCATTGCTTCTAAAACAGGACCTACAATTTTTTTGTCAAAGTCTTCAACGGATTTAAGTTTTTTTTCAATGCTTCCTTCATGTCCGGATTCATCAGGAGCTTCAACATGGAGAAAAACATGGTTGCATTTTTTAATTGATGATATAAGGGCAGATGCCTTTCCTTCATAGTTTGTATCAATGTATCCTGTAGCTCCATCAACTAAAATCGGCTCCAGCCCTGCTGCCTTGCCAATGCCATGAATAAGGTCAACAGCTGAAATTGTATATCCATGGAGGCCAAACCTTTCTCGCAGGGTTTTAATAGCAGGCTTTTTCCCTCCTCCCCATAGCCATATTGATTCAGGGGTTCCCTGAAGATTAGACATGGCTTTGGTAATTTCAGATGATGATGCAATAATCTCCCTGGCTCTGTTCATTAAATCCTTTAGTTTATCCGAGCCTTCTCCTGAAGGTAAATAACCCTTTGTAGCTTTTCCCTGAATGTCATGAGGGGGTACAGTTTCAGATATGGATTTATAGGGGTAATTACGCCATACCATAAGGTTTCTGTAGGAAACCCCTGAATAAAATTCAATGTCTTTATATGAAATACTTTGACTTATCTGATCTATAACAATTTCAGAAAGAGAGCTGTCAATGTGTGATGCAGTAAAGTCCTGCATTTTATTATCAGTTGCATTTATTATATTACACCTGAAAGCTGCATCATCCGGGCCAAGATCAATCCCCATGCTTATGGCTTCGAGGGGAGCTCTGCCTGTATAGCTTTCAACCGGATTGTATCCAAAAATTGAAAGGTTTGCAGTATCACTTCCTGGCGCCATTCCTTGAGGTACTGTTTTAGTAAGACCGGTAATTCCCTTTGATGCAAGATAATTCATGTTGGGAATGTGTGCATATTCCAGAATGGTTTTATTTCCCAGTTCCGGAATGGGAATATCAGCCATTCCATCTCCAAGCAATACTATATATTTTTTTTCGTCATTATTCATTGAAGCCGCCAATTGATGAAATTTTATTTATGTAGCTATTAAAAGATTATAAAAATTCTGATATAATGAGAGGAATATCTCAGAAGAACAAATATTATTTTTTTTAATCATCTGTCAATAGTAATAAGCCATTGAGCATGAACAATATAGATTCTTTTAACTTTCTTTAAATTTCAGGTCAAGAAAATTGCAAAAAGTTTTTTTTGCAAAAAAAAACGAAAAAAATTGAAAAAATAGTAAAAAAACAGCATATAGATAAAACAGGGTTTAAAATCCATGTATTTTCGTTTAATCATATTTAAACAGGTATAAACAACTTTAGTTAAGGTTAATTCCAAAACCAAAGGTCACGAAAATTCGAACAGGGACAGGTGTCCCTATGTATTCACTGTTCTTTGAAAACTGTATAAAGGTTTAGAAGCTGTCTGCCCCGCTTTTCTGATTGAACTCTCATGACAATGCCATGGGTTAAAATTTCTATTGATCCCGGTTGTTGTAATACAGCCGTTTACTGGTATTAAGTAACCGGTTCTTACTGCCTTAGAACTGGTGCGGCAAGGAAGCCAGCAATAAACATAAACAAAGGAGTGTAAAATGATTATCAATCACAATATGAGTGCGATAAACGCAAACAGAACGTTAAAGTTTACCCACTGGGGAGTGAATAGTCAGATGGAGAAGCTCTCCTCAGGGGAAAGGATCAACAAGGCGGGTGATGATGCTTCCGGTCTTGCGGTTTCTGAAAAGATGAGAACCCAGATTAAGGGTCTCAGACAGGCTGAAAGAAATACAGAGGATGGAATGTCCTTTGTCCAGACAGCTGAAGGTTACCTTAACCAGACTTCTGATATTATTCAGAGGATTAGGGTTTTGGCAATACAATCAGCCAATGGTATATATTCAGTCAGCGACCGCCAGCTTATTCAGGTTGAAGTGTCAGCGCTTGTTGATGAGGTGGACAGAATTGCATCCCAGGCGGAATTTAACAGGTTTAAAATCCTTATGGGAGAATTCTCTAAAGTTAATCCAAGGGCAAGTATGTGGTTTCATATGGGGCCGAATCAGAATCAGAGGGAAAGAGTATATATAGGCACAATGACTGCAACCTCTTTTAATTTTAAAGACGGTGCAGGCGGAGTGGCACTCTCTCTTGAAACTCCTGAAGGTTCTAATCTTGCCATAGGCGTACTTGATGATGCATTGCAGAGATTGTCAAAGCAGAGGGCCGATTTAGGAGCCTATTACAACAGGCTTGACTTTGCAGCAAGAGGTTTAATGACTGCTTATGAGAACACTCAGGCAGCTGAATCCAGAATAAGGGATGCAGACATGGCCGAGGAAATGGTTGAGTTTACCAAAAATCAGGTTCTTGTTCAGTCAGGGACATCAATGCTTGCGCAGGCTAATGTTCAAAGTCAGTCAATACTAAGACTTTTAGGTTCAGTCTAAAGACCTTTATACAGTAGAAAGTTCAGCTGAATATAATCAGCTCTTTGAAATTAATTGATTCTCAGATTCTCTCTAAAGCTGAGACTTCTATAATCCTGTAAAAGTCCGGATTTTCCGGCAGCCGGTAATGTCGGGAGGGCATTACCGGCTGTCGGAGATATTTCGGACAGCGCTTGTTGCCAGGATTATGGGCAGTCCGGCAATTTAGCAGGAGACAACCTTTGGGCCCCAGGGTCCCGGCTTGCAGCACGATGTTGCAGCTGAAAAACCGGAACTGTAAAAATATAACAGACAGTTCTGTATACGCAACCACGGGAGGGTCAAAATGAGAATCAATCATAACATGAGTGCCATATTCGCTAACAGGCAGATGCAAAATGTTTCTGCAAGGCTTGATAAGTCCATTGAAAAACTCGCATCAGGTGAGATGATCAATAGGGCTGGCGATGACGCATCCGGGCTGGCTGTTTCAGAAAAGATGAGGACCCAGATAAACGGGCTTCTTGTTGCTGAAAGAAATGCACAGAACGGTTTGTCATTTATACAGATTGCTGAAGGATCTTTTCAGCAGCTTAATGACATTATGCAGCGCATAAGAGTCCTTGCTGTTCAGTCTGCTAATGGTATTTATTCCAATAGTGACAGAACTCAGATACAGGTAGAGGTTTCACAGCTGGTAGATGAGGTGGACCGAATTGCCACATCTGCAGAATTCAACAGGCTAAAAATGCTGACAGGCGTCTATTCAAAGGATAGCAAAATTGCCAGTATGTTTTTTCATGTTGGAGCAAACAGTAATCAAAGAATCAGGGTCTATATTTCTACGATGAATGCACAGGCCTTAAATCTTATTGAAGATGGAAGAAAGCGTTCAATTTCGACTGTTGGGCAGGCAAACTCCATGATAGGTTATATCGACAGCGCTCTTGATAGGCTGAATCGACAAAGGGCAGACCTGGGAGCTTATTATAACAGGCTGGAAAATACGATTGGGGCTTTGAATTTATCAGCAGAAAATATGATAGCAGCGGATTCGCGACTACGTGATGTGGATATGGCAGCAGAAATGGTTAATTTCACAAGAGACCAGATTCTTGTTCAGAGTGGTACTGCGATGCTTGTTCAGGCTAATTTTAAACCGCAATTAGTTATGAAACTTCTGGAATAGGAATCTGATTTGTAGCAAAGGCCAGCCCTGCAGTGCGGCTGGTCCCCCTCTCCGGTTGGGAGGCTGGGGAGGGAGTTTTTTTAAAATAATTTTTTAAGATCATGCAAGGAGGCAGATCATGGACATAATGAACGTTGTAGATTCATTTAACAAAACAACAAATATGCAAGGGAAGAACGTGTTGAATAGGAGTGGCTACGAAAATAAAGAAGCTGATCAAGGTGTTCAGAGCCAATCCGTAAACATGGATGTTGAAGGAGTGGTAAAAAATCTTAATAATATTGCTAAAAATTTTAATGAGAAAATTCAGTTTTCATTTCATGAAAAAACAAACAGAGTTATAATAAAGGTGATTAATTCTGATACAAATGAAGTGGTCCGTGAAATACCTGCAAAGTACTCAATGAAGCTTTTGGAGCATTTTCAGGAATATCTTGGACTTTTTGTTGATGAATCAAGATGATCTGATTTTTTAACTGTTTTTTTAACTGCTTTTTTAACTGCTTTTTTTGCCACGATTAAATACCTTGTAATACAGGTAGGGTTATAGCTATGCATTTTTTTTGTTTATAAATCCACATTTGACTTGCCTGAATGATAAAAATTTCCTTTTATGTCCCATTATTCTTAAGCTTTTTTTCATTTATGCCGATAATCAATTCAGAGAGGAAGGTGTGCCTGAATTCCGGATTTTTTTCTTTACATTCATTAGTATTTGTTCAGGCATGTATATCAGACTGTAATATATTAGTCGGCTTTCTGGTTTTATTTTTTAAATATGGAGGATCAAAATGCCTGTTACAATAGGTGGAATGGCTTCCGGAATAGATACTGATTCCATTATAAATAAACTTGTTGAGGTTGAATCTCAACCTATAAAGCAGCTTGAAAAAAGCAAGATCCTCAATAGTCATAAAAAAGAGGTGCTTACTCTTCTCAGCTCACAACTGAAAGACCTTGATACAAAGGCCAAGGACCTTTATGGCTTTAGGGCTTCTTATGAGGAAAAAAAATCAATCTCATCTGAACCCTCTGTTCTTGATGTTACTGCAACTAAATATGCTGATATAGGTGCTTCTTTTATAGAGGTGCTTGAAGTGGCATCTAACCATAAAATTACAACTGACAATATTGATGGAGATATAAAGCTTCCTTCAGGGAGAGTGGTTATAGAAGTTAATGAAGAATCAAAATCTCTGCGATTCAGGGGTGGTAAGCTTAAAGCTTTTGCTGATGCTATTGGCGAAGAGGCTTCATCTCTTGTTTCTGTGAGTTATGTTAAAACATTTGAAAATAATTATATAGTTTCACTTACATCTAAAACAGAAGGAAAAAAAGGTACAATTAAAATTTCAGGTTCTGATGAACTTTTAAAAGCAGCAGGGCTTATTACAGGTAAAAAAAATGATAATAGCAATGATGCTCCTTTGATTTTTGATAAAAAGTTTATCTCTCATTATCAGGGTGAGGAAAAAGTTGAAAATCCTGATGGTTCTGCAGAAGTTTCAAGTGATGGTAAATCTCTTACTATTAAAGGACTCCTATGGCAGGAGTATGAGCTTCCTTTATCTGTTAATATTTCCAAAAATACAGTTTTAAACTTCAGCTTTGAATATAGTAAAGAAGAGGCAGAGGAGCCTGTGCCTTATAAGGTTGAAACAGGCCCTGAAGAGGAAATTAATGTTAAGGGTATAAAATTGCATAGCTATAATATTTCCAGGATAAGACCCCTTGATGAAAAGGAAACCCACAAGTTTGACAGTTTAACAGGAATTGGTGTTGTATCTTTTGAAGAAGGCAATAGAATTGAAAAAATATATTCCCTGGATTCTGATGCTGCTAAAACCCAGGAAATTCCTCTTGGCAAAGATTTTGAAGGGAAAAAAATTTCCCACGTTGTTTTTTATTCAAACAAGGGCAATACTGTTTTTAAAGAGCCTGTATTTTCAACTCCTGTGGAAAGTGCAGGAGAATTTGAATTGAAAAATGTTTTAGATGAAGCAAAAAATGCAATTGTAAAAGTTAATGGCATTGAAGTTGAAAGGGAGAGAAACAAGGATCTTGATGATATTGTAAAAGGACTGGTGATTGACCTTAAAAGAAAATCGGAACATCCTGTTGAAATTAAAACCGAGCATGATATAGAAAAGCCTATTGAGAAAATAAAAAATTTCGTGGAAGCTTATAATGGATATCTTGATTTTCATAAAAAAATAACAAAGGCTGTGAAAGTTAACAAGCCGGGAGAATCAGGAAAGCTTGATGAAAGCGGAGTTTTTGTTGGGGACACAACTATTGTCCGTCTTGAGAGCTCCTTGAAAGGGGTTGTTTCAGGGGCTTACCAGAGCAGGGCTGATAAGCCTATAAAAATGTTTTCTCAGATGGGGGTTTCTACAGGCAGAGTTAACGCAAGCTGGGAAAGTATACAGGATGGCAAGCTTGTAATTGATGAGGCTGAGCTTAGAAATACAATAATCAATAATCCGGAAGGAGTGCACATGTTTTTCGGATCAGACTATGAAGGTGATAACAGAATTGACAGTGGGATGGCTTTTACCTTTACACGCACACTTGAGCCTTATATATCCTTTGGGAAAAATATTATAGAGACTAAAATTGAGCTGGAAGATAGTTCTATTAAAATGGCAAATGAAAGGATTCAAAGACAGGAAGTTCACCTTAAGCAGTTTGAGGAAAAGCTTAGAAAGAAGTTTGCGTCTATGGAGAAGTCTATTTCGAGTTCAAAAAATCAGCAGGAATGGATGAACCAGCAGATGAACAATCAGAAGAAGGATTAATACATATTTTGTGGAGGGCTGAATGGAAATTCAGATCAATAATTACCCTGTTGAAATAGAGCTTGAAGATGAAAAGACCATACAGGATGTTGTGGATTCAGTATCTCAATGGGCAAATTCAAGGGCACTTATATTTATTGGAATCGATATTGACGGCAATTATTTTGGACTTGATGAAATTCCGGAGCTTTCTATTGAAGGGGTATCTATTTTGAATTGTCTGGTTCAGTCAAGGGCTGATATTGTTTATGAAACTCTTAATGAGGCAATTATTTATTGTGACAGAGTAATTGATTATATGGTTGAAATTAAGCAGCAGGGAGCTGATGCTGATGAGCTTGTGGATCTTGTTTCAGGAATGGACTGGTTGCAGGAGGTTTTTTCTACAGTAAGCCATCTTTTGAGTATGGATATGAATGAAATTAATTTCAGGGATAAAAATGTAAATTATTATGTTAATCTTCTTATAGAAATGAAGCACAATATTAATTCATTCCTGGCTGAAAATCAGGGAAATGGAATTCCTCAGCTTGATGATACTTTGTTTCATAATCTGAAAGAAATTTATGCGATATTTATGGTGAGCGAGGAAATGAAGCGCCTCATTACAGAGAGCATAGATTCTCCTGATACCCTTATTGTTTCTCTTAAAGATATTCGTACAGTACTTCCTGAGCAGGTAAAAAATCTGGAGGAAGCAGCTGTTGCCTATCAGACTGGTAAAGATGATGAAGCAGCTGAAAAGCTTTTTCAGTTCATTGACTTTATGTTTGATTTTACCAGAACCTGTTATCAGGTTGCTCCGGTATTTAATATTGATCTGAGGGAAATAGTGGTAGATGATATTTCACTTGATGAAAAGAACAGGGAGCTTCAGAGCCTTCTCCACGATACCCTTGAAGTTATGGAGAATAATGATATGATAAGCCTTGCGGATATTCTTGAATATGAAATTATGGAATCAATAAACAATATAGATAAATATATTGATATTCTTCTTGAAAACATTATTGACTAATAAAACTCTATAGTTCCCCTTTAACATGATCTATTTGAATCCTGGTTCCGGAATATTTTATGGGGCTGTTTAAAAGGCTGGATTCATCTGTGTTTGTCATTCCGGTTTTGTAGTTTAATTTTTTACAAATACCGGAATCTTCTGATTGAATCAGCCGATATGACAAAGAATTGCTTTTTGGTTAGCCCCTATAATTACCTGAAAACTTAATATTATAACTGGAGTAATTATTGTGTCCCATGAAAAACAGAAGAAACTCTGGGGCGGCAGATTTTCTGATAAAGCCTCGGATGTAACAGAGAGAATTTCAAAATCAGTTCATTTTGATTCCCGCCTTTATAAACAGGATATAAGGGGCTCTATTGCTCATGCCGGTATGCTTAAGAGAATAGGCATTTTAAGTGATAAGGAACTTGAGGATATAGCAAGCGGTCTTAAGAGCATTGAAAAAGAGATAGAAAATGGTACATTTCCATTTCTTGATTCCAGGGAAGATATTCACATGAATATTGAGGCTGTGCTCACAGAAAGAATTGGTGAGGCAGGAAAAAAGCTCCATACAGGGCGCTCCAGAAATGACCAGGTTGCCCTTGATGTTAGAATGTATATTATTGATGAATCCCGAAATATAAGGGAGCTTGTAAATAGACTGCTTGATACAATTGTTGATCTTGCTGGAAAAAACACAGATGTTCTTATGCCTGGATATACTCATTTACAGGTGGCCCAGCCTGTGCGTTTTAGCCATCATATTTTATCCTATGCCTGGATGCTTATTCGTGACAGGGACAGGCTTGATAGTGCAGTAAAGAGTGCAAAGAGACTTCCTCTGGGGTGCGGGGCAATGGCTGGTGTAAACTATCCCAATGACAGGGATTTTCTCATGAAAGAGCTGGGCTTTGATGAAATGATATATAATTCCATGGATGCTGTTAGTGACAGGGATTTTGTTCTTGATTTTCTTTATTTTTCATCTGTTTTAGGCATGCATCTGTCCAGACTTAGTGAAGAGATAATTCTATGGTCTACCTCAGAATTTGGTTTTATTAAGCTTCACGATTCTGTTACAACCGGTTCATCAATTATGCCTCAAAAAAGAAATCCGGATGTGGCTGAACTTATCCGCGGTAAAACAGGCCGGGTTTACGGGAATCTCTTTTCCCTGCTTACGATTCTTAAAGGCCTTCCCATGACCTATAACAGGGATATGCAGGAGGACAAGGAGCCGCTTTTTGATTCTATTGATACCACAGTTCTTGTTCTTGAAGGAATGAATGAGATGCTTTCCACAGTTACAATAAACAGGGAAAGAATGAGGGAGGCTGTTTACAGCAACTATTCCACTGCAACTGATTTGGCAGACTACCTCGTAAAAAAAGGCCTGCCCTTTAGGGAGTCCCATGAAATATCAGGTAATATTGTAAGATACTGTGAAAAGGAAATGTGCGACTTTTTTTCTTTAAGCCTTGAAACACTGCGAACATTCTCCCATGTTTTTGAAGAGGATATTCTTGAGATTCTAGACCCTGCTGAATCAACTGAGAGAAAGCTTTCCAAAGGGAGCACTTCATCTGCTGAAATTGAAAAACAGATTTTATTATTAAAAGAAAAGATATAACAGGCAGTATTTGTGAAAGGTCTTGTTAAAACAATTAAACATGTGTTATATTTTTTTGTTTTTGTAATTATACTTATAATTACACCGGATCTTTATATTACAGTCTATTCATCAGTATATATTTATAATGATATAAACAAAGTTCCTTTTAATAAGTGCGGTCTGCTTCCCGGAACAAGCAAGTACAGGGTAGAGGGTGGAGTAAATCCCTATTTTACGCAAAGACTTGATGCTGCTGCTCAGCTTTATAAATCGGGGAAAGTTCAGTATATTATAGCAAGCGGTGATAACAGGGAAGTTTACTACAATGAACCAAAGGTTATGATTGCCAGCCTTGTAGAAAGAGGGGTTCCTGAGAATAAAATTTTTCCTGATTATGCAGGTTTCAGAACCCTGGATTCAGTTGTAAGGGCCAGAGATGTTTTTGGCCAGAATTCAATCACTCTTATTTCCCAGAAGTTTCATAATGAACGGGGAGTTTATATAGGTCGTAAACATGGGATGGATGTTGTGGGCCTCAATGCTGCTGATAGTTATGAGCCTGGAAGTATTAAGATTCGCATAAGGGAAGTTTTTGCCAGAATAAAGGCTCTTGTAGATATTCATATAATAAAGGAAACTCCAAAATTCCTTGGGGATAAAATAAATATAAAGTAATTGCAATCTGCTTTTTGGCAGAGGTAAATTATTTGCAGGTGGATTATGTTTAATGATCAGGAAAAATCTACTTTTTTAGGAAGACTCATTTTTAAGTATAAAACTGAATACTATTATAAAAAATTTCGTAAAAAATTTGCTTCTATAAAAGCACACCCTGTTGTATGGGGAATATGGAATGTAGTAGTGTATGGGCCTAATATTCATCTTGGCAAAAATGTGATTATTGTTGGGGCGGATGGTTCCCGGACAAATTTGACTACAATTTCATTTAATGGACACCAGGGAAATATAATCATTGGGGACAATGTTCTTATCATGAATGGGGTGCGTATAAGCAGTGCATCCAGGGTGGAAATTGGAGATGATTGTATGCTTGCAAATTTTTGCTATTTAACAGATGCTGACTGGCATGGGATTTATGATCGCACAGAGTCTCCAGGGGCTACTGCGCCTATTATTCTTGAAAAAGGTGTATGGATTGGCGATTCAGCTATAATATGTAAAGGTGTAAGGATTGGAGAAAATTCAATAGTGGGTGCAGGCTCTGTTGTAAGAAAGGATGTGCCGCCAAATTCGGTTGTTATTGGCAATCCTGCCCAGGTTGTTAAGGAGCTTGATCCTTCCAGAATTGTTACAATGGGCAAAATATATGAAAATAACAGGTTTGGGGCCAAGTCTTGAAAATTTGTCTTTTGTGCTACAGGGGGAATCCCTATTCAGGGGGTCAGGGGATTTATCTTAAATATATTGCAGAAGAGCTATGTGCCCAGGGGCATGAGGTTCATGCTATTGTAGGGCCTCCATATCCTGATGAGATGAAAGGTGTAATCCTTCATAAAATTCATAATGAAGAGTATTATGTAAAAAAGGGGCTTAATTTTTTAAG
>CAZYPA010000031.1:0-24972 GCA_964649175.1 uncultured Leptospirales bacterium | reverse complement strand
CTACCCCTTAATGTCTATTTATTGCTACAAGAATATACTACAATAGACTATTGTCAATTTCCAGGTGTTATGTATAATAAAATAAAAACAGTCTTGTCAACAGGCTGTTGTTGCGCTTTGCCGGTGCAAAATAACGAATAATTTATAAATTATATTTTCCTATTTAAAAGGGGGGACTAATGAACTTTACAGAAAAAGTAGGCCAGATGAATTTTAAAGAAATGTACAAAAATAAACTGGTAACTGCTGATGAGGCTATGAGTAGTGTTAATTCAGGGGATATTGTTGATTACGGTTTTTTTAACGGTAAACCTGTTTTATGTGACGAGGCTCTTGCAAGGAGAGCGGGTGAATTGAAGGATGTAAGCATATACACTGCAGTAACGCTACCTCCTCTTCCTGAAGTTGCTAAGCATCCGGATAGTTTTATTTATATGGACTGGCAGTGGAGCAAACTTACAAGGATGGTTTCTATAGCATTTAATAACGCTTATTATTCTCCTATTCTTTATCATAATGCGAATCAGCTTTATAGAGACTTCATGGATAGGCCCCACCTTAGATCATACTATATGCATGATCCTAAAAAGAATAAGGATATAAAATGGATTGCTGTTTCAAGGGTGTGCCCCATGGATGAAAATGGTTATTTTAACCTGGGCCCACAGAATTCAGAAACTTACGATACTTTTAAAGCTGCCAAGGTGCGTGTTATTGAAGTTGTAAAAAATATGCCTTACTGTGTAGGCGGGAATAACGAAGCTTTGCATATATCAGAAGTGGATTATATTGTTGAAGCCCCTGATGATCATGTCTGTTATGATATGCCTTCTACTGAACC
Source organism: uncultured Leptospirales bacterium (assembly GCA_964649175.1). Taxonomy (GTDB): domain Bacteria; phylum Spirochaetota; class UBA4802; order UBA4802; family UBA5550; genus JBBAGC01. Next base: position 24,131 of record CAZYPA010000031.1, on the reverse strand, counting down.
GGGTGATATTGATAAAAAAATCGCAGCGAATATTATTCAATTTATCCATGATGGATGCTGTATCCAGCTTGGAATTGGTGCTATACCAAATCAGGTTGGGAAGATGATTGCGCAATCGGATTTAAAGAATCTTGGCGGACATACTGAAATGGTTGTTGATGCCTATGTTGATATGATTGAATCCGGCAGAATGAACGGTTCCAAAAAGGAAATAGATAAGGGCAGGGTTGCATATACCTTTGCTATTGGAAGTAAAAGAATGTATGACCATATTCATAATAATGATGCATATGCTTCATATCCGGTTGATTATACAAATCATCCTAAGGTTATTTCCCAGCTAAGTAATATGGTGAGTATATGCAATGGTATTCAGGTTGACCTTTTTACACAGGTTAATGCAGAGAGCTTTGAAGGTTCACAGATTTCAGGGAATGGCGGAATGTGGGACTTTGTACTTGGTGCTACCTGGGCAAAGGGTGGAAAGAGTTTTATATGTCTTCCTTCAACTCATAGGGATAAAGATGGTAATCTTCAGTCAAGAATTATACCTTTCCTTAATGACGGATCTATCACAACTATACCGCGTCAGATGGTTGATTACATCGTGACTGAATATGGGGCAGAGCAAATGTCAGGTATGCCAACATGGATTAGGGCTGAGAAGATAATTAATCTGGCTCATCCTGATTTTAGGGATCAGTTGATCAAAGATGCAGAAAAGATGAAAATTTGGAGAAGATCGAATAAAAAAGATGCTTAGGTAAAATATAAATTTAAAATTAAAAAAGCTTCGGTCAGATGACCGAAGCTTTTTTTTGTGCGCCCATATTGGGCGCACAAAAAAAAGAGACCGCTTTAATAAGCGGTCTCTTTTTTTATGCATCCCCGAGGGGATTCGAACCCCTGCTGCCGGGATGAAAACCCGGTGTCCTAGACCCCTAGACGACGGGGACAAAAATTTTTGCTTATGTGAGCTGCCGGGGAATCGAACCCCGGACCCACTGATTAAAAGTCAGTTGCTCTACCTACTGAGCTAGCAACTCATTTTCGCAAAAGTAAAAACCTTGTACAAAATAGGATTGTGACTGTCAAGAAAATTTAAAAAATTTTTAAAAAATGTGATAAGGGAGTATTAAAATTTTTTTATTTTAGTTTAAAGCCTTTATTAAGTATAGTGTATTTATATTTTTGTTGTTTTTAAAAATATTTACGAATTGTTGCTGAAAATAAATTTAAAGATAATGTCTTTCCTTTATAATTTGTGAATACTTTTTTGTAAAGATAGCTTTTATTTTATTGTTATCTGCATAATGTATCTTCGCGGCTTGGCCCCATTGATATATAGGATATGGGTACTCCAAGTTCTTTTTCTATGAATAGCACATACTTGCGTGCATTTTCAGGAAGATCGTCAAAGGATTTGCATCTGGAAATATTTTCTTTCCAGCCATCCATTTCTATGAACTCAGGAGTAATAGGATTGAATGGTGAAAGCCAGGCTTCTTCATCTATTTTATCATTCAGCTTATATCCAGTAGAAATTTTAATCTTATCAAAGCCGGTAAGTACATCCAGTTTGGTGAGTGCAATTTGTGTAATCCCATTTATCATAATTGCTTTTTTTAAAAGTGCAATATCAAACCAGCCACATCTTCTGGGTTGTCCGGTTGTTGAGCCAAATTCATTACCGTTTACTCTTAGTCTGTCACCATCTATCTTATCCGCTTCACTAGGGAATGGTCCTTCTCCTACGCGAGTGACGTAGGATTTGGTAATGCCTATAACATCCTTTATTTGCTTTGCATTAAGGCCAGTACCTAAAAGCGCTCCACCTATAGTAGGGTTGGATGAGGTTACATATGGATAGGTTCCATGGTCTAAGTCAAGGGCAAAACCCTGTGCTCCTTCAAGGAGAATTTTTTCTCCATTTTTAATTGCATTGTGAAGATATTGCTGTGAGTTTATAATTAAAGATCCTGCATTTTCTTTAAAGGTGAGAAGAATATCCATTATTTGATCAAGGGTAAAAGGCTGTTCATTGTAAAGCTTTACAAGCTGTTCGTTTTTAATTTTAAGAGCATAGGCTACTCTTTGTTGCAGATATTCTTCATTAAAAATATCGCCGGTTCTTATTCCTATTTGAAGGGCCTTGTCTGCATAACAGGGGCCTATCCCCCTATTTGTGGTTCCAGGATTGTATCGAGCTCTATCATTTGAAACAGTGTCCAGGATTTTATGATAGGGAAGAATGAAATGGGCAGCATCTGAAATAAAAAGCCGGTCGTTTATATCAATGCCTTTATGTTTAAGGAGTTCCTTCTCTTCAAGAAATTGTACAGGATCAAGAACAACTCCATTTCCTATAATACATTTTTTATTTTCATGGAGTATGCCTGAAGGTATGATGTGAAAAACATATTTTTTTTCATTTACTATAACAGTGCGCCCGGCGTTAGTTCCGCCCTGGTATCTCACAACTACATTGGAATTCCTTGTAAGGAAGTCTATCATTTTAGCCTTTCCTTCATCACCCCACTGCGTTCCTATTGCAATTGAACAGCTCATAATATCCTCTTTTAAACAGTAATAGCTTTTATTTAATGATTAAAGATATATTCTATCCCTTCTTTATATCATTAACAAGCATTTTTTTTCAACAACAATTCTAAATATAAATATTGTTCTGTTTATTATTAATCGGATTGGGGCGAGTCAAAAAGCTTAATAGAGGGATTGTTTTTTAAAAAGTAATCCATAGACCAGATTGTGGGGAAGAGAATAACTGTTCTGCCTTTGTCATCTTTACCGCATATAGTATTATGGGGAAGAGAATCTTTTATCGTATCAATTTTAATGTCATAATCTGCCCACCTTAATACTTCCCACTGTTTCATTTCCAGATTGGATTCAACGCCGTATTCGTCTTTTAATCTGTATTGTAAAACCTCAAACTGAAGGGGCCCTACTGCACCTAAAAGGGGGATTGTTGAATTAATCTCATCAAGGTAAAAGGCCTGCACAATATCCTCTGCAAGGAGATGGTCCAGTCCTTTGCGAAATGATTTGTATCCGGACATGGAAATATTTTGAAGATAGGCAAAACATTCAGGAGCAAAGCGGGGAATTTCATTAAAAAAAAGGGATGGATCAGTGCTTAGTGTGTCTCCAATACGGAAGTCAGCATTTGATATAAATCCCAGTATATCGCCCGGATATGCTTCTTCCATTAGTTCTCTATCTCTGCCAAAAACATTGTGAGAACTGGAAAGTCGTACTTCTTTATTGCTTCTTGTATTGTGAACCAGCATATCCCTGGTGAATTTTCCGGAACATACTCTGGCAAAAATCATCTTGTCTCTGTGCATAGGATTCATATTTGTTTGCACTTTGAATACAAAGGCGGAAAATATATCATTCACAAGAGGGACCGGGTTTCCTGCTATTTTTCGTGGTGTCGGCGGCGAGGAGTATTTTATAAATCCTTTAAGCAACAGCTCAATTCCAAAATTATTGGCAGCGCTTCCAAAAAAAACAGGTGTTAGCTGACTGTTCAGTACAGCCTCTTCATTGAACCCTTCCTGTGCTGTGTCAAGGAGCTCCAGCTCTTCAATTATATCATTATATGATTTTTCACTAAGTATTTTTTTAATAAAAGGATCAGTGATATCGTGTATGCTCACAGGTGCTTTAAAGGCTCCTCCCGGAACCCTTTCAAAGAGGTGTACCTCTTTGGTCATCCTGTCATAAATCCCTTTGAAAAAGGGGCCGCTTTCAAGGGGCCAGTTCACAGGGAAAGCATTTATTTTGAGAACCTTTTCCAGCTGATCAATAAGGTCAAGAGATGGCATTGCAGGACGGTCAAGCTTGTTTATATAAGTGAATATGGGTATGTCTCTTTTTCTGCATATTTCAAAAAGCTTAAGAGTTTGTGCCTCTATACCCTTGCCTGCATCTATTACCATTATTACAGCATCAACAGCCATGAGTACCCTGTATGTGTCTTCAGAAAAATCTTTATGCCCGGGTGTGTCCAGAAGGTTAAATTTAAAGCCCTTATATTCAAATTGCAGAACAGTTGATGAAATTGAGATTCCTCTTTTCTTTTCCAGTTCCATCCAGTCAGATGAGGTTTCCCTCTGCTTTTTTTTAGCTGTTACAGATCCTGCAAGATCCAGAGCTCCTCCGTAAAGGAGAAGTTTTTCTGTTAAAGTTGTCTTCCCTGCATCAGGGTGGGATATAATTGCAAATGTGCGTCTTCTGTTTGTTTCATTTTTAATATTATTCATTACTTTTCTTTAATTATTTTAGATTTTTACAGATGCTGATTGTTTATTATCATTGTCAATATTGAATTCTGAAAATCCCTGTCAAGAAAAGAATGTTCTGAATTTGGTGCAAAGTTTTTATTCTAAGTTTATTTATCAATTGATTTTATAGTAGAAAGGGGTTTTCAAAAGAAAACCCCTTTTTTTTACTTGTTAGTGAATTCTATTGTTACATTGAAAATTAAAAAATTAATTTTTGTACATGCTCTCAATAATATCTTTATAATTTTCCAGAATTCGTTTTCTTTTAATTTTCAGTGTTGGTGTAATCTCCCCTTTCTCCATAGAGAAGGGTTCTTCCATGAGTGTGAATTTTTTAACCTGTTCAACCTGTCCCAGTCTGCTGTTAATGTTTGAAATAATCTCATTGAAATGCGCAATTATTTTTTCATTTTTAATAAGACCTTCAGGCGATAAATCATCTATATTGTTTTTCTCGGCCCAGCCTTCAAGATTTTCAAAGGAGGGAACAATTAAGGCAGTGATAAATTTTTTTCTATCCCCTATTACTATTGCCTGTTCAATAAAAGGGTTGAGAAGAATCAGACTTTCAATGAACTGGGGAGCAATATTTTTCCCTCCTGCAGTGATAATAATATCTTTTTTGCGGTCAGTTATATAAAGGTATCCGTCTTCATCCAGGTGCCCGATGTCGCCGGTTTTAAACCAGCCTTCTTCTGTAAAAACTTCTGCAGTGGCTTCCGGCTGTTTATAATATCCCTTCATAACCTGCGGGCCTTTGATAAGAATTTCTCCATCTTCAGCAATCATACATTCAGTATCCGGCAGAGGGGGGCCTACGCTGGTGAGTTTTATCGGCATCTTTTCTTTATATGTATGAACATGTGTAACCGGTGAGGTCTCGGTTAAGCCGAATCCCGCATGTACCTCAATACCCATAAACTGGAAAAACTGATTTATTTCAGGTGATAGAGGTGCACCTCCCAGACCTACAACACGGAGTTTATCCATGCCAATAGTTTGTCTCAGTTTGGAGAAGATTATTTTATCAGCAAGATTGTATCTGAGTTTCAGCATCAGAGGCAGTGCCTTGTTTGTAATAATATATGGCGTAGCTTTTTTTCCTGTCTTTAATGCCCAGTTGAATATTTTCTTTTTGGAAGCAGGTGCCTCTTCCACTTTAGACATGATTTTTTCATAAATTTTTTCGAGTATTCTGGGGACAACCAGAAAAGCTGTAGGTCTTATTTCTGTAAGATCTTCAAGGAGAAATTCAGGTCCCCTGCTGTATGCAACTGTCTGAGCCTTGAAGAGAAGGCAGTGATAGCCTATAGTTCTTTCAAGGGAATGCGAGAGAGGAAGAATGGAAAGGGCGGTTACATCAAAATCAAAAGGGTGGTGATTGAGAAATTGACTTGCCTGCTTTACCATGTTGTTGTGCGTCAGCATTACTCCTTTGGGGTTTCCCGTTGTGCCTGACGTATACATGAGGGTCATTGTATTTTCAGGGTTGATTTGATTTATTCTTTTGTTAATTTCATCAAGCTTCAGATTATCTTTTCCCTGCTTAATAACTTCGCTCAGAGTTATGATAAGCGGATCCCGGTGTTCTATATTATCAAAAACAATAATTTTTTCCAGGCCCGGCATTTCATCTTTTGCTGCAATAAGCCTGTTAACCTGTTCTTCACCGGAGCAGAAACATACTCGGGAATCTGAATCATTTATAATATAGGCTGCTTCAGGGCTTGAGTTAGTTGCGTAGATAGTGACATCAGCAGCGCCTGTGGATAGTATTGCAAGATCAGAAAAGGCCCACTCAGGTCTGTTCTCGGAAAAAATTGCAATATTATCATTTTCTTTAATACCATAATTGATGAGCCATGAGGCAATAGCGTTGATCCGTGTCAGTGCCTCCTCCCATGTTGTATCAACCCATCCATGTTCTTCTCTGTGACGGGTAAATATTCTTTCAGGAAACTCCCTGCCCTTATTCATGAAAATTCCAGGCATAGTTTTTTCTTCATATTGTTGCATTAAAGTTTTACCTCCAGATTTGTAATTAGAATGATTCTTTAATAAGCCGTCATTCTCAATGGGGTGTGTATATGAAAATGAAAATAGTATATGGTACATAAAGCAGTAAAATAGCTGAGAGTCAACATTAAAAGGGATTTATCCTTTGTTTTTGTTGTTTTTTTTTAATAAAACTTTATAGAGAGTAGGGATAAGTGTGTTTAATACTATGTTTTTCAGGAAATATGACCAATTATAGGATTCTAATGCAGGCTTTATTCTTTAATGCTTAAATTTATATCTGTTGTAAAGTTAATCAATAATTTAGCCCAAGGTATAGCAGATTAATTTTAAATTTCCATCACCCAAAATTTATTGACACCCCCCTTAATCAGACATTAATGACTTTTATACAGGAATAAGTTTTGATTCCCCATTCCCTTTACAGGGGAATAGGTCAGTTTATGAAAAAATATTTTAAAAGATAATTATTGAAAAAAAGTTGTTTTTACATTGCTTTTATTATAAGTAGGCATTGGCTTTAAAAAGCCTATTTGTGCTTATTTATGCAGAGGCATATTTTCACAAAAAGTTAATTACGGAGTATTTAAATGGAGCTTCCTTCTTCTTATGAACCTGCTGATGTGGAAAAAAAATGGTATAGCCACTGGATTTCTAAAGGATATTTTCACGCTGATGTTAATGATGGCAAAGAGTCTTATTCAATAGTTATCCCTCCTCCAAATGTTACAGGAAATCTTCACATGGGGCATGCACTTAACAATACTCTTCAGGATATTCTATGCAGATGGCAGAGGATGAAGGGAAAATCAGTTCTATGGATGCCGGGCACAGATCACGCTGGAATTGCAACACAGAATGTTGTTGAACGGCTCCTTGCTGAAGAGGGCAAGAACAAGTATGATCTTGGCAGGAAAAAGTTTGAGGAGCGTGTGTGGGAGTGGAAGGAGCATTCAGGTAACCAGATTCAGGACCAGCTTAAAAGGCTTGGCTGCTCTTTGGATTGGGACAGGGAAAGGTTTACCCTGGATAAGGGGCTATCAAAAGCAGTACGCAAAGTTTTTGTAACTCTATACAATGAAGGGCTTATTTACCAGGGATTCAGAATAATAAACTGGTGTCCCAGGTGTGAAACAGCGCTTTCAGATATTGAAACAGAATATAGCGATCTTGAAGGAAACCTGTGGCATATTAAATATCCTGTAAAGGGGACAGATGAATTTATTGAAGTTGCAACAACAAGGCCTGAAACCATGCTTGGTGATACTGGTGTTGCTGTTAATCCGGATGATGAAAAAAATACGTCTTTTATAGGCAAAACTGTTATTCTTCCCCTTATGAACAGGGAGATCCCCGTATTTGCAGACAGCTATGTTGATAAGGATTTTGGTTCAGGCTTTGTAAAGGTTACCCCTGCTCATGATCCCAATGACTTTGAAATGGGGAAAAGGCATAATCTTGAAGAGATAAATATAATGGATAAGAATGCTGTGATAAACGATCTTGGCGGTAAATACAGCGGACTGGACAGATATGAAGCGCGCAAGCAGGTTGTAAAGGACCTGGAGGAAATGGGCCTTATTTCAAAAATTGAAAAGCATGATCATTCTGTGGGGCACTGTTACAGGTGTAATACGGTTATTGAGCCTTATCTTTCAAAGCAGTGGTTTGTTCAGATTAAGCCCCTGGCTGATGAAGCTATAAAGGTAGTTGAAAATGAGAGTATCAGGTTTATACCGAAGAACTGGGAAAAGACCTATTTTGAGTGGATGTATAATATAAGGGACTGGTGTATTTCCCGTCAGCTTTGGTGGGGGCACCGTATTCCTGCATTTTATTGCAATGACTGTGGTCATGTTAATGTGGGGATGGAGGATCCGGCAAAGTGTGAAAAGTGCAATTCAGGTAATTTAAAGCAGGATGAGGATGTACTGGATACCTGGTTTTCATCTGCCCTGTGGCCCTTCTCTACTATGGGCTGGCCTGGCAATACTGAGGAGCTGAAAAAGTATTATCCCACATCTGTTCTTGTTACAGGATTTGATATTATCTTCTTTTGGGTTGCCAGGATGATAATGACTGGAATGAAGTTCATGGATGATATTCCATTTAAAGATGTTTATATTCACGCGCTTGTAAGGGATGAGCATGGACATAAGATGAGCAAGTCCAGAGGGAATGTTATTGATCCCCTTATAATGATGGATAAATACGGTACAGATGCATTCAGGTTTACACTCACTGCTTTTGCTGCACAGGGAAGGGACATCATTCTTTCTGAAAAGAGGATTGAGGGGTACAGATCCTTCTGTAATAAAATATGGAATGCTACCAGATTTATTCTTATGAACCTGGGGGATGATTTTAAGCCTGCAAATATAGACGTTGATAAACTTGAGAAATTTGATAAATGGATTCTTCATAAGCTCAATGAAACAATAGTCAGAGTGGATAGCTCTCTTGAGGGTTACAGGTTTAATGAGGCTGCAAATATTCTTTACGGGTTTTGGTGGAACGAATTTTGCGACTGGTATCTGGAGCTTGTGAAGCAGAGGATATATTCAAAAGACCCTGCAATGAAGGGATCATCTGACACTGCAAAACAGGTGCTTTACCACGTTCTTAAAAATGGGCTCCAGCTGCTTCATCCTGTAATGCCATTTATTACAGAGGAGATATGGGAAAAAATTAAAATCCAGGGGGAGCCTGACATTATAGTTTCAGAGTGGCCACAGGTTAATGATGAATATAATTTTATTTCTGAATCTGACTATACTGAGCTTTTTAAGGAGTTGATTTACAGAATAAGAAATATCAGGGGTGAGATGAATGTAGCGCCTGATAAAAAGGCTGATGTTGTTTTTAAAACTTCTTCGACTATTATAAGTGAAATAGCAGATAAGGAAGCAGTTCATATAAAGGCTCTTGCCAAGGTTGAAAGCATTGTTGTTGATGCTGCCTACACCCCTGAAAAGACCGATGCTTCTGCCGTGCTCCCTGATGTGGAGATTTTTATGCCGCTTAAGGGGCTTATTGATATTGATAAGGAAAAAAACAGGCTTGAGAAGGAAATACTTAAAGTAACTTCCGAGCTTGAAAGGGTTGAGGCAAAGCTTTCAAATGAAAGCTTTGTAAGCAAAGCACCTGAAGAAGTAATTCAAAAGGAGAAGGGGAAACTTGAAGAGTATACAGATGTCCTGTCCAAGTTGAAGGAGAGCCTGTTAAAGCTTAATTAAAATAAGAGGTGTTTTGGTGAAGGATGGAATTTTATATACCAGCCTGAAATATCAGTTACACTTTGATTTCCCCATATTCTTTGCCATGAGCCTTAGTTTTTTCCTTTCTTGAGCTTCACAGTTTCTTCTTTTTTCATCCTCTGTTTCCAGAATTATAGGCGGAATCTGTTTGGGTTTGAATTTTTCATCCAGGGACACAAATGTAAGGTATGCTGAACCTGTGTGCCTTACCTCTCCTGATACAACATTTTCTGCTTCAACACGTACTCCTATTTCCATGGAAGTTTTTCCCACGTAATTTATACTTGCGCTTACTCTTAAAAGGTCACCTACAAAAACAGGGCTGTGAAAATCGATGCGATCAATTGAAGCAGTTACCATATTTCCCCCTGTGTGCTTTACTCCTACTATTCCTGCTGTATTATCTATAAGCTTCATTATTACTCCGCCATGAACATTCCCTGCAAGGTTTGCGTCCATCTGGTTCATTTGCTGTACTACAGTTATGCTGCTTTCACTAACTTTTTTCCCTTCCATAACTATGGTCTCCTGATTTGATAATAATATTTATTTTTATAAAATAGTTTAAGATAATTTTTCTATTAGGCAATTTGGCCGCTGAAAACAATCCCATTTGCTCCATCTATTTTTACTGCTATGCCACTTGTTAGTATTTCTGTAGCCTTGTAAGCATTTGTTAAAAACGGGATATCAAGGGCTTTTGCCACAATTGCAGCTTGTGAGTCAGCCATGTCCTCCTCTGTAATAACAGCAAGGGAATTTTTTATAAGTTGTAGTATATCATCATTAGATTTTTTAATAACAAGGATGTCACCACCTTTAAAGTCCTGAACAGATGATTTGTTATCAGCTATAACACAGAGTATTCCTGTTGTGGAGCGTTTGTCCACAGATTTTCCCTGCACAAGAACGTCTCCTACAACATGAATTTTCATCATGTTGGTTGTACCACTTACTCCAACAGGGATTCCGCCTGTAATTATAACAACATCCCCATTTTTAAGCATGCCTGTATTAAAGACATTAGTAACAGCCTGTTTAAATATTTCATCAGTAGTGAAAACTTCTTCTGTAAGAACAGGGGTTACACCCCATACAAGCGCAAGTTGATGGTAAACTCTTTCAAGGGGCGTGGATGCAATAATGGGGCAATTAGGTCTGTATCGTGCAACCATCCTTGAAGTGTGTCCTGATTTTGTTATAGTGATAATAGCTGCTGCATCAAGTGAATGTGCAGATGAGCATGTAGAATAGCTTATTGCGTCTGTAACATTTTTGGAAATTGTTTTTCTTCTTTTTTCAAAATTGCCTATCAGGTTAATGTCTGTATCAGTTTTTTCAGCAATCTTTGCCATTGTAGCAACTGCCTGCTCTGCATATTTGCCAATAGCTGTTTCACCGGAAAGCATAATTGCGCTTGTTCCATCATATATGGCATTTGCCACATCTGTTATTTCTGCTCTGGTGGGTCTGGGATTTCGAATCATTGAGTCAAGCATCTGTGTAGCTGTAATTACAGGTTTCCCCATATTTACTGTTTTTGATATTATCATTTTCTGGAGAGAAGGTATTTCTTCAAAGGGAATTTCAACTCCCATGTCCCCTCTGGCTATCATAATGCCGTCACTTATGCGGATAATTTCATCAATATTTTTAACTCCATCCTGGTTTTCTATTTTTGAGATAACCTTTATAAAGCTCCCCTTGTTTTTATCAAGAAAAGCCTTTATTTGTTTTACATCACCAGCATTGCGAACAAAGGAAGCAGCAATGTAATCAAAGTCGTTTTTTATCCCAAAAAGAATATCCTCTTTATCCGTATCGCTGAGAAAGGGGATTCCAACTGTAATTCCAGGAAGATTTATCCCTTTTTTATCGCTTACCTCTCCTCCATCTATAATTACACATACCACATCAGTTGCGGTTATTTCTGTTACTTTTAATTCAATAAGGCCATCATCTATAAGCACCCTGTCTCCTCTGGAAAGATCCAAAGGAAGTCCAGGGTATGTTACAGAAGCGCTATTTTCATCACCTTCTATATCTCTGGTTGTAAGGGTAAATTTTTTACCTTTTGTAAGGGTAGCTTTTCCATTTTTGAAATTTTTAAGCCTTATTTCAGGGCCCTTTGTGTCAAGGAGGAGGGCAGCCGGTTTTTTGAGTTCACTGCGAACTGATTTAAAACGGTCTATCCTCTCCTGATGCTCAGAGTATGTACCATGAGAAAAGTTGATACGTGCTACATCAAGTCCGCATTTGAATATTCTTGTAAGAATTTCCCGGTCATCTATTGCCGGGCCAAGTGTGCATATTATTTTTGTTCTTCGCATCTATTCTATCCTATTTTAATCCGGTTATATTCAGGTCCTTATCGAAAATAATAACTGCATTATATGTAATTTCTTTTTTAGATTCAGGTTCCATGTTTAAAACATACTTTCGTAGGCCTTTGGCATAGTCGCTGGTTTTTTTTGTTTCAGCATCATTAAGAGGTGCAACGCTGGATTGCTCAATCTCAACTTTAATTTCCGAGTTTCTTGATACAGGGATAGTATCTATAACTGTTATTTTTTTAATTTCTTTTGTGCTGTTTTCAACAGTAATTTTATACGTGTATATGATTTTTCTGTTTCCTCCAAATAAACCAGATTTATCTTCGTATTTGTTTACAAGTTCCTTCCTGGATTTTACTGAAGGATCTATACCAAGAACCAGTTCATTTTCCTTATTAATAGGTGTGTCAGGAAGATTCAGCTTTCCCATAAATTCATTTTCAAGAAAAACCTGTGCTTCTCCTGCAAGCCAGGGCAGCTCAGTAGAGTTTGATATATTGGCTATGAGATAGGAGTTGGGTGACATCTGTGGAACTGTTTGTAAAAAGAAATCAAGGCTTTTCCCTGTTTTAACAGTGTAGGATTTTAAATATTTTTTCTGATAGCTTTCAGATGATTCTATTGTTTGTTTTACCGGGAAAGCTATTTCCATGCTCAGCCCTTTAGATGTAACTTTTGTTTCAGGTATGGGGGCAGATTTTTTGGAGGAAACTGGTTCTGAATCCATTGCAGCTGTAACACTGGCTCCTAGACCCCTTGTAGATGCTTGAGATCTGACCTTTGGAAACTCCTCTCTTATATCAATATACCAGGATGGTGCCTGGGGAATATTTATGTTGCTTACAGGTGCTGATGTTGAAAGGCTAAGGTCTATGTTTTTCCAGTCTTCACCTGTTTTTTGGTAAATTTCTGAATAAACAATCACTTCGATTTCATTTTTGCTTTTGCTGGCTCTGAAATCGTATTTCATGTTCCAGAATGTGTCAGGAATTATATATGTTAATGAAAAGTCAGCTGTGCTATTTTCTGAAGAAAAGATAGTGAGCATAAGACGTTTTTCAGTATCCATTCCAGATTGTGATTCCATAAGGGATTTTTGTTGAATTCCGTACTGCTCAGAGAGCTCCCCGTATTGCTGTGTTTCCATTAAAGCTGTATTCTGCTCAATCGCTTTGTTAAGCTTCATATAACTGTTGTAATAATTATTACCTGCAATCTGACTGAGTTCAAATTCCAGCTTCTGGATTTTTTTTGCCAGTTCTCTTCTTTTTTTATGAATACTTCTTTTGGAAGACATAATGTTTTTCTTTTTGATGCTTATATAATCCATTGTATTATTCCACACTGTGGTTTGGGGGAGTCGTGTGGTAAGCTCCTTTGACGCTTCCTGTTCAGTGAATTTTGTAACTGAATCAAGAAAGTTTTCCTGCTGTTTTATGTTAGCCAGCTCATCAGTGAGCTCTGAATCAAGTTCTTTAAGCTCCTCCAGTTTTTTTTCAATAATCTGAATATTTTTGCGTTTCTTTTCTACTAAGGCTGCTTTTGATATTTCAATGGACATTATTTTGCCATTGAATTTTTTCGGTAAAGTTCCTTTTACAGACCAGTCATGGAGATTGTCAGGGAGTCCGTCTATTATAATGGTGTTCATTCCTTTTTTCAGGTTAAGGTTAGATGTCCTTGTTACTTCAGCTTTGTTTGTAAAGAGTTTAACAGAGGATATAGCGCTACTTACTGCTATAGCACTGCTTACTGCAAGAGGTTCAGAATACATAAATTCTACGGAAATAATTACAGCGAATAAAATTAGAGCGGGAATAAGTTTTTTCATTCTTTTCTCCTTTAGTAATTAGCATTTCATATAAACAGATAATATGCAATATAATAAATTGTATAGTATTTTACCAGTAATTATTTCAGATAATAATTTTATATCTTCAGCTTTGCTTAAGAGTGAGTTGGATTATTAAAAATTTTCTTGACTCTAAGGGGTAATAAAATTCAATTTAATTTATAAGTGGTATTTCTTTAAGATATAACAATATAGACTGTTTAAAAAAATACCAGAGTAATTATAATTATATATATAAATAAAAGTGTAAAGGAGTATGTTCATGACTGTAAAATCATTGAAAGAGGTTCGAAGAGACCAGATTCTCCAGGCTGCGGAAAAGGTTTTTTCTGAAAAAGGGTTTCCTAATTCAACAATATCAGATGTGGCAAAGGAAACAGGGGTTTCAGATACAACAATATATGAATATTTTTCATCAAAGGAGGAGCTTCTTTTCTCCATACCTATAGAGGGGATTGAGTTGAGTAAGCAGATGCTTGATTCACATCTGGGCTATATAAGTGGTACAGTGAACAAACTAAGGGGTATGATTTATCATCTGTGCAAGTATTATCAGGATAATCCCTATTTTGCATCAATTTCTCTTATGACTCTTAAAACCAATAAGAAGTTTATGGAAACTGAAACATACAAGGATCTGAGAGATTATTATGGTATAATGATTAAGGTTATTCAGGATGGTATTGCTTCAGGGGAATTGAAGGAAGATCAGGATCCTTATTTTATCAGGTCAGTAATTCTCGGGAGTGTTGAGTTTGTAGTAATACGATGGCTTATGTATGGTTGTCCTGATGATAAGACAAAACCATTAGAGAGTGTGGATCCTCTTTTTAAGCTTCTTATGAATGGCATTAAAAAAGATAAGAGAATGAGAAATTTTAATTTTAAAATAAAGATTGAGCCTGAGGATCTTGAAGTGGAGGAATAATCTTTATTTTCATAGAAGGCTAAACATGATAGTGGATTTTCATACTCATATATTTCCGCCTGAAATTTCTAAATCACGAGAAAAATATTTAATTGATAAGGGATTTAAGCTTCTTTATAATTCTAAAAAATCAGTTATGGCTGATGCTGCAGATCTTACAAAATATATGAAGAGCAATGAAATTAATGCAGCAGTAGCAATGTCTTTCCCATGGCTCAAGGATAAATTTTGTGTTCATCATAATGAATACATGGCAAAAATAGCTGCAGAATACAGAGGGAAAATTTTTCCATTCGGCATGATCCCTCGTAAAAGCAAATTTCCATTGATTGAGGCTGAAAAGATTAAGGGGTCAGAGCTTTACGGTATAGGCGAAGTCGCTTTTTATGATGGAATGAGTAAAGAGAGTTGGAAATTCCTGGAGAAAGTTTTTGAAGGGGCTCTTTTATGTGCTTTACCTGTATGTCTTCATGTTAATGAACCCCTGGGTCATAACTATAGCGGTAAATATAACACTTTCTTTGGGCAGCTATATGAGTTAATAAAAAAATTTCCCAACCTAATAATTATCCTCTCTCATTGGGGTGGAGGGATTTTATTTTACGAGCTTATGCCTGAGGTGAAGGATGCTTTCAAAAATGTTTATTATGATACAGCAGCAAGCCCTTATCTTTACAAGGATAATATTTATAAAATAGCAATCGATATCTGCGGTAGTAAAAAAATACTTTTCGGCAGTGATTTCCCTCTTTTGGGAGCGGAGAGGTATCTTAAATCACTTAAGGTTTTATGTGAGAATGAAGTTTCTGAAATTTCAGGATTAAATGCAATGGAGATATTGCGGTTGATATAGGGCTCTGACCCTGACTTTATTATCCAAACCCATATCCAGGCTCTGACCCTCTTTTCTAAAAAAGAAAATCAGGTTATAAAAATGCTCTGACCCTTTCATCATCATCATCATTTGTTTTAGAAATTTTATATAAAAACCTGAAATTTTTGCTCTGACCCCAAATTTTTTTCAAAAAAAATCCTCTTAAAATCGTATTAATATTAAACACATTAAATAATCAGGGGGAAAATATGCCACGACCATTAAGAACTATTGCCCAAGATGTTACATATCACTGTTTTACAAGATGCCGCGGCAAGCGGGATCTCCTAAAAAGCAGGTATGGAAATAAATATTTTATTGAATCTGTCCAGATGTGCCAGGAAAAATATAACTTTGAGTTAATTGCAGCTGAAACTGTTGCCAACCATATTCATATTATTATAAGGACCCTGGAAAACAGTGAAACCATCTCACTTATAATGCAATATATAAAAGCACGTATGGCTGAAAAATATAATCGAGGCACAGGCGAAACAGGTCCTTTCTGGAATGAAAGATTTGGTTCTACTATAATTGAAGAATCTGACAATCCTGAAGAATATCTCCTGTGGTTGCTGTGGTATATTGGATATAATCCTGTGCGAAAAGGACTTTCCAGGGATCCCAGGAAAAATGAAATAGGTTTTATAAACTGCTATCTTAATGAACATTTTATCTCTCCATTAAAATTTACTCTGCATGAATATTTTTTAAAATTAGGGAATAACTTTACTGAACGTGTTAATAAATTTCTCAATTACGAGGATGCTTACAGAAAAAGGCTGGTTTTGTGGATATAGGGGAGGCAGGGGTCAGAGCCCTATTATAAAATCAGGCCCAGATAAGTGAAGTTGCCTTAAATATAAGGTGAATACTCTTTCCAGGAAGAATATTCATTTTTATTGCAGAGGTTTCGGTTATAAGGGCTGTAAAAATTTTACCTGACACTTCAATGTCCAGGCGTATGTCTCCAGAGACTTCATCTTTATACATTGTTTTTATTGTGCCCATGAGTTTGTTCATAGCAGAAATGTTTTCAATATCCTTTTCTGCAATCATTATTTCCTCAGGTTGAAGTATGGCAACTGCATCTTTTCCTGGAGAATTAGCTGCAAAAATATTTTCTCCGCCTGGAAGCTTTGTTTTAAAGAGATTGTTTTTATCCTTTAACCATGGCCCGCTTATGATATTAATATTCCCGGTTCCTGTAATACGGCCATTGTGCATTTTCCAGATTTTGTCAGTGACATTTGTGAGCCACGTTATGTCATGACTTGTAATAACAAGGGTGGTAGAAAAATCTTTTTGCATTGTTTTTATGGCTTCGCTGATGGTGCGGGATGTTTCTATATCAACATTGGCAACAGGTTCATCCAGGAGCAGAACTGCAGGTTTGAGAATTATTCTTGAAGCCAGGGCTACTCTTTGTGCTTCTCCGCCTGAGAGCTCAAACCATCTTCTGTTCATGAATTTGTCCGGATCCAGGCTTACTACTTCAAGAGCTTCAGTTGCCCTTTTTTTTAAATTGACTTTTTCTTTTTTTACCATGAGCCCATAGGATACATTGTCAAATACTGAGCGTTTTAGAAGGTAAGGATCCTGCTGGAGCAAAGTAACTGCAGTGTTGCTGTTATGTTTATTGTTGAACAACACTGCTCCCTGATCAGGGGTTTCAAGTAGAGCCAGTATTCTAAGCAGTGTACTTTTACCACTGCCATTAGGTCCTGAAAGACCGGTAGAGGTTCCTGCATTTATGGAGAACTCTGGAATTTTCAGAGTGAATTCATCATAACTGTGTCTGATGTTTTTAAGTTTATATATTGCGTTTTCTTTGCCAGTCATTTTATGCCCTCCTCTTAAAAAATATAAGGGCATAGTTTACTGCAAATCCTATGAGCAGCAGTACTATTCCCAGGGCTATGCCCATGGCAAACTGCCCTTTCCCGGTTTCCAGAGCTATGGCTGTTGTTATTGTTCTTGTGTGCCATTTAATGTTTCCACCTATCATCATGGAAATTCCAACCTCTGCAATTGCCCTGCCATAGGCATTGACCCCTGCTGCCATAATAGCAAAGCGGGCTTCATAAAGGCTGCTTGTAATAATCCTGCTTCCTCTGGCCCCCAGGGTAAGGAGTGTGGATTTTAGTCTTTCATCCAGGCTTTCAATTCCGGTGGCTGTAAGGGATATTATAATTGGAATTATCAGTATTATCTGGGCCACTACTATGCCTGATAATTCGAAAAGAAGGGGGAAGTCCCCAAGAGGCCCCTTTTTTGTGACAAAGGCATAAACCAGAAGACCTACAACAACAGTGGGAAGTGCCAAAAGCGTGTCAACAAAGGCTCTTATCTGCCTTTTGCCCGGGAAATTGTAATAGCCAAGCATAAAGCCCATTGGGAGTCCTATGCCAAGGCTTATTGTTATGGAAGTTGTGGAAATTTTTAAGGTTGTAAAAATAGCGCTGTATGTTTCCTCATCTCCGTTTAAAAGCAGAGTAAAGGCACTAATAAATCCCTGTGCAAGGTAATCCATGAATTCGCTGTCCTGTAATTTTTAAATGGTATAATCAGACTATAACCATCCTTTTTAAAATCTGATTATAGTCTGAAATTATTTATTAGCACTGTTGCAGGAGTAAATTACTTTTTAGCATTTGGTGTAAAAAGTGGTTTCCCAAGAAGCTTGAAATCCCCAATCAGTTTTTGTGTTTTGTCAGATGCCATCCATTCAATGTATTTCTTTGCCAGATCATTTTTGACATCAGCGCAATTTTCAGGATTTATTTCAATAGCACTGTACTGGTTAAAAAGGGATTTATCATTTTCTACAAGAACTATAAGAGGCGGATTCCCTTTATGATTGTCAGCGTATTTTATAAAGGTACCTCTATCTGTCATTGTATAGCCTTCACGTTCATCAGCAATATTGATTGTCTGAAGCATTCCCTGACCTGTCTGGATATACCAGTCTTCTTTTTCAGGAACAGCTTTTCCTGTGCTTTTCCAGAGATCTATTTCCAGCACATGAGTTCCGGATTTGTCTCCGCGGCTTGTGAATATAGCTTTTTTAGCACGAATAGTGTTAAGCGCCTGTACTACAGTCATTCCTTTAATTGCAGCAGGGTCGTTTGCAGGACCAATAATTACAAAATCATTATACATGAGCTCTGTTCTGTTTAAACCAAAGCCCTTATTTACAAATTCTTTTTCCGCACCTGGTGCATGTACAAGAAGCACATCAACATCACAGTTTTGTCCCATTTGAAGGGCTTTGCCTGTGCCTACAGAAACCCATTTAAGCTCAATTCCAGTGTCTTTTTTAAATTGTGGTGCAAGAGCATCAAGGAGGCCTGTATTGTCAGTGCTTGTTGTTGTTGCCATCATGAGAACCTGTGCAGGCTCTTTTGAGCATGAAGAGAATGCAAAAGTTAAAAGCATAAGAGCTAGAAATAAAATTCCTGTTCTTTTCATTTAATACCTCTATAATTTTTTAATTAACATAATACCAGCTGAATTAAGAAAGCTGAATATTTAGTGATAAATATATATAATTGAAAGAAGAGAATCAATCTTTTTCTGTTGAAACTTACACTAATTTAAGTTTTGACTGGAGAGGGTTGAAATTTTTTTTAAAAAAGTGAAGAATATGAAAAAAATTTCTTGAATGCCATTTTTTATTATAGTATAAAAAAAAATTCCTGGTAGAGAAATCTATCCTTAAAACTACATCTGATTAAATTTTTGGCTAATCCCTTTTAATTGTCATTATAATTTATGAACTTGTTTTTGGCTTATATTTTTTAAGGGTAGATTTTTATTAAATGGAAATTAAAAGAGTTTTTAAAAATTTAAAACAACAAGATGGAGTTGCCTATGATATGGAGAAAAGAACTAAAAAATAATATCACCACCCTGGAAGATCTGGAGAAATATATATATATATCTGATAAAGATAGAAAAATTCTTGCTGATGTAATTGAACTGCATCCCATGAGCATAACCCGTTATTACATGTCCCTTATTGACAGGGATAACCTCAATGATCCTCTTTTGAAAATGATGGTGCCTTCAATTGATGAAATGAATACAATAGGCTCCTATGATACAAGCGGTGAATCTGACAATACTAAACTAACAGGGCTTCAGCATAAGTATAGCCAGACTGCATTGATTCTTTCAACAAACCATTGTACAGCATACTGTCGTTTTTGCTTCAGAAAAAGGATGGTTGGAAAGTCCAATGATGAAATAGTGAGCAGATTCAGAGAGGCTGTTTCATATATAAGGGAGCATAAAGAGATTACAAATGTGTTAATTTCCGGAGGAGATCCCTTTTTTCTGGATACAAGGGTTTTAAAAATATTTCTTGAAGAGCTTAAAGATATTGAGCATCTGGAATTTATAAGATTTGGCACAAGGACACCTGTTGTTTTTCCTCAAAGAATTTATGAGGATGATGAATTGGTGGATTATATGAGCCATTATGCAAACACCTATCATAAGATCTATGTTATAACACATTTTAATCATTCCAATGAAATTACTCCTGAATCGAAAAAAGCCTGCTCAAGGCTTCGCAATGCCGGAATAATAGTTCAGAATCAGACAGTACTTACAAAGGGGGTTAATGATGATGCTGCTGTACTTGCAGCACTTTTGAGCGATTTGGTCAAAGCAGGGGTGCTCCCCTATTACGTGTTTCAATGCAGGCCTGTTTCCCGTGTAAAGGGTCATTTCCAGCTTTCATTAAAGGAAGGCTATGAAATCGTTGAAAAGGCAAAGGCAAGGCTTAATGGTCATGGTAAGGGCTTTAGGTTTATCATGTCTCATGTTACAGGTAAAATAGAAATCCTGGGTATTATAGAAGATGAGATCTACCTAAAGTATCATCAGGCAAAAAACCCTGATAATATAGGCAGGTTGTTTAAGAAAAAGCTTACAGAAAATGCTGCATGGTTAGATGACCTGGAATAATCCCGGGTTTTCATAAGTTCGTTCTCCTCTTGATTAGTTTTGCTCTTATGCCGATAAAGGTAGTATGTGAAGCTGTGTCAGGGCAGGTTGAGTTATGAAAATTTTTTTATGGAAAGATGTTACTCAAAAAATTTTAAGGCCCATATCAACCCTTAAAAGAGCCAGGCCTGTGTCTGATTCAATTCTGGAGCTTAAACAGCCTGTGCAGAAAGAGGATGAAAAAAACGAACAGAGCCATCCTGACTATGATTTTGACAATAATGAAGGTTTTATTGATGAAGATCCGGATTTCTTTGAAGAGGGTGTAAGTGAGGATGATCAGGAAAAACATAGAGAAGCCATGAGAAAACATCCCAGACTTATGAAACGCCTTATTAACAAAGGCTATGTTAAAGCTAAAAAATCATTTTTTATAGATAAGAAGGTGTAATTCTTTTATCTATACATTTTCGAGTTTATTAAAAAGAAAGAAAAGTTGGATTCAGATTGAGCAAACCCTGTTTCTTCCTGTTTTTTTTGCATTATATAGAGCTGAATCAGCACGGATGAGCACATCATCCATTTCCCTGTCTGCAATGTCACACTGGGAAGCTCCAAGGCTTATTGTTACTCTTATTTTATCCTCGTTAACTTCCAAAGGCAGAAGCTCTACAGCTTTCCTTAATCTTTCAGCTATTTCAAGGCCTTGAGACAGTCCTGTTTTAGGGAGGATTATTGCAAACTCTTCCCCTCCAACACGTCCAATGATGTCTGTGCATCTTAATTCTTTTTGTAGTATTTTTGATATTTGTTTTAGTACAGTATCTCCTGTACTATGCCCAAATGTATCATTTATTCTTTTGAAAAGGTCAAGGTCTATCATGAAAATTGTATAGAGTGATTGATATCTTTTGATGCGCTCAAATTCAATGGAGAGTCTTTCCATAAAAAAACGGCGATTGTTCAGGCCCGTGAGAGCATCAGTTGTTGCCATTATCAGGAGCTGTTCCTTGGTCTTTTTAAGATCTATGTGTGTTTTGGTACGGGCCAGCATTTCCTGGGTTCTGAAAGGTTTTGTGATGAAATCAACTCCACCGCATTTAAAGCCTTTTATTATACTTTCTTCATCATCCATTGCACTTAGAAAAATAACTGGCGTGTCTGCCATATTAGGCATATTTTTTAGTAGTTCACAAAATTCAAATCCGTCTATTCCAGGCATTATAATATCAAGAAGAATAAGATCAGGGGAATTTTTTTCCAGATATTCAATTGCTTTTTCAGCACTATCACATGAATCTGTAATGTATCCGTTTTTAGCCAAAATTTTTTTGCAGAAATCGATATTAGTCTGGCTGTCATCTACAATCAATATTCGCTGTTTATTTGTTTTCAAAAATTTTTCTTTCTGCATAGTGATATTTAAATTACAGTTTTGTCAGATTGCGATAAAATGGCAAATCTTTGTATTGTATATAATATGAGTTAAAATGCAAAGCAAAAAAATAGAATTTATCTGTTTAAAGTTTATAAATTCTATTTTGACTGTTCTCCACAACATTACAGAAAGAGTCAATAATATTATTCTTTAGAAAGAGGGTGTAAAAGGCCGATTCATAATAATGGAATGCTCTTCAATTTTTTATAAGGATTACCAGAAAGCATTTTTTGAATACATTTTTATAAGCGATTAGAAATATGAGGATAACAGTTCCTGACATGTTCCGTGATCCCTATACGTTTGAGGGTATAATAGCAAAGTATGGGCAAATTATAGCTGATGCTTCAGAGATTGATATGTCCAGAGTAAGTTTTATTGAGCCTTATTCCATGGTTTCGTTTTTATTAATGGGCAGAAGCTGCTTTAGAAAACGGGGAGAAAAGTTAAAGCTGGTAAATGTACCAATTCATATTCATCAGTATCTGGCAAGGATGGATTTTTTTAAAAACGATATTTTTACCATTCAGGCAGAACTTGATGAGAAGCTCTTTCTTAAAAGAAGTAGTGAAAGCAGCAGGCTCATAGAAATAACTGAAATTCCAAATAAGGAGAGACAGGGAGTAGATGTTATAGCATCTGTAATATCACGGTTCAGAAAAAGGGCATCTGTAATATTGAAATATTGGATGGATGATACTGTTACAGACTATTTTGTTACAGTTATATCAGAACTGTGCCAGAATATTTTTGAACATAGCCTTGATACAGGATTTGTTTCAATTCAGACTTATAGAACAGGAAAGGAAAATATAGTGCGTCTTGTTATATCTGATTCCGGAGTTGGTATAGCAGGGAGTTTTGAATCAGGAAGGGGGATTGATTATAAAAGCCCTGCTGATTTAATTGAAAAAGCATTAACTTTGCCGGTTTCAAGTAAACGGGATTTTGGATATGGATTATGTCAGGTTAATTCCATTGTAGAAAGACTTAAAGGTACTATTCTTCTCAGGTCTAATGATGCTTCTCTTTTAGCTTTATATAATAAAAAGGGTGGAACAGGAAATTATATGTTTCAAAGGGATGGACTTGTGTTGTTTGAGGGTACTCAAATCACAATTTCATTAACAGCATAGGACAGGTTTATGGTAATAAATGTTTTAAAAATTGCAAAGGAAGCACAAGTAAAGGTCCCGGACCTTATAACTAGACCTGTGGGAAGGATTATGTTTAAAAAGGCTTTAGAGAAGCTTGAGAATATATCTGAAGAGGAAATTCTTCTTCTTGATTTTGAAGGGATTAAGGTTACAGATTCATCTTTTATTGATGAATTTATTGTAAAGCTCATACTGGATTCTGCTGAAAAAAATTATTATATTAAATTAGCGAATATATCAGATATTTCAGAAATTAATATTGACTCTGTCTTTAATTCGTATTCTAGTTATAATAAGGTGAAAATTGCAGTTTGCAGATCAGAGCTGGGCAGGAATAACAGATATTATATCGGGCCTCTTAATGAACATGAAAGCGATATAATTGATTATTTTAGAATAAATCGTTCAGGTGATTTTGACGATATTTTAAGGTTTACAGGGCTGGAAAGTGCAACTGTTGAAACAATAATGGCAGAGCTTTTTCGGCTAAGGCTTGTGAGAAAAACCCGGAGCGGTTTTGCTTCTCTATGAATAATATTTAAAAAAGTGGTAATATTCCATCAAGAAAAAAAAAGGGTATGTAAAGAAAGATGACAGTCTATTTGGCCTTTTGTCATCTTATAAGGCTAATAACACTTATATAAGTGTATTGTCAGATGATGAGAGCCAGACTTTGGCTATTGTGTTAAGCAGAAGTCCGGTTAACTGGTCAATGGTAGAGGATTCAGAATACAGTGGATACCGGCAGATGAGAAGACTGGAATTAGGTGTGGACAGGCTTTTTGTAAAGTACCTGCTTCCTGAGCAGCTTATAAAAATATCAGGGCCCTCTGCGGGGATTGCTATTCCTGCAAGTAGAATAGAGATTGAAGACCGGCTTGAAGACAGAGGATATTATGTTATCAAAACCGGGACCCGCTATATTGCAAGAGTTATAACCAGGGTAAAGAGAATTATAAATATGAAGCCTCAGAAGAAATATGAGATTCTTGAAAAATGTATTGCTGATGAGC
>CAZYPA010000030.1:0-26689 GCA_964649175.1 uncultured Leptospirales bacterium | reverse complement strand
TTTTTACATTAACGTCAAAGCCGGGAAGTACCCGGGCAGCATGATAATCGAAGAGAATTTTTCCGCCGAATTCAAGATAAAGCTTGCCTGAAGAATTGTCCTTTATGCGGCTGAGTATAGCTTCACTCTGCTCTTTAAGATAAAGGGAATTATCGAATCCGATTTTCTTCATTGTAAAACTCCTGCCAGCTTTATTATAATAGGAGTTTTTATAATAAATTTGTCAAGTAGTTAGAAATTAAATTTTTATTCATTTTGTCACAGAGGCTCAGAGAGCACAGAGAAGTAATATTTTTAAATTTTTGGAGATGCTCTGACCCTATCCTGGCTCTATTGTGTTTTGTTCTCAGGATGAGGTTTATTCAGGCATGTCCTGTTTCTGGGCGATACAAACCTCATAAGGAGTTTATATTATTATTTAGGAGGCCTTAAGTAAGCATAATTTTTGTAAGATCCAGAGGTTGTATATGTTTCCCATTCATGTAGGCTCTCATGTTTCCACCGGAAATTTCATCTATCAGAGCGATTTCGTTATTCTGAAGCCTGCCAAATTCCAGTTTTATATCATATAGCTCAAGTTTTTTCTTTGCAAGTTCTTCCTTAACAATTGCGCTGATTTTTTGTGTAAGGGATTTCAGTTTCCTGTATTCATCTTTGGTGAGAATTCCAAGCATAGCAAGGGCGTCCTCTGTAATGGGCGGATCCGATCTTGCATCATCCTTTAGTGTGATTTCAACAAAAGAATCAAGAGAAGCTCCTTCTTTAACATAGGCGCCATAGCGCTTTAAAAAACTCCCCACAGCCCTATATCTGCATATTACTTCAATGCCTTTGCCAAAAAATGTTGCCGGCTTTACAGTCATTGTTGCTTTTTCTATGTCAGCAGAGATGTAATGAGTGGGTATGCCCTTTTCTTCCAATTTTTCAAAGAAAAATTTAGTGAGTTTGAGTGCTGCTTTTCCAGCTCCTTCAATTGTTAATCCAACACTGTTTGAGCCTGGATTAAAAACTCCATTTTCTCCAGTAAGATCGTCTTTAAATTTTAAAAGATAGTTTCCATTTTCAAGTTGAAATACATCTTTAGTTTTCCCGGTATAAACAGGTTTCATTTAGCGATTCTCCTTTTATCTTAAATTATTACAGGCCTTATTCTTGTAAAGATTAATAAAGGATATCATTTGTTACATTCATGTAAAATTATGAAAAGTAAGCGGTATATTCAAATAAGTTGTAGAAAAGAGCTACTTTTTTATTTGACGGATAAGGAAAGGAATAAATAAAATTACATAAATTTTAAATATACTGAAAATTATAATTATTAATCTTTTTTACAAATTTGGAGAATAATATGACTATTCTTGAAAGTCAGGATATTTCTTTTAGCCCAAATCCCCTTGTACAGTTTTTACAGAAGCCGGCAAAAGATTTTACAAAATCTGATTTAATGAAATATATCGCAGCAAAAAATATTAGAATGATCAACTTTCGCTATATTGGCGGTGATGGAAAGCTTAAAACTTTGAATTTTGTAATAACCGGGAAGGAGCATTTGGACAGCCTTCTTTCCTGTGGTGAAAGGGTTGATGGTTCCAGCCTCTTTTCCTTTATAGATGCCAAATCCAGTGATTTATATGTTGTGCCCAGGTATAAAACAGCCTTCCATAATCCTTTTTCAGATATTCCAACCCTTGATATACTTTGTGCTTACTTTGATAAAGAGGGGAATCCCCTGGTAAGTGCTCCTGAGAATATAATGATGAATGCTCATAAAAATCTGCAAAAAAGCACCGGCTATAGCCTGGATGTAATGGGCGAGCTTGAATACTATGTGATTTCTGAAAAAAAGGAGTTTTACCCTGCAATGGATCAAAAGGGCTATCATGAATCTGAGCCTTTTGCAAAGTTTGAGCAGATTAGAAGGGAGTGCATGGACGCAATTGCACAGGCAGGTGGATTGATAAAATATGCACATTCTGAAGTGGGGAATTTTACTTCAGAAGATGACATGTATTATGAACAGAATGAAATTGAATTTAATACCACTAATATTGAGGATGCAGCAGATCAGCTTACCATTGCTAAATGGATTATAAGAATGGTGGGGAACAGGCATGGAGTTAATATAAGCTTTGCTCCAAAGATAACAGTTGGTAAAGCAGGGAGCGGGCTTCATATACATATGAAGCTTCATAAAAATGGTAAAACTGCAACCATAGAAAATGGCAGGTTAAGCGATGTTGCAAGAAAAGCTATAGCAGGTGTTCTTGATCTTGCTCCTGCACTTACAGCTTTTGGTAATACGAATCCCACATCATACCTTAGGCTTGTGCCTCATCAGGAGGCTCCAACAAATATTTGCTGGGGTGACAGAAACAGGTCTGTGCTCATCAGGGTTCCCCTTGGCTGGGTAGGCGTAAGTGATATGATTAAAAAGGCCAATCCCAATTATGATGAAGAGCTCAAAGATTTTTCAGACAGGCAAACTTTTGAGTTCAGGTGTCCTGATGGTTCTGCAAATATTCATCTTCTTCTTGCTGGTCTTGTTGTGGGTGTAAAACATGGTTTGACAATGGAGAATGCCCTTGAAAATGCGGAAAAGCTTTATGTTGATGTTAATATTTTCCTTGAAGAGCATAAGGAAAAACTGGCACAGCTTGACGCCCTTCCCCTTTCATGTTATGAATCTGCAGAATCTTTGTTGAAATTAAGGGCTCATTTTGAAAAAGACGGTATTTTTTCACCTGTTTTTATTGATGGGATTGCCAAGTCGCTTATGGCTTATGATGATAAGGGATTGAGTGAAAAGCTCTATGGCAAAAATTATGAAATAAAAAAACTGGTTAATAAATATCTTCACCAGATGTAAGTAAAATAAAAGCCTTATTTCGGCTCTTTGGGAAAAGTAATATTATTTTCTATATACATATCTGGTAAAGCAAACCCCCGGCGGAATGAAATTTCTTTATTAAAAAAACTTTTATCTGCCGCCCCCTTATAGAGGGCTGATTAACTTATTTAAAATCAAAAATGATTTGAAAGTTTTGAGGGGCTGGGGAATTTTAGTATCTGGCAAATATAGCAATTAAATTCAGGGAGATAATTAATGAAAGAAAAAATAAAAATGACCACACCCATTGTTGAAATGGATGGGGATGAAATGACCAGAATTATATGGAAATTTATTAAGGATATACTTCTGGAACCCTATGTTGACCTTAAAACAGTATATTTTGATCTGGGTCTTGAAGAGAGAAATAAAACAAGTGATCAGGTCACAATTGATTCAGCAGAAGCAACAAAAAAGTATGGCGTTGCAGTGAAGTGTGCAACCATTACTCCCAATGCTGAAAGGGTAAGGGAGTATAATCTTAAGGAGATGTGGAAAAGTCCAAATGGAACAATAAGGGCAATACTCGATGGAACTGTTTTCAGGACTCCCATAACTGTTAAAAGAATAAAGCCCTTTATCCCTACATGGTTAAAACCAATTACAATAGCAAGACATGCCTATGGTGATATTTATAAAAATGTTGAACAAAGAATTCAGAGTACAGGTAAGGCAGAGCTGGTTTTTACATCTAAAACCGGAGAAATAATAAAACAGACTATTCATGATTTTGATGAGCCTGGTATAATAATGGGTATGCACAATACAGATAAATCAATAAGCAGTTTTGCCCGCTCATGTTTTAACTATGCCCTTGATATGAAGCAGGATCTCTGGTTTTCAACAAAGGATACCATATCCAAAAAATATGATCATACATTCAAGGATATATTTCAGGATATTTATGATGCTGAATATAAAGAAAAATTTGAAAAGCTGAATATAGAATATTTTTACACATTGATAGATGATGCTGTTGCCAGGGTTATCCGTTCAGATGGGGGATTTATATGGGCCTGTAAAAACTATGATGGAGATGTGATGTCTGATATGGTTGCAACAGCCTTTGGAAGCCTTGCTATGATGACATCTGTTCTTGTTTCTCCTGATGGGCATTTTGAATATGAGGCTGCACATGGAACTGTGCAGAGACATTATTATAAGCATTTAAAGGGCGAGGAAACTTCTACAAATTCAATGGCTACAATTTTTGCATGGACTGGTGCTTTGCGAAAAAGGGGTGAGCTTGATTCAAATCAGGATCTGGTATCCTTTGCAGACAAGCTGGAGCAGGCTTCAATTGATACAATAGAAGCTGGTATTATGACAAAAGATCTTGCCATGCTTTGTAACGATTCTGATTTACGTGCTGTTAATACAGAAGAATTTCTTCGTGAGATAAATAAGCGTTTGGAAAAAATGATTTAGCAAATGCAGGGTTGATTTTGGAGAATGTTTATAATTTTCCAAAATAGCCCTTTTTTATCTATTTGAATTTAATGAATTAATCTTCATCAGGAGGCTCAATAGAGAACCTGATTGTAAAAACTGTTCCACGTGCTGATGTGTTCACAAGAACTTCTGCATTATGTTCCTTTATTATTCTATGACTTAAAGAGAGCCCAATGCCTGTACCTTTTCCTTTAAGCTTTGTGGTAAAAAAAGGTGTCCATATTTTTGTTATTATATCCTCAGGTATGCCGTTCCCATTGTCTTCAAGAATAAGAATAACCTGATTTTCTTTTGTTGTAGTGGTAATTTTAATGAAGCCTGAAAGATAGGGTTCTTCATCCTGCCTTGAAAGAATTGCGTCTTTTGAATTGAGAATAAGATTAATAAAAAGCTGTTCCAGTGCTAAATTATCTCCCCAGATTTTAGGTATTGTATCATCCAGAATAAAAACAACATCAATGCTGTTTTTTTTCATCTGGTTGTTTATTAAATCAATGCCATTTAGAACACATGTGTTTATATCAACAGGGCGCAGAGAAAATCCGCGTTTTCTTGAAAAGGAGCGTATATGGTCAATGATCGATGATGAACGATCTACAAGGGATGAAATTTTTTCCAGATCGGATGTTGTTTGTTCCATATCAAGATCATTGCAGATAATGTCATCAACAAGATTTTGAGCTATACACTTAATTCCAGTAAGGGGCTGGGCTAATTCATGAGCTATTCCAGTGGTTACTTCTGCAAGGCTGGCGTGACGGGCTACCTGGAGGAGTTCAATATCTTTTTGTGCAATTATCCTTTTAAGCTGTTCGCTGCTTTGCCTAAGCCTGTTTATTCTCTGGTTTAAGTTTTTATTCAAAAGGTTTATATTTGCAAAACGGTTGATAAAATTTATTAACCTTTTGGTATAACCTGATATTATTATAAAATAATAGAGTAGAAATGAAAGTGCAAAAAACAGAATAAAAGTATCAAATGAGAAAAGTTTAAAAAGATACAGGATAATGAAAATTGGATTAAAAATAATAGGAACAATGAGTCTCTTTTCAAAAAGTTTTTTGCGAATAGATACAAAAAGATAGAAATATGCTGTTAAATGAAATGCACATATTGAATATAAGCGGTAATCATCAAGCACAAGAAAAAGAATAAGAAATGGTATGATGATGATATCCATAGTTCGTATAAGAGAGTTTTTTTCAGAAAAGGAATGATTAAGAAGAAGAATTGTATTTGCATGAGGAATTAAAAAGAGGCCAAGATATGTAATACTATCTGCCTGAAAAAACCCTATTTTGAAATCATTAAAGTATGCAGGTATTATGATAAAAAGAACAGGAATCAGGTTGAGCATAAGTATTTTGGCCTGGCTGGTTTTAATGAATATCAGCAGGTGTAAAGATAAAAAACATAGAATAATAAAAATTATAATAACCAAGCCTGTTTGTCCAAGTTAAACTATTTTTGTGATGATGCAAGATAATTTTCTAATTGAGCCTGTTTTAAAAAAATATCAGCTATATGCTTGTTGATAATTTTTTCAAAATTCAGTTCACCTTTAATAATAGAGTATCTTTCAGATTCGATATTTGACATTTTTGTGGTTAGTTTTATTTTGCTTGCTTCAGCTGCATATTTTTTTGCCTCAAACCAGTAGGGCAGGGCATCTTTATAAAACTGCTCTGCAATTTTAAGGCTTTTGCCTATTTCTTCAGCATGATCAATATTGTGGAAATATATTTTTTTCATGTCATATCTTACGCCTATTCGCATATAATTTCGCATTATCATAATATTCATATGCATAAACATGAGCTTCCTATATTTTAAGTATTCCTCTTCTGTTTCTACTTTTACAAGGGCATTTATGGGATGGCGAAATTTGCTGTTAAGTCCCCTTTTGAGCATTGATATATTTTTGCGCAGGGAATTTTCATTATAGTAAAGCTTCATTCCGTAAAGCTGATAATAATCCTCTAAAAAATGGGGGTGTGTATATTGATGCATCCTGATTCTGGGAATATAATCTGAAAAGGGAACATACTTATCCTTATCTTCTGTGAAGTACTGGTATTGATAATCTTCAGCTCCTATATTTGGTGCAGGAGCAGTGATTAATAAGATGAGGATTATTATAGGGATTGATTTTTTTTTCATTATATCCGAAATAAATAGATTATTTAATAATATTATCGGTAAGTATAATTAAATGATGTGAGTTTTTTTAAGGAAGAGAGTTTCCCAGGCTTTATTTCGGGAGCGAAACAGGGCTGAAATTTTTATAATTATGTGGCTAAATTATTTCTTTGCCAATGAGTCCTGGATCGTGGGAGAAGATTTTAATTTCTTCTTTTTCAGTATCAGGGCTGGTTTTCATATCCTTATCTATGCTGTCAGGGCATATAAAAACAGGCTGATTTTTAAGCCATTCTTTTAATATGGAAGCAGATTTATCCAGCCAGTAAAAGCGGTCTCCATCACCTGATCTGAATTCTGCCCACTGTTCATCAGGTATGAGTGTCCAGAGCCATTCATATGAAAAAGGGGAGTCTCCAATAAGTGTTATGATTTTATCTGCTGTTTTTATTTCAATAGACTGATGTCCTGCAGTATGCCCTGATGAGGGAATGAGTTTAAGCCCTGGCCTTAATTCGCAAGTCCCTTGCACAAGGCGGAATCTGCTTAATGAATCAAGCCAGTGAGAGGGGCTGTAGGAGGTTTCTTCGTTTTCCCGCAGATTAAAAAGTCCTTCTATTTCGGCTTTTTGTACAAATATATCCGCTTTAGGGAAAAGGCCTATATTTGCAGAGTGATCCCAGTGAAGGTGTGTCTGTATAACAGTTTTAATATCCAAAGGGGTAAATCCGAATTTTTTTAAATTATATTCCAGGTGGTGCTCTTCTTTTTTAATGCCTGCTGAGTCAGATCCGGGAATTTTATTTATATCAAACCCTGTATCAACAAGTACGGGTATATTGTTTTCATCTATTATAAGGAAAGAGAAGTTGGGAATATTCTCAACCTTGGGGAATTTAACATCACCTTTACTGGAAAATGAAACAGTAAAAAAACCATTAAGAAGCGGGTGTACTTTATAATTCAATTTTTATATCCCTGTGGAGTATTTATGTATATTGATATTTATTCTTAATGAATTCTCAAGTCTTTATTTAAAAAAAGTGAATTTATTATATTTGACACTTTAATCTTCTTTGAGATGATTTTAAATATTTCCTCAGTAATTTAGAGAGGTTGGTAAATGCCAGGTATATATACGCATAATGTAATTTTTAAAAGAACTCTTGAAGCAGTTTCAAAAAAAAGCTCTTCTTCATATCTTTTTAAATCTATTGTTTCCCTTTTTAATTCACCAGAGCACATGAAAGCCGGTTTGTTTGGCAGTATAGGTCCTAATATATTTGATTATATGAGCATTAGACAAAAAAGTGATAACTATGGAAATGATATTGCCTTTGCTCTTCATAATGATAAAGGTTATATTTATGCTGAAAAATTGATTGATATTATAAAAGATTACAGGGATAGCAGGAATGAGTGGGCAGCTTCACAGAGGGCTTATATTATGGGTTATATTTCCCATATAATTGCAGATTCTATTATCCATCCATTTGTTTTTTATTTCTCAGGGTTCCCATCTGCCTGGACAAAGAAGGATATAATTATTTCAAGAAAATCAAATTTACTGTTCCAGTATAATATTGATAATTATTTTCTTTATAAAGATGAAGGGGGAGAAAATCCTGATATTGATGAAATGCTTCCTCTTATTGCAGATGGGAAAAGGCTGTCTCTTGAACTATCTGTGAAAACCCTTATACTTCAGGGGTTAAAAGAGTTTGACAGCAATCTTTTTAACAGGCAATTTAAAAAGCTTTCCGGAGTAGAGATTGATGGATCGCTTGGATACGTGCCTGCTATAGACAGAATCCCTTCCAATATTAAGCTGTGTTACAGGTTTAAAAGAACTGAAAATATTCGCCTGAAAAAGGTTATGGATAAAATTAATGAATATCCCTTTCTTTATACTGATTTTTTTGTAAGGTATCCTGGTTTTAAGAGGGTTGATGATGATGCGCTTAATCTGCATCAGGGAAGATGGCAATATCCTGCAGATCAAAAGGGCTTGAGATATGAATCAGTACTTCATTTGATAAAAATAGCTGTTGAAAAAACTGTTGATGCCTGGAAAGAAATAGAAAGCATAGCTTATGGAAATAAGAATATAGATCTGAAACCTTATATTGAACTTAATGCCTATACCGGGGAAAAGGAGGCTGGGTTTAGGGATATGAAAATAAAGGATGTGATAAGGCTTAGGATATAAAAAACACTTGAAATTAATACTTCATATCTGATAATGGCGCCTGTAAGAGTGGCGGCGCCACTCTTTTTTTATAAATGGTCTGGTCTATGATAAAAGATGAAATTAGCAGAGTTATTGCGGAATCTGCCTTAAAACTCGGCTACCATGTTTATGAATTCTCTATAAGCATCAAAGAGGGTCGTGCAACAATTGTAGTGAAAATAGATAGTCTTAATGGGATATCTCATTATGATTGTCAGCTCTATAGTGATGAGCTTAGTTTCAGGCTTGATGAAAAAAATCTGCTTTCCGGATATTCCCTTGAAATCTCCTCTCCCGGACTTGACCGAAAGCTTAGAAATGCTGACGAATTTATCAGATTTATTGGTGCACCAGCAAAGATAGTTTTCGATGAGGGTGGTGTTCGGAAGGTTTTAAAGGGAGTCATTAAGGATGCTGGTGAGGCAGATGTTGCAATAAGCGATGAAAAAAGTATAGTTGTACAAGTGAAATATAAGAATATAATAAATGCGAATTTAGATTATTAAAGGTTTAGAAAGATGAGCAATAATTTTTTTGAAGCCCTTCATCAGATAGCAAAGGATAAGGGGATACCCAGGGAAGAGATTGAACTTATAGTGGAATCTGCTATGCTTTCAGCTTACAAAAAGCAGTATGGCTCTGCTGATAGTGTTAAGGTTGAGTTTGATCGGGACAATAATACTGTAATGCTTGTGAGCAAAAAAATGGTGGTTCGAAAGCCGGCTAATCTGGCAGAAGAGATCGCCTATGACAAGGCAATAAAAATTAAAAAAGATGTAAGTCTTGGTGATGACATATATGTTGAAGAGAATCCTTTTGAATCTTTTGGACGTATTGCAGCACAAACTGCCAAGCAGGTAATTATCCAGAAGATAAAAGAGTCTGAAAAAAATATAATTTTTAATGAATTTAGTGTAAGAGAAGGTGAGCTCATCAATGGGTATTTGCAGCGTAAAACCAGGGATAACCTTTTCGTTGATTTAGGAAGAACTGAAGGGGTGCTGCCTGTAAGGGAACAGTCTCCTTTGGAGCGCTATAAAATAGGCGATAGAATTAAAGCTGTTATTCTTGCTGTTCGAAAAAGTACAAAGGGATCAGATGTAATTCTTTCCAGGGCTCATCCTTCTTTTGTGGAAAGGCTTTTTGAAATGGAAATTCCTGAAGTTTATGACGGTATTGTCCGGATAGTTAAGATTGTAAGAGAGCCCGGAATGAGGACAAAGGTTGCTGTTTATAGTGACAGGGATGATGTTGATCCTGTTGGGGCTTGTGTTGGTATGAAGGGAATAAGAATACAGTCCATTGTACGGGAGATGGAAGGCGAGAAAATAGATATTGTTCAGTATTATGATGACAAAATTGTTATGGCTGCAAATTCATTAACTCCGGCAAGGGTTAAAGAGGTTGTTGGTACTTCCAGCGGTGGTGTTATTGCTGTTGTTGATAATGATCAGTATTCGCTTGCTGTTGGCCGATCCGGACATAATGTAAGGCTTGCATCTAAACTTTGTGGATTTGAGATTGATATAAAAACGGAGGAATCCTACCAGGAATTCCTTACTACAAGTGATTCAAGATCTGTCGTTGACCAGCTTTTTTCAACTGATGAACTTGATGAGACACCTCTTGAAGAGCTTGCTGACCTTGAGCCAAGGGTTATTAAAATGCTTGAAAAAACAGGTATTTTTTCTGTAGAGGAACTTGTAGAGAAATCTTTTGATGACCTTGTAAAAGTTGAAGGTATTGGAGATAAGACAGCACAGAAAATTCTTGATATTCTTGCAGATGTGGTTGATTTTGAAGATGAAGATCTGCATGATGATGAATATCCGGAAAACAAAGAAGAATAAAATTTAATGATCAGGATTTTACATGAAAGCTATTGACGTTGCTACAAAGAACCATATCACCCTTGATGATGTTATTGAGATATGCCGTGCGATAAGTATCCCCTGTGAAAACGGTGATTCCGAACTTGCTGAAAATGATGTTTTTCTTGTAGAAAGGAGAATTGAAGTTATTAAAAAGAAAAAGCAGGAAGAGGTGGAAAAAGCCAGAAAAACCAGAAGGGTTAAACTTAAGAAAAGGGTTAATGTTTCCAACGATATTAAAAAAATAAAGGGCATTGAAATAACTGAGACAAAAGGTGATGTTGAAAAAGAAGATGACAGCAATGTTGAAGCTAGCAGCGATAAAGGTGTAGAATCCATAGTTAAAAAAGAAGATGATAGTAGTAAAATAGAAAAAAAGAAAGCAGTCAGAACTCCAGTGACCAGGCCTGAAAAGAAATCCGGAGTGCAGCGTAAAGATGGTGAAAAGTCTGAAGCAAGGCCTTATTCAGAAAGAAGACCAGTTGGTTCTGGTGCACAGCGTTCGCAGCAGGGCGGGCAGGGGCAGAGGCCTCAACAGAGCGGGCAGCGTTCACAGCAGGGGGGGCAGGGTCAAAGACCATCTTATGCACAGCGTCCTCAACAGGCTGGGCAGGGACAGGCTGGTTTTCATCCGGTTGTTGGTAAGGAAGAAGCTCCGGTTTCAATTGAGGTTGAAGATCCTTCAAAAAGAAAAAAAGTGAAGGATAAGGAGCATGATAAAGGTAAAGAGTGGCTTAAGAGTAAAAAAGACAAAGAAATAATTGAAAAAGATATAGCTATTAAAAAGAAACAGGCTCAGGAGTTGAAGAAGTCTGTAACCCCTGAGAAAATAAGTATAACTGAAAGTGTTTCTGTTGGCGAGCTTGCAAAGAAACTTAATGTAAAGGCCAATGAGGTAATATCAAGGTTAATGAAGCTGGGTGTAATGGCTACAATTAACCAGACAATAGATTCTGACACAGCCTCTATTTTAGCATCTGAGTACAATACAGATGTTAATGTTGTTTCACTTTTTGATGAAACTGTAATTAAAAGTGAAGAGGTTGATAGGCCTGAGGATTATATAAGCAGGCCCCCTGTTGTAACAGTTATGGGCCATGTTGATCATGGTAAAACCAAACTTCTTGATTCAATCCGTAAATCCAAGGTTGTAGAGGGTGAGCATGGTGGTATTACCCAGCATATTGGTGCCTATACTGTTGATGTGAAAGATAAAAAAATTGCCTTCCTTGATACTCCTGGTCATGCTGCATTTACAACTATGAGGGCTCGTGGAGCAAGCATAACAGATATTGTTATACTTGTTGTTGCAGCAAATGACGGTGTTATGCCGCAAACTATAGAGGCTATAAGCCATGCCAAAGCTGCAGGTGTGCCAATAATTGTAGCAATAAATAAAATCGATCTGCAGGATGCAAATCCTGAAAAGGTCAGGCAGGAACTTACTGCCCATGATATTCTTCCTGAAGAATGGGGAGGAAACAATCTCTTTGCTGAAATAAGTGCTAAACAGAATATAAACATTGATGGTCTGCTTGAACTTGTTCTTATACAGTCTGAAATGCTTGAGCTTAAGGCTAATCCTGAGCTTCTTGCAAAGGGAGCTGTTATTGAGTCAAGGCTTGACCCGGGCAGAGGAGCAGTTTCTACTGTGCTTGTGCAGTCAGGCACCCTTCATACAGGGGATTCTTTTGTTGTTGGGGTTTACTCCGGCAAGGTAAGGGCCATGTTTGATGATAAGGGTAATGCTATTGATGAAGCAGGGCCTTCAACGCCTGTTGAAATTCTGGGTATATCTGGTGTTCCTGCAGCAGGAGATCCCTTTGAAGGGGTTGAATCTGAAAGGTTTGCAAAGCAGGTATCTCATAAAAGGCTTGAGTATAAAAGGATTGAATCTGCCAAAAAGGTTCGCAAGGTTACACTGGAATCTCTTAATGAAATGATTAAAGATGGAGAGGTTCAGGAGCTTAATATTATTGTCAAGGCTGATGTTGATGGCTCAACACAGGCGCTTACTGAAGCTTTGGAAAAACTTTCAAATCCTGAAATCAGGGTAAGGGTAATACACTCAGGTACAGGCGGAATTAACGATTCAGATGTAATGCTTGCTGCTGCTTCCAATGCTATAATTGTAGGTTATCATGTGAGACCCACAGGCAAGGTTGCTGATTTAGCTGAAAAGGAAAACGTATCCATTAAGTTTTACAATATAATTTTTGAAGTTACTGATGACATCAAGGCAGCCATGGAAGGCATGCTCTCACCGGATTACCAGGAAAGGGTTAATGGTACTGGAGATATTAAAGAGATATTTAAAATATCTAAAATTGGGTCCATTGCCGGATCGGTTTGTCTTTCAGGGAAAGTAACAAGAAAGTCTAAAATGAGGCTGATAAGAAACGGTATAGTGATCTTTGATGGAGAAATGAGTTCTCTTAAAAGATATAAAGATGATGTTAGCACAGTTGATGCCGGACAGGAGTTTGGTTTTACCCTTGATGGTTTTAATGACATTAAAGAAGGCGATAGTTTTGAAGCGTACGAAATAATTGAAATAGCTAAAAAACTGTAAATCGGTTGAAAGGTAATGAAATACAGAAAAGACCGACTTGAAGAATTGATAAAAAGGATTGTAGCAGATATATTTTTAAAAGAAGTAAAGGATCCAAGAATAGGATTTGTAACTTTTACTGGTGTTTCCTTGAGTAAAGATTATTCAGAAGCAAGAATAGGGGTTTCATTCCTGGGCAATTCAACAGATGTGAGAAAGGGAATGGAAGGAATAAGGTCTTCAAGCGGCTATGTGCAAAAGCTTCTTGGTAAAGAGCTTAAAATGAGAAATTCTCCCAGAGTTCATTTTTATATTGATAAGTCTGTTCAGGAAGGAGTTGATATGGTGAACAAAATCAATAATCTCCCTGGAGTTAAAGACAGTATAGATGATAATAATCAGCAGGATGATTGATTATTTTCTGTGACTTTTCGATCTTTGAATAATGCAGTTGTTTTACTGGATAAGCCTGTAGGAAGAACGTCTTTTGATGTTATTAAAGATCTTAGGCGTTACGGTAATGTTAAAAAAATAGGTCATTCAGGAACACTCGATAAATTCGCTTCCGGTCTCCTTGTTGCATGTACAGGAAAATTTACAAAACTTACACAATATTTTCTTGAGAGCGATAAAAGATATACAGGAACTATACAGTTAGGAATAGAAACTGATACCTGTGATATTACAGGAGAGGTTGTATCTAAAAAAGATTTTTCCCTGATAAGTGAAGAGAAAATAATTGAATCAGTTTCTCTTTTAAAGGGAATAGTTTCACAAATTCCGCCCGGATATTCAGCTCTTAAGGTAAAGGGGAAAAGGGCTTCAGACAGAATGAGAAAGGGCGAGGAAGTGGTGCTTAAACCTCGAAATGTAGAGATTCTTAATTTTGATATTAGATCAATAGACCTTGAGCAGGGTATTCTTGAATTTGATATTAGCTGTTCTAAAGGGACATATATAAGATCCATTGCCAGAGACCTTGGAAAAATGCTTGGAACAGGGGCTTGTCTGGCTGCATTGCGCAGACTGGAATCAGGGGATTTTAATGTTGCTAATGCACTTTCTCCGGATTTGATTGCAGAATACATGAAAGGTGAAATAGAGCCCTTTTTTATTATTGAACCACAGGTTGTATTGAAAAGTTTTGGCAGACTCTTGCTTGATAGTCATGGTGCAGAAAGAGTTAGCAATGGGGCTTTTTTTACGCGAGAAAGCGTAAAAAAAATGGAAATTGATCATTGCAATAAGGTGCTTATACTTGATGAAAAGGAAAATCTGATTGCAATAGCAGAGATAGATGTTGATAAATGGCTTATAAGCTATGATTCAGTTTTTAATCAGGAATGTAATTAGTTGATTTAATTTGAAAATATTCACAGTGGTTTTACTGGTCTGCTTTATCTGTGATCATTAAATAAGATTCTCTTACTTCGCCACAGGGGGTTTTATGAAATGCTTACACATAAAACAGCAGGAGATAATTGCTGCGGTATATAATAAAACATGAAATAAGCGTATCATTCAGGAGGATATAAAAAGATATGACTGTAAAAGCGGCGTTAATTGATAAACATAAAAGACATGATGGAGATACAGGTTCCCCGGAAGTGCAGATTGCACTGTTAACTGAGAGAATTAATCATCTTATAGAACATTTCAAAATACATCAGAAGGATCATCATTCAAGAAGAGGCCTCCTCAAAATGGTTGGTCAAAGAAGAAGACTGCTCGATTACCTTAAGAAGAAAGATCTTGAGTCCTACAGAACTCTGATTAAAGAGCTTGGTTTAAGAAAATAATGAGCAGTGTTTCATGAAAATGCCGGTTTGAGAAAAAGGTGTTAATATTGAAATCCGGCATAATTTTATTTAGTGAGAGAGGTTTTAATGTCATTGAATTTTAGTGCAGATGTTGGAAAAGAAAAGATAAGCTTTGCTACTGGTTATTTAGCAAAGCAGGCAGATGGCGCTGTAACTGTTACTGTCGGGGATATGGTTGTTTTTGCTTCAGTAGTTGCATCAAGAAGCGTTAAGGAGGGGCAGGATTTTTTCCCCCTTACAGTTGATTATAGAGAAAAATTTTATGCTGCTGGGAGAATTCCCGGCGGTTTTATAAAACGGGAGACCAGGGCATCTGACAGAGAGATTCTTGTTGCAAGGCTTACTGACAGGCCTTTGCGTCCTCTTTTCCCTGAGGATTTTGTTAATGAAGTTCAGGTTATTATTTATGTTCTTTCAGCAGATGGGGAAAATCAGCAGGATGTTATAGCAATAAATGCAGCATCAGCTGCTTTGGCTATCTCAGGTGTCCCATTTAGCGGACCTGTAGGTGCTGTCAGGGTGGGAAGAATTAATGGTGAATTTGTTGTTAATCCCACATTTAGTGAAATTGAAGAGAGCGATATT
Organism: uncultured Leptospirales bacterium; assembly: GCA_964649175.1. Classification (GTDB taxonomy): domain Bacteria; phylum Spirochaetota; class UBA4802; order UBA4802; family UBA5550; genus JBBAGC01. Next base: position 11,154 of record CAZYPA010000030.1, on the reverse strand, counting down.
GATCTTATAGTAGCTGGTACTAAAAAGGCTGTTACAATGATTGAAGGCTCATCAAAGAATGTTTCTGAAGATGCCATGCTTGCAGCTGTGAATATTGCACATGAGAATATAAAAAAGATATGTGAAGCTCAGGAGGAATTGAGGAAATCTGTTAATAAAGAGCCTATTCTCTATGAACCGTATATTCCAGATGCTGAGCTTGCAAAGGTTGTTAGAGAGAAGTATTATACTGAGCTGGTTGAGCTTAAGAATATTACAATGAAAAAGCCCCGTGAAGTTGCACTAGGAGCAATTGTTGAAAAGGCTGTTGCTGAGCTTAAAGAAGAGTTTCCGGATACCATAGGTCAGATCCCGGGTATAATTGATGGTCTTGATGGAGAAATTGTAAGACTCCGTATTCTTGATGAAGGGATGCGTGCAGATGGTAGAGATACAAAAACTGTAAGGCCTATTGATATTAAAACCGGTATATTGCCCAGGGCACACGGTTCAGCTGTATTTACAAGGGGAGAAACCCAGGTAATGGGGGTTACTACTTTGGGTACGCTTTCAGAAGTTCAGAAAATGGATAATCTTGAGGGCGATTCATCAAAGAGATTTATGCTCCATTATAATTTTCCTCCATTTTCTGTTGGAGAAACAGGGCGAACCGGTTCACCTGGAAGAAGGGAAATAGGACATGGAATGCTTGCTGAAAGAGCACTTGAGTGGACTATTCCGGATAAGGATGAATTCCCATACACAGTGAGACAGGTTGCTGAAACACTTGAGTCCAATGGTTCATCTTCAATGGCAAGTGTATGTTCAGGATCACTTGCAATGTTCGATGCAGGTATTAAGCTGAAAGGCGCTGTTGCCGGTATTGCAATGGGCCTTGTTATGGAAGGTGACAGATTTGCTGTAGTAACTGATATAACAGGACTTGAAGATCACCTTGGTGACATGGACTTTAAAGTAGCAGGGACTGAAACCGGAATTACTGCATTTCAACTGGATATTAAAATTGAAGGCATTACCCCTGAAATTATGAAAGTAGCTCTTGAGCAGGCTAAAGAAGGAAGGCTTCATATTCTCAAAATTATGAATTCCTTTCTTGATAAACCGAATGATAATCTTTCAGTTCACGCTCCCAAGATTAAAATATTAAAGGTTAAAGTTGAGAAAATAGGCGAGATAATTGGCCCTGGCGGAAGAGTTATAAAGAAGATTATCGAAGAAACAGGAGCTGAGGTCAACATTGATGATACAGGTACTGTAGTTATATCTGCAATAAGTTCTGAAGCTATAGATTTGGCTGTTAAAACTATTCAGGGTATAGCTGAAGATGTGGAAATTGGTAATATCTATAATGGCACTGTTAAAAAGATAGTTGAGTTTGGGGCTTTTGTTGAAATTGTTCCTGGCAAAGAGGGCCTTGTTCATATATCTAACCTTGATATTGAACGCGTAAGGCAGGTTAGTGATATATGTAATGTTGGTGACAAAATGAAAGTCAAGGTTATAAAAATAGACCGTCAGGGAAGAATTGACCTGAGTAGAAAGGAAGCCCTTGAATAGAGTTAGATGAATGGTAAATAAATATACGCAGGATAATGGTCTTTCTGTTCTCCTTGAACCGATTACCGGAGTTGTTTCTGTTTCAGTAGGACTCTGGATAAAAAAAGGTTCAAGGCATGAAAGGGAGGATCAGTACGGATATGCTCACTTTGTTGAGCATATGTTGTTTAAGGGGACATCAAATTATACGGCAAAAGAGATTGCTCAAAAAGTAGACAGGGTAGGGGGACAGCATAATGCTGCTACTACCCGGGAATATACCTGTTACTATATCAATGTGGTTTCAGATTATCTTGAGCTTGCCCTTGAAATTCTTTCGGACATGTATAATAATTCTCTTTTTGATGCAGATGAGATTGCTAAAGAAAGAAATGTAATTATGGAAGAAATCAGGATGTATGAGGATACGCCTGATGAATTTATTCATGATCTTTTTATGGAAAGAATGCTTAAGGGACATTCCCTTAGCCATTCAATCCTTGGTCCTATTGCTGGTATAGAGAAAACAACAAAAGAATCCCTTACCGGGTTTTATAATGAACATTATGTAAATGAAAATGTTATTCTTGCAATAGCTGGAAGTTTTGAGGAAAAACAGGCTATAGATCTTATTGCAAAATATTTTAAAAATAAGAAGAAAAGCCCATCTCCTGAATTAGAGCAGATAATTTATGTTCCTGAATTGCCTGTAGTTGAGCATAGGGAAAAGAAACTTGAACAGGTACATTTTTGCATGGGCCTGGAGGGTATAAAAAGAAGTGATGATGACAGATGGCCTTTTTACATTCTCAGCACAATTCTGGGAGGAAGCATGTCCTCTCGGCTTTTTCAGAATATCAGAGAAAAAGAAGGGATAAGCTATTCAATTTATTCTTTCCATTCATCTTATATAGACTGTGGAGTTTTTGGAATTTACTGTGCTACAACTGCAGATAAGTTCAGGCATACTGTTGAACTTATTTTACATGAATGCAGAACCATGCTTAAAGAGGGAATTTCCAAAGAAGAGCTTGAAGATACAAAAACATTTATGAAAGGGAACCTTGCATTAAGCCTTGAGAGCAATGAAGTAAGAATGAGTCAGCTTGCAAGAAATGAAATGGTTTACGGCAGATCATTTGATTTTAATGATATTGTCCGTTTTATTAATGATATTACAATGGATGATTATGTACGGGTTTGTGAAAGAATTTTTAAAAACAAAGATTTTTCACTTATTTCTATAGGGAAGCTTAAAAAAAGAAAAAGCAACTATGTTGATTTATCTATTTAATTTGATTAGAGAGTAATTTTTTTAAAATTTTGATTTACATTTGCATGTGATTGATTTAGATCATAAACATGGTTTTTTCTTGAGCAGATAATGTAATCATTAATTATTTAAGGTAAGGTGGAGAGTCTTATGGCACCAAAAAATGAAGGAATGAACAGCACCATAGGGGAGGGCTCCTCCTTTGAAGGTAAATTCTATATTAGCGGTTCTCTTAAAATTGATGGTAAGTTCGAGGGTGAGATTAAAACCGATGATGAACTTGTAGTTGGTGAAAAAGGGAAGGTGAAAACTGACATTTATGCCAGATCAGTTGTAGTTGCAGGTGTTGTTATAGGCAATATTAATGCTGAAAATGAGGTTAGACTTCTTGAAACAGCCAAGGTTCTTGGTGATATTACTGCGCCTTCCATTACTATACAAAGGGGTGTTGTTACCCATGGTCTGGTCACTATAACCGGAAGTACTAAAAAAGACGCTAAGAAATATATTGAGGATAGTTTTAACAATAGTGCTGAATCTATAAAAACTCTTGAAAAAAAATAATTCATTGTTAATAAATTATTCGGCTGTCCGATAATTAAAGAATAAATAGCGGGTATTAGAGTATCGAGAATTGACAAATGAATAGAAAAGGATTTAGTACATATAAATTCGGTAGATTTACTATCAATATTTTTACAAATGAAATTGTAATTATATATATTGGTAAAGAAGGCACATATATCCGTAACTTTTATAAAAAACATCTTCTTCGTGTTTCAAGAGCCTGTGCAATGGGCGTAACAGTTATTCTTCTTTCATCTATTATAATAGCTGCCTTTTCTTCTGATGAAGCTTCTGCTACAAGTAATGTAAAAAATAATATTATCCAGTTAAACGATATTGAAGGAAGTAATGTTCCTGTTGGCTCTGATGATGATTCAGAAAAAAAGATTACTCTTGAAAAGGATAATATTGATGATATTATTGAAGATGAAAAGATAAAGAATGAACTGCTTCTTTCAGATAAGACTGATTATTCTGATCAGAAAAACAGCGACGAAAAGCTTAAAATACAGACGCATAATGTTAAAAGAGGGGAAAACCTCAGCATAATAGCAAAAAAATATGGCGTATCCATTGATACAGTATGTGGAAGTAATAATCTCAGGTCATATGATTTCATAAATGAAGGCGCTGAGCTTAGAATTCCCAATAAAGATGGAATCCTTTATAATATGAAAGAGGGTAATAACCTCATCAATCTTGCAACCAAGTATAAAATTCCTGCTGATAAAATACTTGCTCAGAATGATTTTGTAAATCCTGATTTTATAAAGCCTGGTGAGCTGGTTTTTATTCCTGACGCTAAACCGCAAAATATTATTCAGGGTTTTTTATGGCCTGTTCCAAGCAAAAGGGTAACAAGCTCTTATGGGTGGAGAAGAAATCCCTTTAGCAGGAATCACAGAGAGTTTCACAAAGGAATAGATATTGCTGCAAGGTATAGCTGGGTTAAGGCTTCAAGATTTGGAAGAATTACCTTTGCAGGATGGATGGGTGGTTATGGCAATGCTATTATTATTGCTCATCCCGGAGGATATAAAACTTTATATGCTCATCTTTCAAGAATAAGCGTGCGAAATGGTCAATATGTAAAACAGGGTCAGGTAATTGCTCAGAGTGGTAATACAGGTCGTTCAACCGGGCCTCATCTTCATTTTGAAATAATTAAAAATGGAAAGCATCAAAATCCCCGCGTTCTTTTAGCAAGATAATTCTTTAACAAATCAATAATTTACAAAAACCCCTGATTTCCCAAAAGACCTGGTTCAAAAAATTATTGACTCTTTAGTGTCATTTTGAAGTATCTATATAATACAGTTGAGTATTACTATATCTGCAATTAAGCCTTTCTTCTGCAGCAAATCCAGGCAGATGGCAGTCATATGATTAAATGGAGTTTTGAACATGCTTAAAAATGCAAACTTTCTCTGTGAAATAGGTACTGAAGAGATCCCTGCTGGATATATTCCTCCAGCAATAAATTCTATTGAAAAGATTGTAAGGGAAAAGCTGGATGCAAATCGTATAGATTTTTCAGAAGTTGCAGTTTATGCCACACCAAGAAGATTTAGCATTCTTGTTTCAGGATTGGCATCTGAACAAAGAGAGGAAGTTGTAGAACTCAAGGGTCCTTCAGCAAAGGCTGCATATGATAAAGAGGGTAATCCAACAAAGGCTTTGCAGGGATTTTTAACAGGCAATAAAATAAGTGCAGATTCTGTAGCTGTAAAAGGTACTGACAAGGGCGATTATATTTTTGCTTCAAAAAAACTTGAATCAGAGAAAACAGAAGAAATAATACCTGATATAATTAAATATATTGTTTCAAATCTTGCGTTTCCTAAAAGGATGACATGGAGTGATAAAAAAATTACCTTTCCCAGGCCTATTGCCTATTTTATGATTCTTTTTAATGATAAGCCTTTGCATTTTGAAATAGAGGGAATAAGGGGGGGCAGCAAAACAAGAGGACACTTTATCCAGTTTAATGAAATGATTGAAATTGAATCAATTAAGAGCTATGAAGAGAAGCTGAGAAATCATGGGGTTATACTTGATCAGAATATCCGCAAAGAGCTTATTCGTGAAGAATTATTTAAAGCTGCAAAGAGTGTAGGAGGATTTTTGATAGAGGATGAGGATCTTCTTGATACTGTTACCTATCTGGTTGAATCTCCCCATGTTATTCCCTGTGAATTTGACAGTGCTTTCCTTGATATACCGGATATTGTACTTATTGCAGAGATGAAGGAGCATCAGAAGTACTTTGCTGTTTCTGATAAATCGGGCAAGCTTATCAATAAATTTCTTGTTACATCAAATAATCCTCCAACCAGCAACATTGTAAAAGGTAATCTTAAGGTAATATCTGCCAGGTTTAGTGATGCGGAATTTTTCTATAAAGAGGATGCCAGGCTTAAACTTGCTGACAGAGTGGAATCACTTAAGAATGTACTTTTCCATAGGGACCTTGGTTCTATATATGATAAAATTGGAAGAATGGCAAAGATCGCTGAAAGCTTTTGTAGCGAGCTTGCTCTTGACAGGTCAATCAGCTCAAAGGTGAACAGGGCTGTTTTTCTTAGTAAGGCTGATCTTAATACTGCAATGGTTAATGAGTTTGCTTCACTCCAGGGAGAGATTGGCCGCATTTATGCTCTTAATGATGAAGAGGATAGAGAGGTTGCTGAAGCAATCCATGATCAGTACAGACCCAGGTTTCATGGAGATGAAATACCATCTGGCATGGTTTCTGTAATTGTTTCTTTGAGCGAAAAGATTGATAATATTTTTGGTTCATTTTCAGTGGGCAATATGCCCAAGGGCTCCCAGGATCCCTATGCTCTTAGAAGACAGGCAAATGCCATTGTTGAGCTTATACTAAGGAATGGATTAAGTTTTCAGCTTAAGGATATTTTTAATAAAGTCTCAGGAAACTATAAAGATGGATCATCTCTTGTAGAAAAAATAATTGAATTTGTAGGTGTAAGGGCAAAAACCATTTTCACTGATAATGGTTTTCGCTATGATGAAATTGATGCATCAATGGTGCATGGAGATACAAATTATCTTGAGATTTACAAAAGGGCAGAAAGTCTCCATAAGTTCAGGGAGAATGAAAAGTTTTCTGAACTTCTTCTTGGTTTAAAACGAATGAATAATATAGTAAACAGCTTTAGAAAAGATAACAAAGATTATGTTTTAAATTTTAAGGAATCCCTTTTTGAAGAAAAAGAGGAAAGGGATCTTTACAGATTTTTTAATGAAAAAGAGGAGCAGATTAAAAGCCATATCAAGGAGAGCAGATATATTGAGCTTTTTAAGCTTATTACAGAGGGGAAGCCTTTTATAGATTTGTTTTTTGACAAGGTTATGGTAATGGATAAACGGGTTGAGGTGAGGGATAACAGGCTTTATCTGCTTGAGGATATACTTAAAAATTTTTCAGCAATTATTGATTTTTCCAGGATAAGCGATAAGTAAACTATTTTTAGGGTATACAAACTTTTGCATATCCGCTTACTTTATTTATATGTGTTTTTGCATGGTATGTATTTTTATCAAAATCAGTGTAGTCATGGTTAGCTCCAGTGTATACACTGTCTGCCTCCTGTCTATCCTCTTTGGAATCATCCCAGTGTATAAATCCGACCCTGTAAAAGTAAACTCCTGTAATGGACTGATGTGTAAGATCGTCTATATATTGCTTTGTTGAGCCATTATTTAATGATTCGTAATTTCCGATTTCATTATTCCATTTATAGGTTATCATCTCGTATGATGAATATTCATCGTTTGCACGACTTGATCTGTAAATCTCTATACCTGCAAAATCTTCAGATAAGTCAGTTTCAGACCAGGTCAGAACCACTTTATTTGGGTCTGTTTTATATTCAGCATTAATAGAAAATGAAGCACGCTTTGTAATCAGGCCTTCTGTATAATCTGAAACATAGGAGCATCCTGAAGGGGAGCAGAGAAGAAGGAATATTATTATTTTTATATATTTCATAATTTTCCCTTAACTTAGTTAAATCCTGAAAAAAAGATTCCCTTCAAGAGACCATTTGTCTGCAGTTTCAGAAAGCATTCTCAGTTCTCTGGAGAAATTTCTCTGTGCAGTAATTCCGGCTCCAAACATAAACAGTTCAAATTCACATCCAATAATCCAGCCATAAATAGCATTCCCTTTGCCAGGGTTAGTTCTGTGTATGGATATTGCAGGATCCCAGTACCAGCTCATTCCAGTATAGGCTTTAAAAGCCAATGATTCAGAAGTTTTTAAAGGATCAAGATTAATCAGCAAATTCCACTCCCTGCCCAGGGGTGGATTAATTTTATCACTATTATTTTTTTTATATATCTTTTTAGTTATGTATTGAAAAGACCCTGAACCTTCAACAGTAAAGTATTTTGAGAGCCTTTGAGTTATGCTTAAAGAAAAAAGCAGGAGTTTTGCCCTGTCTTTGGAATAATTAGTGTTTGCATCTTTGCCAGCTGTGGTTTTTACCCATACAGAATCAAAGGGTTCGTCATTATAGGCTGCTGAATAGTTAAATCCTGTTATAATAGCAGGGAAGTATATGGACTGGTCTATACCGAATAAATATAAAAAAGGATTTAAGGTTAAATCCAATTTTATTGATTCAGGTATGCCTTTGTCAAAGTTTATGGAATATCCAGCTGTTCCCATAAATTCCATTGCAATAAAGTATTTTCTGTAATGTACCCGGGGATTAAAGTAGCTTATTGTTCCATTCTCTTTTGGCATATATTCATTGTTGATTATTAATCCCGTGTGTACAGTGAGGTATGGTCTCCATAGCAGGGAGAGTGCATATATATCATCAAAGAATTGAGGGTGTTTATAATCTGTAATTGTTTCTGAGCCTATATCATGGCCTCTGTCAACTTTTAATGTTTTTGTAAGGCCATAGTGAAATCCGGTTGCTGTAACTGCTATTAGGAAACTGGATTTCTCTGAAGATTTAATCTGATTTCCAAAGGGAAATGCCAGGGTCATGCTTCCATATGTGCGCACCAGGTTAAGATCTGTGGGCTCATATTGGTTTTTCCCGGAATTATATGTATTAATATTAAATCCATAAACCCAGTTTATTTTCCCATAAATATCAAAGTAAAAGTTTTCTTCTTTGAGAATATCCCATCGATTAAGAAATAATTCCTGTACAGTATTGCTTCTTGAAACAGAGTTATGCAGGGTTGATGCTTCATATATTTCAGATGAAGCGTTTTTAATTAATAGTAAGATAAAAAAAAGAAAGATTGTTTTTTTCATAATAGTTTTTGTTTGTGACTCTTTCTTAAAGTTTTAATAATTTAAGAGCAGAAGTATTATGACTATTTATATTAAGTTAAAGAAAAAGCTGTAATTTTTCAAAAAAAACTGCTCTTTGAAAAATATTAATGTATTGTGTAAAAGTATTAAACTATTAATTTGACCTGAATGTCCATAAAAAAATGCTTAAAAGAATAGGCAGATCTGATATAGAGAGAAAACTTTTTAAAGAGTAGAAGGTTTATTTCAGGAATCTTTCAAAGCGTAACTTGAGAACTATGTCCCAGAACCAGTGTTCTTCAACAGGGTTTTTCTGAAAGTAGTGTAAGTGGCTGAAGCACTTACAGTCTGTTGATCCGAAATTTTTAACAGGCTTTCCTGAGTTTTCTAAAAGAATTTTTGCCAGATCGCATTCCAGGTATTCATCTGTAACTATTGGGATGTCTGCAGTAATTTTCATTTTAGCAGTGATATAATCCATGTGAAAGTGATGCTTTTTGTTCTTTTTTTTGTGGTGCTCAATTCGTTTAAAAAGACTGGTTTTCCCGCTTCCGTTGTATACATAAAATCCTTTTTTAAATTTCACTTTCCCCAAAGAACCGCATTCAATTATTCTGTCTTTGTCATTCCATAGTACAATAAAGTAAACTCCGGAAGGCTTAACCTCTGGAAGAATAAGCTGAACCTTATTCAGCTTTACTATATTATAGGAGCTGTCATATTCAACAGAATATGGAAGTACTTCCATATCTTTAGAGTGTTTTTTTAAGGTTTCGTAAAAGTGAAAGTCTGTGTGAAAATTCGGGACAAAGGATTTTATTTTGCTGTGAAGAATCAGGAAGAAAAGCTTTCCCTGCTTTGTTGAAGCAAGGATTTCAATGTGTGCAGCACCCCTTGAACTTATAGCATCTGGGAATGATGCCACGTCTTTATATGCAAGTGTGCATGACTTTATCTCAAGAAAGTATTCTCCACTTTTACCTTTCATGAGAAAATCGAACCTGTGATTATTGTATGGAGGCTCGCTTCTGATAATTGAATCTTTTTTAAATTCAGGGATAAGGTCTTTGAGGATTAGCTCAGGGAAAAGGGTGTTGCTTCTTGCTGAATCTATCATTACAGGAAAGTTGTTATGGAATATGTAGAGGAGTCTATAGCGGTATTTTCCTGGAGATGGAATTAAAAGAACATCATTTCCCGGTATTGCCAGTTCAGAAAGGCGTCCTGTATTAGGCACATAGACCTCTTCAACTTCATTGTTTATCAATACCTGGGATACAAAACGATTGAGCCGCTTTTTAAAAACAGCTTTAATGTATGGAGGATTTGCCATTTATAGAGAGGATTAAAAAGTCCGCAGAGAATTTTCTCTACGGACTATGGTTTTATTTATCTTTAAATACAGGTTTTCTTTTTTCAATAAAGGCATTTACTGCTTCTTCTTTATCTTCTGTGCCAAAGCAGTAAATTGATTGAGCCTGCTCAAACATTAGGCCAGCATAGGTATTGCCTTCTGCTGCAACATTGACTCCCCATTTTCCAAAGCGAACAGCTGATGGTGGAAGGTTGGATATTCTTTTTGCAAGCCTCAGGGATTGAGATTCAAGTTCTTCAGGTTTGACCAGGTATTCAACAAGCCCTATTCTGTATGCTTCCTGAGCATCAACCTCTTCAGTACAGAGTATTAATTTTTTAGCCTGGCCAATTCCTATCAGCTTTGTGAGCCTGGTTGTTCCTGTCTGGTCTGCTGTTAGTCCAAAGCGTACTTCAGGAAGAGCCAGTCGTGCACCTTCAGCTGCAACTCTTAAATCACAGCTTAGCACAAGTTCAAGACCAGCACCGTAGCAGAGTCCCTTTATGGATGCTATAACAGGTATGGGGAGTTCCTGGAATCTGCTAAAAGTTCTTTGAAGAAAGTTAAGGTTATCCTTTACAAATCGTGTGTCCACTGCTTTAAGAAATGCCAGATCAACGCCTGCTGAAAAATGATCGCCACCTGACTGGAGTACTGCAACTCTGAGATTGTTATCCTGAGCAAGCTGCTCCTGGATGTCAGACAGTGAAAGCACTACTTCTTTGTCGAACAGGTTGAGTCCGCTAGGATCATTTAGTGTGATAAATGCAATATGGCCATCTTTGGTAAGTTTTACTTTTGGTTCCCCGCTCATAATAAATACCTCTTTATTTAAAATAATTTCATAGAAATGGATAGATTATTTATTCGACAATTATAAATTTAGTGAATAAATCTTCAAGCAGTATTTATCATTGATAGAGCCTCTTCCCGGTTTCGCCGATCGTGTTCTTAAGATGGGGTCAAAAGCGAATCATTCCTTTTTTTTGCCGGAAAAGATCTTTTCCCAGTATGAAATTTCATCATCTGTTACAACAGGGTTTTCTTTTTCTACAGAGATTTTTTTAAGCTCAAGTTCATCTTCATATTCTTTGATAGTTTTGTTTACATGATCAGCGAATTTTT
>CAZYPA010000029.1:24941-26769 GCA_964649175.1 uncultured Leptospirales bacterium | reverse complement strand
ATCCTGAGATTATAATTTATGGTCACAACAAATGTCATGGTATCTTTTGAATAGGCGCCATCTTCAGGAAAGGGAGGAAATGGCCCTGCCTGTGTTATAGTTAAAACCCCGGCTCTGTTAAGGACATCATGTTCATCTTTTTTAATAATCACCGGATGATTAATAATTCTTCCGCTTTTGTCAATTGTAAAACGGATTGTAACATCACCCTCCATACCCATGCGTCTGGCATATTGGGGATAATATTTCATTTTATGAATTTTCTTTAAAATGTCCCTTTCATAGCTTTCCTTTGCTGCTATCTCTTCCCTGGAGAGTGATTCAGACAGGGATAAATTTTCAGGCTTATTTTCGGGCTTTTCCTTTTTTTTAAAAATTGCAGGAAAATCTCCTTTAAGCGGATCCTTTTCACGAAGAGGTTCTACAAGATCCCAAAGTTCAAATTTCTCGGAATAGTTTATAAATGTAATATTAGATTTTTTTGATTCAAGAATTATCTGTCTGGATTCAGTTTTTTCAAAGGAAGGGAAAAACAAAATAATTGCGTGAACTACAAAAGATATAACCAGTGCACTTCTCAGGGAAAAAAGCTTTTTTTTATACACAAAAGACATGCCTATTCTATACCATCATGAGCAATGTTTACCTCATTCACACCTGTGCTTTTAATTATATCAATAACTTTTACAAAGCCTTTGTATGACATTGCCTCATCCCCGTAAAAAATTATCCTTTTATCTTTAACCTCATGCAATGCTTCAATTTTAGCAGTAAGAACTTCTGCAAGATTTTCAAGTGCCACCTGTTCCCTGTTAATAAAAACATTGCTGTTTTTATCTACTGATACAACTACATCTGTTTTTTTAAGCTTTTCTCTGTTTGATGCTTCAGGAAGTGAAAGAAGAATACTGGGCTTGACAAAGTTTGATGTTAAAATAAAAAAAAGTAAAAGCATAAATATAACATCTATCAATGGTGTAAGATTAAGATCCAGTGTGTTTTTGTTATTCCTCCTTACAGGTTTCATAACCTAGACTCCTGCATTACCCATACTATTATTATCAGGAAAGCTATGCTCTGCTTCAGCATAAGTAGAAACTCCGCGTCTAAAAAGAACATTAAGGTCCGATACCTCTGTCTCGATCTGCGAAATACGAATATCAACAAGATTCTGAAAATAATGATGAAACGCAGCAACCGGTATTGCCACAATAAGACCAAATGCTGTTGTAAGAAGGGCCTGCCATATCCCGCCGGAAAGTGCAGCCATATCAGCTTCACCGCCCAATCTTGAAATCTCCTGAAATGTAATTATCATGCCAAGAACAGTTCCAAGAAGCCCCAAAAGAGGAGCTAATGCTGCTATTGCAGAAAGTACAGGAAGATGTTTTTCAAGACTGCGCACCTCTCTGGATGATGCAGAGTGCAGGGCTTCATCAAGTATTCCCTGCGGTTCTTTGCAATTTTTAATATATGCAGCAATAACTTTCCCAACAGTGCTTTGATCAAGAGAGGCCTTATCTATTGCACCGGCAATATCTCCTGACTTTATCAAAACAGAAATTTCAGCCACCATATTTTTATTCCGCTGCATGGTTCTTCTGTAATAGGAAATTCTCTCAATTGCAATTGCTAATGCAACTATTGAAAAGAGAAGGATTGGGTACATGACCCATCCTCCCAGGTGAAGGAGTTCAAACATTATTATATCCTTTTTTCAAAATTCTTCCTAAATCTCAGAGGCTCTGACCCCAGGTTACCTCGATACACCGACTTTGTCGGCACTCGGTAACCGTACCTCGATAAAAATGAGGCTCTGACCCCTATT
>CAZYPA010000029.1:0-24841 GCA_964649175.1 uncultured Leptospirales bacterium | reverse complement strand
CCTCGATAAAAATGAGGCTCTGACCCCTATTACCTCGATACACCGACTTTGTCGGTACTCGGTAACCGTACCTCGATAAAAATGAGGCTCTGACCCCTAGTTACCTCGATACACCGACTTCGTCGGTACTCGGTAACCGTACCTCGATAAAAATGAGGCTCTGACCCCTATTTTTACCTGATATTTCAGCAATAAAAGCAAAGTGCGGAAATCCTATAGAATCAGCCCTATAAGATTCCCGCATTTGAAAAAAATACAACAACTTTACTGTTTAAAATTTTTTACTTAAATACAGCATACTTTTTATAATATATTTATGACAAGAACAATAAGATCACATAAATATATTATTTATTAAAGAAACTGCCCCTGAACCCCGCCATAAAAGGCTACACCAGGCATGGCATATCCATTAAACTGCTGATAATCCTCATTGATCATGTTTTCAATCCTTCCATAAACCTGAATATTTGGAGTAACCCAGTATGAAAGCTTTAAATCAACAGTTGAATAGGAATCCATTTTTGCTAATATGTTTACATCATTAACAGAATCATAATGATCAATATCATATCTTCTACCAACATAGTTATAGACTATATTAAGGTCAGCTTTTTTTAATATTGTCCAGTTTAAAATTGCACTCCACTGGTGTTTAGGTCTTCTAAGAAGCTCTTCTCCTTTAACTTTATCCTCTGTTTTTGTATAGGTATAGTTTCCGGAAATGCTTAAGTCAAAGGGAAGGTTGATTAGAGCATATAGCTCACACCCCTGTGTTTCAACTTCACCAGTATTTTCATACACCCAAGTTGTGTAATTGTAATCCACCATATTTTTATATTTATTGTAAAAATAAGTTGTACTCAACAAAGCTGTATTTCCCAGCAGAGGCTGTTCTATTCCTGCTTCAACATGATTACCCTTTCCAGGTTTAAGATCCCTGCTGCCACTATAGCTATCATAGAGCTGATACAGAGAAGGTGCTTTAAAAGAAGTGCCATAGGCTCCTTTGATCCTTGTTTCTGTAACAGGTGCTATTACAGAAGCTGTTGTATTCCAGGTGAATTTATTACCAAATTCACTGTGATGATCATAGCGAATACCTGCTGTATGATAGATCATATCAAATAATTTCAAATGATTGTGGAGATACATACTGTGAGTAGTTGCATTCTGAATATAAGAATTTGAAGTAAAATCCCCATAAAGATTTGAATAATAAAGACTTGACCCTTCCTCATGATAAAGGTTATAGCCTGCTGTTATTGTATCAATTTTACCAATATTAAAATTATGCTGCCACTCAGCCTGATTTGAAACACCCTTATACCAGGAATGTTCTTCATCATTTGCAGGCTGAAACCTGTCATTATTATCCTGATCCCTTCTTGTTGTTGAAGTTCTGCCATATTCCAGCTTATGATTCCACCAGCTGAAAATATTTTGAGTCAAAACATTGTTAAAGGTAAAAACTTCATTTTCACCCATTTTATTCAGATCATCTATTTCAGCTCCATCATCATAATCATATTTTGCTGACTGATAATAGCCGCTTAAAGTATAGTTTATCCCTAAGGGCAAATCTATCCCTAACTTTGATGTAATTGCAGTATTTTCAAACCTGTCCTTTTCATAGTCGCTGTTTTTTATGGAAGATGTACTCCCTTTGGATTTGTTTTCAGCACGGGATATTCCTTTGGTATCCTGCCTGGATATGCCTACACTGTAGCTTATTCCATCAGAGCCTCCGGAAACAGAAGCAGACTCCCTGAATGTATAAAATGAGCCGGCTTCTGCTGAAACAGAAACAACAGGCCTGCCCTCGCCTTTTTTAGTTATAATATTGATAACAGCCTGGGCATCTGACCCGTAAAGGGCACTTTGAGGTGTGCGTACTATTTCAATCCGTTCAACATTGTCTGTTGTCATAAATGCCAGGTCTGCCCCTCTACCGAGATCTATTGGATCATTGATCCTCACACCGTCAACAAGCACCAAAACATTTGCTGATTCATTCCCTCTGACAAAAACTGATGCAGCTCCTCCAAAAAAACCAGTCCTGCTCACTGACAGTCCCGGAACCTCCTGGAGCAAGTCAATTACCTGCTTTTTCCCTTTTTTTTCAATTTCATCTGATGTAATAACAGTAACACTGCTTCCGGTTTCCTTTAATGAAACCTCGCTTTTTGTAGCAGTAACAACAACCTGCCCTAATTGTCTTTCCTTTTCATCATCAGCCATTACTGCTGCTGAAAAAAAGCTGCCGAAAATCAAGAGCGTAAATAAAAAATAAATCCTCTTCATGTAAATCCTCCCTAAATTATACTCTGCGGAAAAACCGCAATATTTAATCGACTACATAAATAAAAAACCCCGAAACTCTCAGGTTGCGGGGATCCCCTTTTTTTCCTCGTAACGAGCCATATAAACCAATCGGCGTGGTATTATGGTTCAAATACTATCAGGTGTTCTGACTCCCGGATTATCCTAATCACCGCGCCTTCCCGGCAAATCAGCCAGTGGCATATTGCGGCTTTCGTCCCCGGTCACAGCGGCGGGTCCGCTCCCGATTTTAACGGGATTCCCTCACCCCCTATAGGGATGCCTTCTTTAATCAAGAAGGAAAAGTATTTATTTATGTAAAGATCAATTGTAGCAGTAAATTTTTTCAAAAAACTGTTTTAGTTCAACAAGGCTGTTTACAGTCCCCAACTGTCTTTGAATACAGAGAACTAAAGCATTGTCTTATAAATCTAGTAATTAAAAAAATTACTGCGTCCATTAAACAAGGCTGATTCTGTGAAATTATGTCAAGGAAAAAATTTAGGGGGAGAGGCTCTGACCCTAATTCCAAAAGTGTAAGAAAAACGAAAG
This sequence comes from uncultured Leptospirales bacterium, assembly GCA_964649175.1. Classification (GTDB taxonomy): domain Bacteria; phylum Spirochaetota; class UBA4802; order UBA4802; family UBA5550; genus JBBAGC01. Next base: position 21,967 of record CAZYPA010000029.1, on the reverse strand, counting down.
ATTTAAAAAGCTCGAGAAGAGGCTCTGACCCTCAAATTCCAAGCTTACATAGGGAGCAAGTTGTTTTTACAAGAGGCTCTGACCCTTTTTTCTTATACTGATTTTGTTGCTCAATATATGATTTCGATATATGCTCTGACCCCGATTCCCAAATTCCCAATCCAAAAAGTGTAAAGCTAAAAAAAGGCTCTGACCCCGATTTTTTTTCAAAAAAATTTCCCCGGGAAACGTAGTAATATTAAAGATTTTATAAATTTTAACATCAATAGGAGAGCCAAAATGCCTAGACCATTAAGAACTATTGCCCAAAATGTAACATATCACTGCTATTCAAGATGTCGTGGGAAAAGAGACCTCTTTAAAAGTAGATTTGGTAATAAATATTTCATAGAATCAGTGCAGCAATGCCAGGAAAAATATAATTTTGAACTAATTGCTGCTGAAACAGTTGCAAACCATATCCATATTATTATAAGAACCCTGGAAGATAATGAAACCATTTCACTTATAATGCAGTATATTAAAGCACGCATGGCTGAGAAATACAATCGGGGTACTGGTGAAACAGGGCCTTTCTGGAATGAAAGGTTTGGCTCCACAATCATAGAGGAATCGGACAATCCTGAAGAATATCTTCTATGGCTACTCTGGTATATTGGATACAATCCTGTGCGAAAGGGTCTTTCCCGTGATCCACGTGAAAATGTGATCGGTTTTATCAACTGTTATCTTAATGAAAATTTTATCTCGCCCTTAAGATTTACTTTACATGAATATTTTTTGAAATTAGGGAAAAATTTTACAGAACGAGTTAATGAATTCCTCTATTATGAAGATGCATACAGGAAACGACTTGCCTTGTGGGCTTAGGGAAGATTTGGAGATAAGGGTCAGAGCCTTTACCCTATTCAACAAGTCCTTCCCCTAATCTTCTTAGAAGAAAAAAGATATTGAGCAAAAACTCAAACCTTTCATAGAATTTCATCTTAAATATCAGTAAAAAATAAAAGCTGCAACAATTCCTCTCTGCTATTACAATAATAGTGTGCAAATTTAGTACAAAAAACATATAAACAGCTAACTTACCATATAGACTGGACGCAGAACCTATGTTTTTTAACGCACTACATATACAATTTTACAAAAATATGATGATGGGGTCAGAGCCCTTACCCTAGTTGAATCTGAAGAATTCAGGGTCAGAGCCCTGAATCCAACCTTTATCTAGTTGACATAATAAAATATGAACTGAACTTTGAAAAAAATGGCGCATGGAGAATTTTTTGAAAAAACCTGTGTTCTTAATAATTTTAATTTCCCTTCTTGTGTCATGCAAAGAGGAAGCCCCGATCTCCCTTGGAAAAGAAGGCAAGATAAGCCGCATTGTTTGCCTATCCCCATCAATTACAGCACAGATTGTTGACCTGGAAAGTTCCCACCTTATTGTGGGAGTAACAACCTATTCTCCTCCCCTGCAGCATAAAGTTGAAATTGTAGGAACCCTTACAAATCCAAACACAGAAAAAATAATTCTTCTTAAACCTGATGCTGTTCTCTACTCTACTGAAGATGAGGCAGTTCAAAAAACAGAACAGCTTGCTTCAATGGGAATAAAACTTTTTTCATTTAAAAGAAACTCTAACTACAAAACCATTTGTGATAATTACACCTATCTTGCCCAAATAATCGGCAAAGAGGAATTGGGCAATAAAAAGCTGGCACTCTACAACAAACAACTGGAAGAAATAAAAACAGATACAGCAAAAAGCCAGATCAAACCCCTTGTAGCTTTTTTTGTTTCCCAGGAGCCTCTTATTGCTGTTTCCAGTCTTTCATTTATCAGCGGTATAATAGATGATGCCGGAGGAATCAATGTATATCATAATCTTGAAAAAGCCTATCCCCTTGTTTCTGCTGAATCACTGATAATACTAAAGCCTGATATAATTTTATCAATAATGCCTGATGCAAAAAAATTTTTTAGCAGCATCCACAGCGGATATACGAAAAATAAAAAAATTTGTTTGGACAATATCTATTCAATCAATCCTGATAATACCACTCTTTATACACCTGCCAACTATGTAAAATCAGTTGAGGAGGTATGGGATAAAATCAATACTTACCTTAAAAACAGGAGTGAAAATCAGCTGTAATGAAGCATAGAAAAATATTACTCCCTGCAGTTATATTCATAATAATATCTGCCCTGCTGATTATCTTTTCACTTTCCATTGGTACAATATTTATAAGTCCAATAGAAATATTTACAGGTTTAAGAGGCCCGGATGCTGCTCCTGAAAGCTTTATTCTTGTTAAAATGCGTTTAATAAGAATAATCCTGGCAATGACAGTTGGAGCATCCCTTTCTGTAAGTGGAGTAATGTTTCAATCTCTTTTAAAAAATCCCCTTGCTGATCCATTCATAATAGGTGTTTCAAGCGGTGCAGCCCTGGGCGCTACTGCTGCAATAGTTCTATCAATGACAAACATTTTTATAGTGATCTTTTCTTTTATCGGAGGGCTTGTTTCAATCACACTGGTTTACTTTCTTTCAAAAAGGCTCAAGTTTGGCACATCCTCAATGATACTTGCAGGAATAGCATTGAGTTTTATATTCTCTGCAGCAGTGCTTCTCCTTTATTCAGCAGCAAGGGCTGAGCATGTTCACAAGGCCATTATGTGGCTGATGGGAGATCTTTCAATTGCCCGCTATGACATTCTTACAGAAATATCCATTGTTACCATATTGCTTATAATACTTGCCATGCTTTATTATAAACACCTTGATATAATTTCATTTGGCCATTCATTTTCAAAAAGCCTGGGTGTAACTGAAAAAAATGTAGCTGCCATATTCTGGATTGCTTCGCTCCTGGCTGCTTTATCAGTTTCCCTTTGCGGGATTGTGGGCTTTGTGGGACTTATTATCCCCCATGTTATGCGTCTGTTTTTTGGCCCTGCACATTTAAAGCTTATCCCTTTCTCAGCTCTTGGGGGAGCATTGTTTCTTATAACAGCAGACACCTTTGCCAGATCAGCAGTTCCCCCCTATGAAATACCTGTGGGAATAATTACAAATTTTTTTGGTGGAATATTTTTCCTGATCTTTCTTTTCCGTAAAAGAGGCACCCTATGAGCCTGATCTTTGAACTAAAAAATATTGATGCAGGATATGATGACATCCCGGTTCTTCACAATATAAACTTTTCTGTTAAAAAGGGTGATTTTATTTCAGTAATCGGTCCTAATGGTGCCGGGAAAAGTACAATGATTAAAATCATGTCAGGCCTTATAAAACCCGATTCCGGAGAAATAGTCTTTAAAAATCAGACCATGAACAAATACAGCTATAGGGACCTGGCAATGAATTTTTCAGTAGTACACCAGTTCCATGAAAACCTTCTTGCCTTTACAGTTTATGATTTTATCAGGCTGGGCAGATTCCCCCATCAGAAATTATGGCAGATGGAAACTGATCTGGACAAAAAAACCATAGCAAGTGCAATTGAAATGACAGGAATATCCCATCTTTTAGAAAGGCAGATTACCGAATTATCCGGCGGCGAACAGCAGCTGGTCTTTATTACCCAGGCTCTTGTGCAAAACAGCGAAATTATAATTCTTGATGAACCGGTATCACACCTTGATATTAGCCATACAGCAAAGATTATGGATATTTTGTACAGACTTAATCTTCAAGGCACAACAATCATAACAGTTCTTCACAACATGAACATTGCCTCAGATTATTGTAACAGAATATGCTCCATCAAAAACGGAGAAATTTTCTTTGACGGAAATCCTGAAGATGTTCTTAAATACAATCTTATTGAGGAACTTTTTGAAACACCCTGTGTGGTTTTAAAAAATCCTATTACAAATAAGCCCTTTGTTTATCCAGTACCTGAATATGTTACAAAAAAATAATATTAAGATTGATATTTAAGTGTAAAAATCAATCCTGTTTTAAAATCAAAATTGCAAGTAACGGTAAAAAATGTTTCAGCAGATTATTACATTTATTGTAGATACAGTATCAAGCCTGGGATATCCGGGTATTTTTGCACTCATGTTTCTTGAAAGCTCATTTTTCCCCTTCCCCTCTGAGGTGGTTATGATACCAGCAGGCTATCTTGTCAATACGGGCGAAATGAATATGTTTATGGTAATATTCTGCGGAATAGCTGGCAGCCTTGCTGGCGCACTTTTTAATTACTATCTGGGATATAAACTAGGGAGGCCCTTTTTTCTCAAATACGGCAAGTACATACTTTTTAATGAAGATAAATTTCTCAAGGTTGAAGGGATGTTTTTAAGGCATGGTGAAATAATAACTTTTATAGGCAGATTAATTACCGGAGTGCGCCAATACATATCATTCCCTGCAGGAATTACAAAAATGGGACTGATAAGATTTTGCCTCTTCACTTCAGCAGGCGCAGGAATATGGGTCACCATATTAGCAATACTTGGATATATTGTAGGCCAAAACCAGGAGCTTATAAAATTGTATCTCAACCAGATAGTTTACGCATTGCTTCTCCTGTCAGTTGTTCTGGTCATTATATATATTTACTGGCACCAACGAAAAAAGAACAGGAGTCCTGAAGCTGACAAAGCATAGATTCTATAAAAAATATAGTTTAAGCAGATAAATATCCATAAAGGAATAATTTTTTACATTCAATTCAACCTGTCGCTTTTATATTGACAAAAATAAAATCTCTAGTTATACTAAAGTAATAAAATAAAAATTTATCAAATACTTAAAAAGGAAAAACATTGAAAACTATTCGTTTAAATACAGTAATCAAAAATGATGGTCATTTAAAAATCGATATACCTACTCCTCTTGAAGAGGGAGAGGTTGAAGTTGTTCTTGTTATCCAGAGAAAGAGCAAACCTTCATCAGGTTATGATTTTTCAGATATAGCAGGAAAATTAAAATGGGATGGCAATGCAGTAGATACACAAAGGATATTGCGCAGTGAATGGGAATAGATTCATTCTTGATACAAACGCAATAATTGCCCTGCTTAAAGGAAACACTGAACTTTTAAATTCCTTAAAAAGAATATCCTGGGTAGGAATTTCTATTGTTTCATATATGGAGTTCCTTGTATTTCCAGACCTATCCAGTGAAGACAAGGCATTATTTAACACTTTTGTTCAGAGGGTAAACGTAATAGATCTTGAATTTTCCAACAAACAGCTGCTCGATACTGTCATTAGTAATAGAATTAAATATGGGATAAAATTGCCAGACTCAATAATAATTTCAACTGCTATTATTAATAATGCTAAACTTGTTACCGCAGATAAACAGATACTTTCGATACCAAATATAGAAACAGTTTCTTTTACTCCATAGTCCTCTTTACCATTATATCTATTTATCCAGATCATCTATTGTTTTAATTAAAGCCGCAAAATAGCTCTAAATAAAACATAAACCAGCTACAACAGCACTGCTCTTCACTCATGCCTCTTTTAACGCACTAAAATTTCATATAAGCAATTAAAAAAAAGATATAGTTAAAACAGATAAATTAATTGCCATTTATTATCCTGTCTATTATTTTAGCTACCAATTCTAAAGGGATATTAAAATGAAAAAGATCTTCAATATAAAACTGGCTCTTATAGTATTAACAATAATTATACCTGTTAATATTTTCATGGCAGATGATGACCCTGAATCTGAATTTAAAAAAAATTTACTGAAAAAAAAATATTTTACACGCTATTGTACCAGTCCTATCTACCCTTTTAAAAAAATCACTGAGGACTTTTTTCTTTCCCCAAACTTTTTTGAGGATAACCATATTGTGGCTTATTATGGCCATCCCAATTCAAAAATAATGGGAATACTGGGTCGTCATACAAAAGAGGAACTGGCTAAGCTTGTCCAAAAAACTGCTGAAACATATAAAGCATTAAATGAAGAAAAAGGAGTTATTCCTGCATTTTATATTATATATGGAACCTGCCAGCCTGCAGGAGAAATAAACAGAATAAACAAAAACCTCCTGGAATCATATATAGAATTTGCCTTAGCTAATAAAATGCTGATTTACCTTGACCATCAAATCGGGAAGCATACTCCGCAGGAAGCAATAAGGGAGCTTTTACCTTTTTTAAAATATCCAAATGTTCATCTTGCACTTGATCCTGAATGGCGCACTACAAAACCTATGAAGGTTATTGGTTCAATATCAGGAAAAGAAATAAATGCAGTACAAAAGATAATACAGGATTATCTAAGAGCTAATCTTATTCCAGGGAAAAGACAGCTTGTATTCCATCAATTTCATGCCAAGATGATCAGAGACAGAGAAGAGGTTGATGCAAATTATAGTCAGGTTATTCCTGTACATGCCACTTCCGGCTGGGGAAGGCCTGATGCTAAAAAAGGAACCCATTTGCGAAATTCTGCTGCAATTAATATTCCATATAAAGGTTTTAAACTCTGGTACTATTATTCAAAACAGCAGGGAGTCCATTATGATCGGCCATTGATGTTGCCTGAAGAAGTACTTGCTCTGAATCCCGAACCAGGTTTAATCATCTATCAATAATTCGAGCATGGAATTTTAAGGTCTAATTAAAAAGAAGAAGAAGCAGACCTATAAATGCAAATATACCAGAAAGCACAAGTGTAACTCTGATATGATCAGTTTTTCTTTTCATTCTCAAAAAATTAAAAACTATACCTACTACACTCAAAGCAATAAGCAAAACAAGAAGTACTGCTACAACGCCAAGCAAAGAAGTATCCCATGAACTTTGAATAGTACCCATACCCCGACTAAATCCCTGAAATTTTGGTTTTGCAATTGAAACAACAACAATCGCCAAAACAAGAATTATCCAGGATACTCCAGATACAACATTGATGACTTTTAGAACAAAATCAGGACCTCTTCGTTTATTCTGCATCATTACCTCCTATAATATTTAACTCAAAATTTATTTTTAACTTTAACAGATTAAATTTTTCATTATATAATAAATAATTCCAGTTAAAAGTATATTACAAGATAGATCATTTATCTCCAAGTCCCACTCTATGGGATTTAGGAGGCCTCTACAGAAGACATTATTGCCCCCTAATACACTAACTATTTCAGAAACTTTCAAATTTGTCAATACAGAAATAATTGAACAAAATCAACTATTAATTTAATACCGAGGAAGACTATACTCTTTTTTTAGGAATTTTTACTGTAAATTTGACAAAGCTGCCCACTTCAGATTCAGCACTTATGGTACCATTATGCTTTTCAATTATTTTTTTACAAATATAAAGACCCAGGCCAGAACCCTTTACCCCTTCGGTTCCTTTTTGCTTGAGCCTGCCGAATTTACTAAAAAGCTTATTTTCAATATCCTCAGCTGATATGCCCACCCCTTCATTATAAACTGAAAATATTAAATCCTCACCCTCTTCATAAACTGATATTTTTATTTCAGTATTTTCCCTGCCATATTTTATAGCATTGTTAACCAGGTTTGTTACAACAATACGAAGAAGATTCTCATCCCCCTGAATTTCACCGTGGGTATGATAATCTGTTACCAGTGGCATGTTTTTTGCATTATTCTGATACTCAGGAATTGTTATTACATGAGAAAGCACATCATCAACAAAGTCTATATTATTTTCAAATGCTTCCAAATTATCCAGCTCCATTTTTGAAAGATCCACATAGCTGCGGATAATATCTTCCAGATACTGACAGTTCCGAATAATTGTATTTAGAATCTCTTTTTGCTTTGGTTCAAGATTTCCAAAATATCCCTTTGCAAGGGTTTGAGCTGTTGTCTGAACTACTGAAACAGGACTTTTCAGCTCATGAGAAACAATAGCCATAAGGTCGAGCATATTGGCTTCTTCATCACCTTTGGCATTTACTGCGTTTCTTACAACATCCCTAAACTCCTCAGGAGTGAATGGTTTAGGGATATAATCAAAAGCACCTGTTTTAAGAGCTTCCCTGGCTGTTTCTGCAGTAGCAAAACCTGTAAAGATAACTACAGTTACATCTATTTTTTTCTCCTTGATAGTTCGCAGCACATCCATACCAGTCATGCCAGGCATCATAAGGTCTGTTACTACAAGATCATAATCCTCCTGATCCAGCATAGCAAGACCCTCCTCCCCATTGGATGCAGTGTCTATATGATATCCGGAATCCCTTAAAATCCGCTGGGTACTTTTTAATACTATGTCCTCATCATCAATAATAAGCAATCGCTTTTGTTGGCTCATATCTTTTCACCAGGTAATAATATATTTCATCAATACTAAAAATTCAATAAATCAGATTTCAACAAAAACGCAAAACCTGAATCCTTTACCATCTATTTTTAACAAATAACTTTAATATTAATCAATAAAAAAACTCAATAACTTAACATATGCTGCACATAAAAAATTTAAACAATTTTATTTATTTTTTCAATAAGCTCATCAACATCTATAGGCTTTGTTAAAAAATCATTCACTCCAGGGAGAAAGCTGGACTCCTCATTAAGGGAAAACCTGGAGTTTGTCACCTGATTAATTGCAGTAAGCATTATAATGGGAACATCCCTTACCTCCATATACCTGGAACCAGCTCTTTTGCTCCTTATCTGGTAAACAGCTTCAAATCCTGCTGTATCTGTTTCCATCATAACATCAAGCACAACCAGATCAGGCTTTTCATTAAGAAGCATTTTAAGCCCTTCAACTGCACTGTATGCTTCAACAACATCAAAATCATTTGCCTTCAGGGCCTGGGCAAGGGAAACCAGAAGATCCCTGTCATCATCTACTAATAGTATTTTTTTTGCCATTGCCTGTCTCCTCTTATTACTTCAAAAGCTCGTATATTACGTTTCTTTCTTCCCATGCCTTGTTCCTTTCATAAACATCAATGGGGAACTCCATTTGTTTAAGTTCAATAGGGGCTACCTGTTTATCAACAAGACCAAGTGCAAGAGCAACTCCGTAAATTATAGATTCAGGCCTGGGGGGGCATCCGGGAATATAATAATTTACAGGCACAACACCTGCTGCACCGCCGTTTACATTATATGTATCAAACCAGCACCCTCCTCCGGTTGCACATGATCCTATTCCAAAAACGAGCTTTGGAGATGGCAAGGCATCATATGCTTTTTTAACCAAAGGCAAGGTTGGCCTTGTCACTGCTCCGGAAAGAAGCATTACATCTGCATGCCTTGGAGAACCAACAAGCTTCATTCCAAATCTTTCTACATCATAATATGGAGTAAGCACATTAAGTACTTCTATATCACAGCCATTACAGGCACCTGTGTTGCAATGATAGAGCCATAAAGATCTTTTAAATATTTTTTTTGAAAGGTTTGTAAACATAACTATTCTCCTGTTTTTTCAGGTCTTTTGTACTTCTCAGTAGCCTTAAGCATTCCCTCATCCAGACGGTCTGTTGTTTTTCTGATAAAGGCTCTGGCTTCAATATTGTCGTACCTGTATCCCTGCATATCCATTCGATCTATTTTATTTGTTATCTCCATATCATAGCATCTGCCACATCTTTGACATGTAAGCATAAAAAGTTCCAGGGTTTCATTCAAATCCTGCCTTTTATCAGTTGCCAGTTCATATTGCCCTGTCATTGTAATTGCATCCTCAGGACAAACATCAGCACAGCGTCCACAATATGTGCACCTTGAACCATCATAAACCAGAAGGCGTATCTCCTGACACACATCCCTTACAAGTATTGTTCTTGCAGGACAGTGATTAGCACACCCTCCGCAGCCTATACATTTTTCATGATCCCACAGAGGTGTGCCCCTAAAGTTTTCAGGCACAGGACGTTTCTCATAAGGATAATTAAGAGTTACCACGCCCGGCTTTATTACCATTAAAACCTGTTTTATTTTACTTATTAACCACACAGTATTCCTCCCTATCCCTATATTCCGTACACAGACATTCCTACTGCCGCAAGAGACATGACAATAAGAACCGAGTAGTATTTAACAGCCTGATCTATCCTGAGCCTGGGGTTTGTTGCACCAACAAGGGCTATGAGTATAAATATAACAGCAACCCCTACAAGCTGAAGGAGAATATCTACAACATAAATCCCTGAATAAATAAAGGGCGCAAAAACCATTACAAAGAGTGAGGCATAAAACATTCTTTTAAGCATAAGTGAATATTGAAACAGGGCTAAATTTGGACCGCTATACTCAATAAAGGGACCTTCAAGAATTTCCTGTTCAGCTTCAGCTATGTCAAAAGGCTGCTTGCCCACAAAAGCCTGCAATGCCATAATGTAGAGTGCCATCATAAGAAATGCTGATAAGGAATAGCCATTATTCATTATATTAAAAACAGATTCACCAATGCCTAAACTTTTAACCTTTACAGCACCAATAAAAAATGTCATTGCAAGAACAGGCTCAACCATAATCATTGTGACCATTTCCCTGCTTGCTCCAACCATAGCAAATGTATTTTTACTTGCAAGAGCTCCAAGAAGAATCGACACCCCGCCAAGAACAAGAAGGTATATTATTGTTATAACATCCGCATAGGCTGTTAAAAAATTAGCCTTATATCCAAGGGGAATAAAGCATATAACAGATGTTATTGCAGCAAATGACATCATTGGTGCAAAATTAAAAATCAGGTTTCCTGCTGTAAGGTTTTCCTTACCCAGGAGTTTTATTATATCATAATAGGGCTGAATAATAGGAGGCCCCATCCTTGATTGAACCCTTGCAGTTATTCTCCTCACAATGCCCTCAAACAGGGGAGCAAGAGCAAGAAAAACCAGAAGATTTACCAATACATATACTATATCCATATTAAGCCTCCACTCACTTATTCCTTCGGGAAATATTTTCAAGTTCTGCTTTGCCTATTATCCCCTTGCTGCCAGATTTTACATTTATCACCTCAACCCTGTCTGTGCATGAAAAACATGGGTCAATGCTCCCTACAATAATCGGGAAATCAGCAAACTGGTCATTAAGCAGCATTTCAGGTACACCCTGAAGATTGGGATAGGTAGGAGCGCGGACCCTCCACCTGTCCGGACGGTTCTCCTCTCCTGTAATCACAAAGTGAACGGATTCACCCCTTGGAGCTTCAACTACTGATATGCCCTGGCAGAATGCAGGAATTTCCTCATCAAGCTCAGTGAGAATTGGACCTTCAGGCATTTTGTCCAGCACCTGCCTTATTATTTTAACTGCTTCAAATATTTCCTGAAGCCTCACAATAATCGTGCCCCATACATCACATGTATCAGTAAGAGGAACATCGAATTTAACATCTCTATAAGCAGCGTAAGGGTGATCCCTTCTTGCATCAATATCAACACCCCTTGCTCTTGCAACCGGACCAACAAGACTCCACTTAATCGCACTCTCTTTGGAAAGATAGCCCACACCCTTTGTTCTTTTATGTATGGCTGAATCCCCAATAATAGACTTCTTTACAACCATTACCTCTCTTTCCAGCTCATCTACAACCTTGAGAATATCAGCTTTGATCTCCGGTGTAATATCCCTTCTAACTCCGCCTATGATTACCATACCATAGGTTTTCCTGTTTCCTGTAATTCTTTCACAGAGCCACATTATACTTTCCCGGATTCTAAAAGACTGCATAAAAACTGTATCAAAACCTATAAGATGACCTGCAACTCCAAGCCATAACAGGTGCGAATGAAGCCTTTCAATCTCAAGCATGAGTGTACGGATATACTCTGCCCTTTTTGAAATTTTTATATTTGCAGCCATTTCAACTGCCTGAGAATAGGCTGTTGCATGTACAGTACCGCATATTCCACATATCCTTTCAGCAATAAACGGTATTTCATTATAGCTTACTTCACTTTCACAGAGTTTTTCAATACCCCTGTGAGTCATAAATCCCCTATAGTCACAGCCCTTTATTGTTTCACCATCAACATATACCGCAAAATGCTCCGGCTCATGAAGCGCAGTATGGAAAGGCCCTACCGGAATAATGGAACAGCCTTCAGGACACTCATCCAGCTGATAAGCCACATCCTCTGCTGAAGGAGGAACAAGGTTATAGGGAACCTCTTTACGCATGGGGTATATCCCATCAGGCCAGTCATCAGCCAGAATAAGTTTTTTTGGTTTAGGATGATCTGTAAATGTCATACCAAGCAGATCCCGGAATTCCCTTTCAGTCCAGCCTGCTCCTGGGATATCCGGTGTAATAGAATCAAGAACAGGGTTGTCTCCTGGCACTGCTGTTCTTAACAATACTATAAGGTCATCATTATCAAAGCCAAAGGCATGATTCATCCCTATATTTCCATCACGGCTAATATTATCATAACCAGTACCCACAAGGTATCTGCCACCGAGCTTTACCATTTCATTAGATGCTTCCCTGATTATTTCAGGCTTAATATCCATGAAAAGTCTTGTACTTAAAGGTGACTCTTCTCCCAGAACAGCACTGCCGAATTTTTCTTTTATCGCTTTTTTAATTTTTTCCAATGAATTCATAATTAACCTCTAAGCCCTTTTATTGAAATCCATTTATTTAACATTTCCGCCTGTCCACCAAAGAAGCTTCTTCAAAGCTGCAAACATGCTTCTGTCTTTATACCTGTTAAGATTGTTAAGATCCGCATAACCACCAAGCCAGGTATCTGCTTCACGTTCAGTTGAACCTCCTGACTTTCTGATAAACCAGGCTATTGCAAAAGCAACAGCAACAACAACAAGAATTACAGCAGGCACTGCAGTTGAAGAAATAACCCCCTGAACACCTGGTACACTTACTGATATACCATTCATTGATGTTGCAATATAATCACTGAAATTAACACTGTTAAACAAACCGTATAAACTTGAACCCTCTGCTTTCTGAAATACCGTGATTATGGCACTAAAATAAACAAAGGGAATAAGGCCCTGTATTATACAGAGAAGAGTGAGTACCCCTTTTGGAAGAAGCATTGTAAAGGGAGATTCCTTAATCTCTTTCTCAACAGCCCACTCTGTTCCTGAAGAGGTAAATGTCATACCAAAAAACTTGACATAGCAGGCAAGTGTAATGGCACTTGTGAAAAGTGCGATTATGCCAAAGATGGCCATAAACATTATTTCACTGCCTGCAAGAATGGATGATGAAATAATTGTCCACTTGCTGGCAAACCCGCTAAATGGAGGAACTCCCGCAATAGAAAGTGAAGCTATACCAGCTGCAAATGCAGTAACAGGCATAAGCTTGAGCAATCCACCCAGTTTATTAAGATCTTTTGTACCTGTGGCAAAAAGCACGCTGCCGCTTACAAGAAAGAGAAGCCCCTTAAATATTGCGTGATTAAGAACATGATAAAGAGCGCCAACAATAATAAGAAATGAAAGAATTTTTAAAAAATCGCTTTCGCTGTTAAGCAGAAGCAGTGAAGCGCCTAACGCAAAAACTATATAGCCTATCTGTCCAATGGAACTGTAGGCCAAAAGCCTTTTAGAATCACTCTGCTTCATGGACTGAACAGTACCTATAAAAAGTGTTACCACCCCAAATGATGCAATTATCACACCCCATAAAAAACCCTCTGATTGGGAATTGGACTGTGGCATCATCCAGAAAAATGTTCTTATTATGCCGTAAATACCGGTCTTAAGCATAACACCACTCAAAAGCGCACTTATTGGAGATGGTGCAACAGAGTGGGCATCTGGCAGCCAAAGCTGTCCAAAGGGAAATATACCTGCCTTAAAACCAAATCCCAATAGCAGCAATCCAAATACAGCGTAGATCGCAGCTGGTGAGGTGTATGCAAGCTTTTCAGTAAGCCCATGCAGGGAATCCCCCATTGCTGAGCCCTGTATAAAGAATGTAGCACCAAATATCATAAGCCAGGCAAACTCCATAAGTACAAGGTACTTGTTTGCACTTTTAACATTTGCTTTTTCTTTGAATTCAAAACGTATAAGGAAAAATGATGTTATAGTCATAAGCTGCCAGGCTATGGTAAAGCCTAAAGTTAAGTCATCAACTGTAACAAGTGCAATCATCCCAAGGATAAATATTGGAAGATTAAAATAATATCCGCTCAACCTGTATTCAGGATAATGCTCCATATAATCAATTGAATAAAAAGAACTTATTGCTGCCATAAAAGCGATTATAGCGATAAAAAAAGCGGAGAAGCTGTCCACAAGGAAGTAAATATCAAGGGGGCCAAAACTAAGCACTGTTGCTCCCTGTGGAGCAGCTTTGAATATTACCGCATAACTCAACTGAAGGAGGAAGATGGCGGAAATAGACACAAATATAAAATTTATCAATCCTGCCAGTTTTCTCTTTTGTATTGCTATAAGAGGAGATATAGCAGCTGAGAGAACAAGCATGACCATAGCTGTCATTAAGTTTCCGTAAATGTCAATATTCATTTACAAACTCCTTTATTATCATTTTAACGCATCTGTAATTACATCTATAAGAACATCAGCACTCTCCCTTACAGCCCGGGAAAGAGATGACCCAAAATCAACATTATCAACAACAACTCCAAGGAGATAAGTATTTTTCCCATGCTCCCTGAAAATCTTTCCTGACACCTGTAAAGCAAGCTTATGGGTTGATAAAGAACCATTGAGCTCCTCAATATCCTCTTCCAGCTTCCCGAATATTATTGAGCCTGTTTCAGCGCCTGTTTTAACAGCATCAACAATTATAATATTATCACAGTCCATTTCTGAAATTTTAAAGACATAAGCTTCAATAACATCCTCAACATTCATTATAGGATAGGAGTCCTTTACTGCTCTCTTTACAGATTCAACTATATAGAGACCAACAGCATCATCGCTTTTAAGATAGTTCCCCATACCTATAAGGCACCCATTGCTGCAAAGAACCTCTTTTATATTTAAAAAAAGATTACTCATTATATCTGTTCACCAAGAGTTTTTATCTGCCTATAGCTATACACAGGCCCATCTGTACAAACCAGGGTTCTGCCTATTGCACAGTGCTGGCATTTTCCTATCCCGCATTTCATATGCCTTTCAAGGGTAGAAAAAATAGCATCATCCTTTAGCCCTCTTTTCATAAGCTCACCTATTACAGAGTTGAACATTACCGGAGGGCCACACACAAACGCCACAGAATTATCCACAGGCACATTAGCCTTTTCTATAAGATTATGCACATAGCCTGTTTCCCCTTTCCATTCAGGAGTAGCCTGATCAACAGTCACATAACATTCAAAGCCATCTATTTTTAGCCACTCTTCAATATTATATTGATAGATGAGATCCCCAGGAGTCCTTGCTCCCAGAAGAACAATTATTCTGCCAAAATCATCCCTGTGCTGGAGCGCATGTACAATTGAAGACCTTAAAGGAATAAGACCAATACCCCCGGCTACATATATAAGATTTTTTCCTTTTAATTCCTCAAAGGGAAAGCCGTTTCCAAATGGGCCCCTTAGACCAACCTTGTCGCCAGCCTCCAGCTTGTGCAATGCATTAGTAACCTTTCCCACGCGTTTTACTGAAAGGTGAAACCTGTCATTCTCAGGGCTTGCTGGAAGGGATATTGCAGATTCCCCTGCACCAAAAACAGTGAGCATAACAAACTGCCCTGATCTGATTTTAAAATTTTTTTCCACTTCAGGATTATCAAATTTGAGATAAAATGTTTTAACATCCGCTATCTCATCCTTGATCTCCACTATTGTTGCAACCTCTGGTATTGTTACTACTTTATTATAATTTTCACTCATAACAGCCACCTACTCTGTAATTTCTTTTCGGATATATGTAACAACATTGGGCAAGCCAATATCACCAGGACACACCCACTGACACCTGCCACACCCCACACATCCGGGCCTTAGATATTTCTTTGACTGTGAATATGAAAGTTTACAAAAAAACCTTTTATTCCTCCTGTCTTCAACAGGCTTGCGGGGGTTGTGATCACCTGCCATATTGGAATAGCCTTCAAAGGAACAGGAATCCCAGCTTCTTAATCTGTCAGTTGACTGATCGAATTTATTGTGATCTTCAATATTAAAACACGAGCAGGATGGACACACAAAAGAACATGCACCACACTCAAAGCACTGATTGCCAATATATTCCCACACCTCTTCCTTAATAAAACCTGTAGTTATGCGATTCATAACGCGTGAAATCCACGCCTTATTATCTGTAGCAATCTTTTCAAAAAGGGAGATTGACTTATCAACTATCTCCTTTTTAATTTTTTTATATTCATCGCCTGCCTTTTTTAAACCAAGCTTATCAACCAGTGCTGCGCCCTTTTCACTCCCTACATCAACAAGAAAATATTCTCCTGCTTCAGTCAGATTAAGGTCAAAACCCTCACGAGCATCAGGACCGCTATCTGTACATACACAGAAACACTGTTTAAATGGAACCACGCATGTATTGGTCACAATAAACATTCTCTTTCTGTGCTCCAGGTAAACCTCATCTACGAATTCCTGCCCTATAAAAAAACGATCCAGACATATCATCCCTTCAAGATCACAGGGCCTTAATCCAAAGAGAGCCTTTTTACTATCAGAAAATACAGGCTCAATCAGAGCATCCTTTGTGTTTTTATCATACTTGTACTTCATTATAGTTTCTATTTGCGGAAACACAGTTGCTTTTGGGGGTAGAGTTGGTATTTCTGCTCTAAGGCTTATTTCCGCAGAGTTAGCCACTCTGTTAAAAAACACCTGCCCTGTCCCCTTTTCAACAACCGGCCCGAATAGTTCATAATCCTTTGCCAGTTCATCAGCAATTGTCATAACTTTGTTTTTTTCTATCAGGTACATTATTATACCCCCTCTATCCTGATTGGAATTATAGCATCTTCCCCTTTCTGAAAATCCTGTTTATGCTCAAGCAGAAATTCGGTGATCATTTCCCGAATAAAATAAGGGATATACGCTGTCCCTGGTTTTACATCCTCTGATACCTTTACATCAACATTCATTGATCCGTAAGCAGAGGAGATCCTGACAGTCCATTTATCTCTTACCTTCAAAGCATCTGCATCTGCCTTGCATATCTCCACATAGCCATTGGGATAAAGCAGCAGAGTTGCCCTGTATTCCCGTTGTGGGATGTATGTATTTTTCATAATATTATTCTGGTGCCAAAAATGCTCACCCTGGGCAGTTATCAATAAAAAGGGATAGTCAGATGTTGGAACTGGAATTTTAAACGCCCCTGATACTGGCGCAAAATTAAAGGCTTCCTTGTTTGATGCACAATCAAAGACCTCACAGCCTTCTGGATTTTTTTCATTACAGGGCCATTTAATTCCAAAATTCTTTTCAAGCTTTTCCCATGTAATTCCTGAGTAAGAAGGGGTAAGGGAAGCTATCTCCTTCAAAACATCCTCTGAAGAGGAGTAGCCCCAATTCCTTGAAGCTTTTTTTGCAATCATAGGGAAAAGCTTCCAACCAGGATAAACATCATTAAATGGCTCAACCCTTTTTCTTGAAAGCTGCACCCTTCTTTCTGTGTTTGTATATGTTCCGTCATTCTCAATAGAGCCTGCAACAGGTATTACAACATCAGCAAGATCCATAAAGGGATTCAAATATGTGCCTATGTATGCCACGAACTCAAGTTTTTCGATCTCTTTTTTATACCTGATAACACCTTCGTCATGATCTGCCACAACCAGAGCCTTAAGCCCTGAAGAAGGATCACTCAAAAGGTCATATATATCTCTTCCAGGTATCGGGTTAAGTTCCATTCCCCAGACATTGTTAAATTTTTGCAGCACGGATGAATCATCAAGCTTTTGGAAGCCTGTTAAAAGATCAGGTGCTGCACCCATGTCATATCCGCCCTGCAGATTTGTAATACCTGTTAAAGGATTCACTCCGCAGTGCTCTCCACCCACCTTCCCTGCAAGGAGAAAAAGATTGTAAATATAACTCACTGTTTCCTTATCCAGCCCGGAAATCCCTGTGGACCAGAATGCCATGGCAGATTCAGATGAACACAACTCCCCTGCTATAGCTGCTATTGTATTATAATCTATACCTGTTATGCTCTCAATCCCTTTTAAATCAATATTCTTAAGGGAGTCCGCAAACAGCTCAAGGCCCCTGGACTTATCTTTAATCCATTGTGTATCATATAACTTCTCCTCCATAATTATCTTTGCAAGCGCACCAAGGAGAATTTTTTTAGACCCGGGCTTAATTTGTAAATGAGAAGTGCTCAGTTTGGCGATCTGGCTGGACCTGCTGCATACTGTAACAACCTTTGCCCCTGCCATTTGTGCCTTATGGATTTCACTTCCAATAATGGGATTCATCCTTGTCACATCTGAACCTACAACAAGAATAAACCTGGTTTTACTGATAGATGAAATTGAACCAGTCATACCAGCCATGCCTGTTCCATTATAAAGAATATCAAGGCTGTTTCTGTGACCGGACTCAGAGTCCATGGTAATATTGTTTGTTTTAAATACAGCTCTGGCGAGTTTCATAAAAAGGTAATTGTCCTCATTAGAGGATCTGGGAGATGCAAGAAAACCTATGCTGGTTGATGCATTCTCTTTATACTTTGACATCTTTTCATGCATAAAGTCAAGAGCCTCATCATAGGTGACTTCTTTTAATTTTCCATCCTTCCTTATCATGGGGCTGCTTATTCTCTGATCTGTCATGAGGAGCTCATGAATATGCCATCCCCTTACACACAACCTTCCCTTGCTTACAGGATGGTTTTTCATGGAAAAAACACCGGAAACCTTTCCATCTGTAATCTTAAGAAAGTTGCCACACCCGGTACCACAAAAAGTACATAATCCAGACTTATAATCCATATCATACCTCTAAGTCACTATTCTTTTAACCTATCCACTGATTTGATAATAGATCGTGCCATATCAATCAGCGAAGCTGAAGTATCCAAAATTAAACGATTTAGAAATATATAATAAAATAAAAGTAAAGGGTTGTATATAGGGGAAAAGTCTTTATATTATACAGGGGAATTCCCCTATACCTATGAGGTTCTGTCTATAAGCCATTGAACAGCAAACTGTATCAAATCAGAGGAGGATTCCATGCTTAATTTATTTTTAAGCTTTTCTCTGTAATTTTCAACAGTCTTAACACTGACATGGAGCTTTTCAGCAATATGTCTGTTTCCATATCCACGGCCAATAAGCTGAAAAACTTCATATTCCCTGTCAGTAAGGGCATCAACAAGGGCCTCTTCCTCATTCTGGGCAGGCAGGTAGAGTTTATTAAGCAGTTTTTCCTTGAGATTATCACTCATATACTGATGTCCCTCAAGAACTGTTCTAATTGCTGTTAAAATTATATATGGAGGTTCATTTTTCATAACATAGCCACGTGCGCCTGCGCGTATGGCTCTTTCAGCATAAATAGATTCCTCATAAACAGATATTACAAGAATTGGAAGAGAGGGATAGCGATCCCTGCAAGCCTTAATCAAATCAAGGCCTCCGGCTCCTTTAAGGGCAATATCTACAGTCATGAGATCAGGAACAATTCTGCCAAGAAAATTTAATGCCCCCTCTGCTGTACTTGCCTCTCCGCAGATCTGAATATCCTTTTCCCTGTCTATAATCTGGGAAAGACCCTGACGAACCACAGGATGGGAATCAATTATCAATACAGAGGATTTTGTTCTACCCTGCTTCTCTTCTCCATGGAAAAGACCATAGTCCAAATCCGGTTTCTCCTCTACCCCAGCACCTGTTTTAAATCTGCATAAAATGAAACTTCCCCCTCCTGGATTGCTGGACACCTCAACAGATGCGCCAATAAGCCAGGCTCTGTACCTTATAAGCTTAAGGAAGGCCCTGTTTTTATCCCTGTCAATTTGATCATAATCCAAACCATCATCACGAATTTCCAGTACACATATATTGCTCTCTCTGTGCAGGGACAAAATAATATTTTTTGCTTTATTATTTTCAATTGAGTTTGAAACAGAATCACTGATTAAATCATAAAGGCTGGAGATTTCCAGCTTTCCCTTTATAACAGCTGTAACATCCCACTTCAGATGAATATCAACATTGTGCTTAAGCTTCACATCTTCTTTTAAAGATTCAACTGCACTTTTAAGACCTCCATGATTATCATCAACAGGGCTAAGCTCCTTTGCCAGCTCTCTTGTTTTATTCATGGCCTGTGCAACAAGCCCCATTATTTCATCAATATCCGCAAGTGCTTCTGCTGAAGTATCGCTTATTTTAAGCTTTAGCAGCTCTCCCCTGAATGTGATCCCTGCAAGATGTTGAACAACCCTGCTATGAAGCTCCTGCCCCATTTTAAATCTTTCAGCAGTACTGGCTTCCATAATACTCTTTTCAAGAAGCCGCCTTTCAGTTATATCTATTCCAACATAAAAGAAAAACTCCACCTCTCCCTCAACATTCAACAAGGGCTTGCCATGCCATTCAACAATTATTTCTTCACCATCAATACCCCTTATGGGATACTCTCTTTGAGCACTTCTCTTTTTTTTCAACGTATTCATAAAATCCCGACGCTGAAGTTCCCTGTCCGATTCATCAAAAAGAAGTTCAATATAGTCCTTACCAACAACATTGGCAAGAGAATGACCGGTAGCAATAAGCATTGCCCTGTTCATGTTGAGAATTTTACCCTGAGAATCCATGGCTATATAAAATGCCGGATTAATCTCCTCCAGATTTTTAAGGAAGCTTTTACCCTTTTTAATTATTTCCTTTGCCTTAATCTCATCAGTAATATCCCGTGCTGTTATGGATGCACCAATAATATTTCCAGCGCTGTTTATAACAGGTAAAATACCAACTATAAGATTTACTATAGCCCCTGATTTGGCCATACCTGTTGTTTCATAGAATTGTATTCTTTCACCATTTTTAACCCTATCCATAAGATGGGAAAGCTCATCAGGCTGAAAAGGGGAAGTAACCATACTAAATGAACGACCTATAACCTCATCAGAAGTGTATCCGGAAATTCTTTCTGCACTGCTGTTCCAGCTTACAATTTTAGTATCAAGGGTAATTCCTATAATAGCTTCATCAGAGCTTTCCACAAAGGTTTCATGAAGTTTACGCAGTTCCTCTGTTGCTTTTTTTTCACGCATATCGTGGAGAATACTTAATATTGCAAATTCATTATTATACTCAACCAGTCTGCTGTTCACCTTTACAGGAATGGAAATTGTGGAATTAATTCTTACTGATGTTTCAAAATTTTTCTGCTCAAAGGCAGCACGGTTTTCAATAACAGAGATGAAATTTCCTGTAAATTCGCTGCTAAAATAAGTAATAATTGATTTCCCGAGAATATCCTCTCTGCTGATTGCAAGAAAATCAAGGCCATTGTCATTGATATCAAGAACAAAACCTTCAAGATCATATATTATTACTGCATCACTTATGCTGTTAAAAAGAGCCTTATAATTGCTTTCAGTTTGTGAAAGCATTGCTGTCTTATCTTCAAGAAGATGCTTAAGCTGCTCATTTCTTTCCCGCAAAAGATCTAAAGAAGATGGGAGCCCCTTATCATTATTTATTTCAAATTCAGCCACTATTATTCAACTGTTTAATCTCTTTTTCATAAGATAAAAAATATTAAAAAAAACACTTATACCGCCAACAAACCTTTCTTTTGGAATACCATGGGGCATACAATCAATATGAGATTTTATTTTTTTTACTAAGCTATCCAAGGAATCATGGATTTTCAACGCTTCATCTGCGCCTATTAAAGCTTTTACATTATCAATGCTGCTGTTTATTGCAGTAATGTCAGAAAACATTTCCCTGTAAATTTCCCTGAGATCTTCCGGGATTATACTTAACATTCTTTCAATGATACAAACCCTTACAAGCCTGTAACCTGCAACAACACCAGCAGAGTCGGAGTGAGTAAGTGACTCTGGATAAAGAGAGCAATAG
>CAZYPA010000028.1:0-27498 GCA_964649175.1 uncultured Leptospirales bacterium | reverse complement strand
AGAATGAGTTTAATCTTAATATTCCCAGGTATGTGAATACCTTTGAAGAAGAGGATGAGATTGATATTGCTGCTGTACAGAGGGAGATTGAAGAGATTGATAAAGAACTGGTTGAAGTGAGGAAGGAGATGGATGGGTATTTGAGGGAGCTGGGGTGGTGATAGTATTTGTAATTAGTTACGAAGAAATTAATATGCGAGGGTAATATGATTGGATATATTATTTTCTCTGATTTAAAAGGATTTTCAAAACTATCAGAACCTGAAATAAAAAAATATTATAAAGAAATATATGATCCCTTATATGAAAAAATGAATTTTCTTTTAGCTAATGCTAAGGTTTTAAATACTTGGGGAGATGCTTTTATACTTATTTTTGATGAGGGTAAACATGCTATAAATTGGTTGTTTGAGTTTAGAAATTTTTTTCGTAGTTTAGATTTTTCTAAAATTGGAATTAAGCCTATAATACCTCGGATGGCCGCACATATTGGAGAATTCGATATTTTTAAAGATAAATTTTTAAATAGAGAAAATGTTTTAGGAGGTAATATTAATACAACTGCAAGGATTGAGCCGATAACGAAAGCCGGTGAAATATTTGTTACTAAACAATTTAAAGATGCAATTGAAAGCCTATCAGAAAAAATTGATTTTATAAATTTTGATGCTATGGGGATTATACCATTAGCAAAAGAATTTGGCGAAGCTGAAATTTATAGATTAAGAGAAAAATCTGAAAAAGAACATATAATTGATAGAATAATTAAAGTAAATGTAGATGAAATATTGCCAGATCCACCTGGTTTGACTGAAGAAGAATTAAATATAATTAATTTTATTAATCAAGCTCCAACAATAGAGAGCTTTCATGATAGTGTTAAAAATAGTAATATTAAAGACAAGACTTGTGAATTTAAAATAGAAATTGCTGAAATGTATAAACGTAATGGTAATTATACTCGTGCAATTGAAATTATAAACGATATTGAGAATTTTGAGATGAATGTTGATGGAATAATTATTAATCCATATCGTTTTAATGTAGCATTACAAAAATCTAAAGCAAATTGTTTGTCTAGACTTGGAATGTATGAGCAATCTGCCAATATAGTTTATGGATTGTGGAAATTAGGGGTTCGTGATTCAGATACATTGAGTATGTTAGCAGCTCAGTATAAGAGGATGGCGGTTTATACAGAAGGTAATATATCGCTAGAGAGTATCAATATTGACCTTCTTAAAAGAGCAAAAGATTTATATTTGGAAGCATTCCGAATAAATATTGATGATTGCTATCCTGCAATAAATGTCGCATACTTATATAAAATGATTGGAGGGATAGAAACTGGAAAAGGTGTGAAATTAGCAAAATATATCTATGATAATTGGGAAAAGACTCTTAATAAGAATTGGTGGATAGGTGTTATTCTTGCTGAAGCTGAGATGCTTCAAGAAGATTATGAAAAAGCTGAACTTGCATTTAAAGATGTTATTGATAAATATAAACCTAATATTTTTGAAGGACGTTCAGTGTATGAGCAGATTTATATCTATTCAATAATATGCAATAAAAGTGATGAACTTAAGAATATCTTAGATTTAATAAAACCAAAGGAGAAATAAAATGCCGATTTTAAGAAATTATAATATTTTTATTAGTCATGCATGGCGTTATAATGAAGATTATTATAGACTTGAGAAATTTTTAGATAGTGCTCCAAATTTTTCGTGGCGAAATTATAGTGTTCCTGAGCATGATCCTGTTATAGATCCAAAATCTGATGTTGGGAAAAAATATTTAACCACTTTATTGGATAACCAAATCAAACCTTCTCAGATTGTATTAATTATAAGTGGAATGTATGGAGTATATAGCGATTGGATTTTAAAAGAAATCCAAATATCTAAGAAGTATTCAAAACCAATAGTTGGCATTATACCGTGGGGGCAGGAACGAATTCCAGCAGATATACAGAATGCATGTGATATTATGGTTGGATGGAATACAGATTCTATTATCAATGCCATTAGAACATATTCACTATAAAGAATACTAAGGTGATTATAAATGAATTCAAGTGTAATTAAAGCTTTTTATGCTTTTCCATCTAAACCCGCTTCCTTAAAAGAAACAATTCTGTTAGCCGTAGATGTAATTAATAAAAAGAATATTGTTAAAATATTACCTTGGACAGAATTAAATCCTAATGGTAAAGTTATAATATCTCAAATCTTAAAAAGAATAGATGAATCTGATTTATTTTTATGTGATATATCAGGATTAAATCCAAATGTATGCTTTGAGCTAGGTTATGCCATAGCAAAAAATAAACGAGTATGGCTTACTTATGATAAGAGTGATAGTAATAACATTGAACTTATTAAGAAATTTAATATTATACAATCTATAGGTCATGAAGGTTTTTTAAATGATAATGATTTAGTTAAAGCTTTTTTTAAACAACAACCATATAGTGAAACAGAAGAATCAATATTACAGGATTATAAAACATTAATTGAGAATCATAAAGATAGCTATAATTTTCAGGATATATTATTTTTTAAAAGTATAATAGATCATACAGCATCAAGTAAACTTACAAAATTTATAGAAGATTTAAAGAGAAAAACAATTACAATAGATTATTTAGAAAATAGTTATCAACCGCTTGAAACTACATTAATTAACATTCTTCGTTCAAAAATATTTATAGCACATTTGCTTAGCAATAAAATGCCCAATAATCAAATAATGAATTCTAAATATTCTTTTTTTGCAGGTTTAGCAGTCGGCTTTGATAAAAAGACATTATTAATAGCACCAGTACCATATGAAACACCTTTAGATTATAAAGATATTTTATTATTACATGAAACAGCTAATAGTTGTGTGGAGCAAGTTAAGGATTGGATATTCCCGATTCTTTCTAGAGGTGAAATAATTCCAAAGAAGGATAAAGGAGATGAAAAGGAATTATTATTACTAAGATTTGCTTTAGGGGATGGACAAGCAGAACATGAAGAAAATGAACTTTCAGATTTTTTTGTTAAAACCAGTCAATATAATATTGCCCTTAATTCAACAATGGGTATTTTTATTGGTAGAAAGGGCACGGGTAAAACTACAAATTTATTTGAGGTTCGTGATCACTTTTTGCAAAATAATACAAACTTAGTTATTATTATAAAACCATTATCGTTTCGACTCGAAGCTTATGTAAAATTAATTAATAATTATTTTAAAGAAATTGATATTCAATCGGAGTTAACAGAAAAAATTTGGGAATTTGTCATATTTTCTACTATAGCCTTTGAATTATATGAGCAAATTAATAATAAGCCAGCATATTATGAATTAAAATCAGAAGAAATTAAATTTAAAGGTTTTGTAGAAAATAATCTTAATGTAATAAACAATGATTTTGGTGATAAAATTAATTATATTTATGATGAGACTGAAAAACTGTTTAATGCAGGAGAGAATCCAAAAAAAATTTTACAAGTAGTATTCGATAAATTTATTTCTGATATTAAACGGATGCTTAATGCAATTTTAAAGAAATATACAAAGATTATTATTCTTGTAGATAATTTAGATAAAGCCTGGGATTTTAGTAGAGATGTTGAAAGCCAATGTAAAATAATCTTTGGTCTAATAGGACTCCAAAATTCATTAAAGAAAACAATTAACAATGGTAATAGTGAAATAAGATTACTAATATTTTTAAGAGAAGATATTTTTAATCATGTTAAAAAAATTGCTAGAGAACCTGATAAAATTTTGTTATCTACTCATAGAATAGAGTGGAATGATAAAGAGCTTCTTTTGCGAGTTATTGAAGAACGTTTTATATTTTTTGATAATAATTTAAATCATGAATCAGTTTGGACAGAGTTATTTTGTCAAAAAATTAATAATATCCCTATACGGGATTATATTTATTCGATTATAATTCCTCGTCCGAGAGATTTAATTTATTTTGTGTATTGTGCTATAAATGAAAGCATTAATCATCAACATAATATAATTCAAGAAAGTGATTTAAAAAAAAGCCAAAAAGATTATTTTGAATTTCTTCTGGCGAATACCACGACTGAATATCAATTGTTCTATCCCAGAATTAAAGATTTAATATTATCATTTTATGGTTCCAAGGAAAAAATACATTACAGTACATTACAGAAGAAAATAAAAAAATATACATGCACAGGTTATGATATTGATGAAATTGTAAAACTGCTTATAAATATTTCTTTTATCGGAATAGAAATTAATAATATTGTGCAATTTGCTTTTAATGATTTGGATACTGAAAAGTTATATAATTACTACTTAAGTGAGAAAAAGAAAATATTTAAAAGTATTAATATAAAAATTCATCCGGCATATTATTCAGGGTTACAGCAAATTTAAAGTATGGAATATTTAAATGAAGAGTATATATATGATCGGAAGAGAGTATAAAGAAACTAAAATTGGGTTAATACCTGAAGATTGGATATTAGGTCAATTTGATGATCTTGCAATAATTGAAATGGGGCAATCACCTGATGGGAATAGCTATAACAACATTGGAGATGGAATACCTCTAATTAATGGACCAACAGAATTTAGTGATAGATTTCCTGTAAAGTTACAATGGACTTCTGCACCAACCAAAGTATGTTTACATGGCGATATTTTATTTTGTGTTCGTGGTAGTTCAACAGGAAGGATCAATATTTCCGACGATAATTATTGTATAGGACGTGGAATAGCAGCTATAAGAAATAAAAATAATGGAGATATAGCCTATATAGAACATCTTCTAATAAACGTTACAGAAAAAATACTCAAGCTTACATCTGGTTCAACGTTCCCTAATATTGATAAGAAAAATCTATCTTCAATTTTGATCCCTCTCCCTCCTCTCCCCGAACAGAAAAAGATTGCCGAAATTCTCTCTACCTGGGACAGGGCTATTGAAAAAACAGAAAAGCTTATTGTTGCAAAGAATAAACTTAAAAAAGGTTTAATGCAGCAATTGCTTACAGGGAGAAAAAGATTTAAGGAATTTGAAAAGGATAAATGGTCGTATGTTTTTATAAAAGATATTCTTAAAGAAGTAAATAGACCGATAGAATGGGATGAGGCTAAACTTTATCCACTTATAAGTGTTAGACGTCGTTCTGGAGGTTTGTTTTATCGCGAATCATTATATGGCTATCAGATAAAAACTAAGAATTTAAAAACTGCTCGAGCAGGTGATTTCTTAATATCTAAAATGCAGGTTGTTCATGGGGCAATGGGTTTGACTAGTGAAGAATTTGATAGTATGTATATTTCGGATTCATATATATCTCTTATTCCATGTGATGAAAAAAAACTTAACATTGACTTTTTTAATTATCTATCACAGATGAGACATATGTATTATATTGCTCTGGTTTCAAGTACAGGTGTACATATAGAAAAGATGACATTTGATCTAAATGATTTTTTACATCATAAAGTATTCATTCCGGAAAATATCAAAGAACAACAACGCATTGCATCTGTCCTTTCAGCTATCGATAATGAAATCTCTGTTTTAAATAAAAAACTCAATGCTATTAAGCAGCAGAAAAAAGGGCTTATGCAAAAACTTCTTACTGGTCAGGTAAGGGTGAAGGTATGAATATGGAAATGGAGGATAGTTTTACCACCCCAATGGAAAACAAAATTACCAGGGTGATGAAAAACAATTTATTGCTATTATAAAGAAAGAAGGCGTTAAGATTATGTAGTCTGTATGTAATTAAACCTTCATTGGGTTTAGTGCATGTAGTGGTTAACGATAAAAAATTGTGAGAAAGAAATGAACCTTAATGATTTTGAAAAACACATTGACAGTGTCATAATTGAGCGGGGTTTTGATTATTATGAAGATGGCTATGTCACTGAAATTACAGAACTGAAGAAAAATGTGTGGTCGGCAGTAGTTGAGGGGACTGGCATATACCGTGTTAAAGTATCCATCAATAGCGGTCGGATTATTTCTTCAAAGTGCAGCTGTCCGTTTGACATGGGGCCTGTATGCAAGCATGAAGTAGCGGTGTACTACACCATCCGTGATGGAGCGTCTGATGATAAAGGTGAAACATCGAAAAGAGAAACAAGTGAGTCTAAATTAAAAAAAAATCTTGATAGACTGACAAAAGAAGAGTTAATATCAATTATAACTGAACATGCCCTTGATAATAATAAATTTTATAATTACCTGATAGCCCATTATGAAGTATCTGAAAAAACAGAGAGTAAAACCTGGTATAAAAAGTACCTTAAATCATACATAAATAACGCAAAGGACAGGCATGGATTCATTAATTACCGTAATGCCTCTGAAGCCGCAGAGGGGGCTTTTCAATTAATCACTGATGCAGATATTGCCATAAAGAAAAAACAGTACGAAAAAGCTGTCTATATGGCACAGGCTGTAATTGAAGAAATGGCACACAGTCTTGAATATACAGATGATTCAGATGGAGAAGCCGGTTCTGCTATTGAAGATGCTTTTGAGATTTTATTTTCAGTAACGAATGTCAAAATGCCTGAAAAAATCAGAAAAGAGCTGTTTGCATATAGCCTTGAGGAATCGGGGAAAAAGTTCTATAATGATTATGGAAGCTGGCAGGATGATTTTGTTAAACTGGCTGTACTTGCATCTTCATCAGAAGATGACTTGAGACGAGTGTTACAGGCGGTTGAGAACAACATTAAAGCGGAATCAGACAGTAAGTATAGTTCTTCGTACAGAATACAGGAACTGAGCGTAGTGAAGTATGATCTACTGGTTAAAATGAAACGCGGTGATGAAGCGGAAAAGTTTTTTAAAGCCTGTCTACATTTTTCGAAATTTCGGAGAAGGGCACTTGAGAAGGCCTTCAAAAAAAAGGAATATGACAATGTGATTGAACTTGCTGTTGATGGAGAAAAAAAAGACACCGCAGAAAATAAGCCTGGGCTGGTTCGTGAATGGAAGGAGTGGAGATATAAAATCTATATTTTAAAAAAAGATTATGAAGGGATAAGAAAACTTTCCTATGACTTCCTGTTGAACTACAAAGATTTTAAATATTATGATATGTACAAGAAAACGTCAGATAGAGATAGCTGGGAAGATACTTATGAAAAATTGAAAGAAGAACTAAAGAAAAAATCGGGAAATTCATTTCCCATGTTGCTTGCGGATATTTTAGTAAAAGAGAATGAATTGCCGGTACTCCTTGATATGCTTAAAAATCATCCTCAAAATGTTTCATTATACCAGAAACACTTTTTAAAAACAAATTCTGAAGATATTTATAAACTT
Source organism: uncultured Leptospirales bacterium (assembly GCA_964649175.1). Taxonomy (GTDB): domain Bacteria; phylum Spirochaetota; class UBA4802; order UBA4802; family UBA5550; genus JBBAGC01. The sequence continues at coordinate 20,165 of CAZYPA010000028.1, read as the reverse complement.
CATTTGATAAATATCAGAGACGAAGCTAAACGCGCGGATAACAGAAAAAGCTATCGGCATGTTTGCGGAAGTATAAAAGATCTTAAAAAAATCGGCGGTAAAGAACAATCCATAAAAATTATAAATGAGCTTAAAGAAATATATAAAAATCGTCCGGCATTTCTGGATGAGTTGTCAAAGATATAAACCAGGAATGGCACGGAGCACTCGATGAAAAGGATTATTTAAGGATGTTTAACTTATGAAAGAAATTCCCTCGTTTAAAGAAGACCATATTTCTCAGATTCCTGCATTACAGCTGCTCATAAATCTTGGATATGAGTATCTTACGCCTGCGGAAGCACTCGATGCCCGCGGAGGGAGAGCGTCAAATGTAATTCTTCACAATATACTTGATAAAAAACTTCGTGCAATAAACAAAATAAATTTCCGGGATGGGGTGTACGAATTTTCAAATAGCAATATAAATGCTGCTGTTGATGCGATCAAAAATGTTCATTTTGACGGCCTTGTGCGAACCAATGAATTAATATACGACATGCTTACCCTTGGCAAAAGTTTTGAAGAGACTATTCAGGGGAATACAAAAAGTTTTACATTAAACTATATTGACTGGAAAAATATTGAAAACAATATATTCCATGTAACAGAAGAATTTGAAGTTGAAAGAACTAATCATAAATCTACATGTCGACCAGATATAATCCTTTTTGTAAATGGCATACCTTTTATGGTTATTGAGTGTAAAAGACCAGATATTGATGATTCAATACACCATGCAATAAAACAGCATATAAGAAATCAGAATTCAGAACATATACCTTCTCTCTTTATCTATTCACAAATTCTTATGGCGGTCAATAAGAATGAGGCAAAATATTCTACAGTTGATTCAAAAGAAAAATACTGGTCTGTATGGAATGAAAAAATCTTTTCCGAAAATGAAGTTGTGAAGATTGTAAATACTCCATTAAATGATAATGTTAAAAATAAACTGTTTTCAGGTCGTTATAAATATGTTCAGGATTATTTCAATGAAATAGAGAAAGATGGTCGTCTTGTTACAGAGCAGGATAAGTCAATCTATTCAATATGTAAAAAAGAGAGATTGATGGAATTCTCATATCAGTTCATTGTTTTTGATAAGGGTCATAAAAAGATTGCCCGCTATCAGCAGTATTATTCAATTAAAAGGACTCTTGCCAGGGTCAAAACATTTGAAAAATCAAAAAAGAGAAATGGCGGTGTAATATGGCATACGCAGGGGAGTGGAAAGTCGCTTACCATGGTAATGCTTGCCAAGGCTCTTGTGCTTGATGATGAAATTAAAAATCCGCGGGTAGTTCTTGTAACTGACAGGGTAAATCTTGATGCTCAGATATGGGATACGTTCCGTCATTGTGGGCTTGAACCGGAAAAGGCAAGCACCGGGGCTAATCTCCTTGAGCTTCTTGAAAAAAACAAAACTTCTGTTATTACTTCAGTTATAGATAAATTTGAATCAGCTATTAATAAAAAGAAAAATGATATTGTGTCTGATAATGTTTTTGTCCTGGTTGATGAAAGTCACAGAAGTCAATACGGCAAAAACAATGTGATGATGCAACGCGTACTCCCTGACGCCTGCTATATCGGGTTTACAGGGACGCCTCTGTTTAAGAAGGACAAACATACTACAGATAAATTTGGCGGTTTCATAGATAAATATACAATAGATCAGGCTGTGAAAGATAAAGCTGTTTTATCACTTCTATATGAAGGGCGTCATATTATTCAGGATGTTAACCAGAAACCGATTGACACATGGTTTGAACGTGTTTGCGAGCCATTAAGCGAATTTGAAACAGCAGATCTAAAAAAGAAATACAGCAGGGTTGAGAAACTAAATAAAACAGATCAAACAATATATATGATTGCCTATGATATCAGTAAACATTATAGCGAAACATGGAAGGGAACCGGTCTTAAGGGGCAAGTCGCTACATCATCAAAGGTTGCTGCATTAAAATTCAAAAAGTTTATGGATGAAATGGGGAAGGTCTCAACTGAAGTTATTATCTCATCACCGGATAAACGTGAGGGATATATTGAGGTTGATGAAGAACCTGATGGAGATGTTCATAAATTCTGGAAAAAAATGATGGAGCGTTTCGGCAGTGAAGAGAAATACAATAGGGAATTAATTAGCGCGTTTGGTACTAACGGTGATCCTGATCTCCTTATTGTAGTTGATAAGCTTTTAACCGGATTTGATGAACCGCGAAATACAGTGCTTTATATAGCAAAACCTCTAACTGAGCATAATCTCCTCCAGGCAATAGCCAGAGTAAACAGGCTGTATGAGGGGAAAGATTTTGGATATATCATTGATTATCAGGGAATTCTCGGCGAGCTTGATAGAGCGCTGAACAGCTATACAGCGCTTGAAGGCTTTGATGAAGATGATCTTGAAGGCGCGCTTGTGAATGTCAGGGAGGAGGTAAACAAACTCCCCCAGAAATATTCAGAACTGATAGATATATTCAAAGGTATAAAGAACAGAAAAGATGAAGAGGAGTATGAACTTCTTCTTTTTGATGAAAGGCTTCGAAAACAGTTCTATGAAAAGCTCTCCGCGTATTCCCGCACACTCGGAGTAGCTGTCTCAACCAGAATATTCCATGAAGAAAATGACGACAAGCAAATTAAAAGTTATACTGATTCATTAAAATTTTATCAAAGTCTTCGTGCGTCTGTTAAAAGAAGATATGCTGAATCCATCGATTTTAAGGAATATGAAGCCAAAATACAGAAATTGTTAAATACATATGTGACTTCAGATGAAGTGATAAGGATTACAGAGCCTTTTAATATCTTCGATAAAGAGAATTTTCAGAAAGAGCTTGAACGTATAGAAGGTAAAGCCGCCCGTGCTGATATGATAGCTCATAGAATGAAAAAATCAATTGCTGAAAAAATGGAAGAGGATCCTGTTTTTTATAAAAAGTTTTCAAAACTTATTGAGGAAGCAATAAAGGATTACAGGGAGCACCGTATTGATGAGGCGGAATACTTTTTAAAAATGAAGGAAGCCCAGGAAGCATTTGTTAATCGTGAAGACAGTGATATGCCGGGTATATTAAAAAATCGTGAAGCTGCTAAAGCTTTTTACGGTATAGTTAGTGAAATATTATCCAAGAACGAATCAGATGATAAAATTAAAAATCTTTCCGCAAAAATTGGTATCGGTATTGATGATATAATTTTAAAAAACATAATCGTGGATTGGCATTACAAACAGGATATTCAGAACAGAATCATAAATGAAATTGAAGATTATCTGGCAGATCATCCTGACCTTAATCTTAATTACGATCAGATAGATATTATAATTGAAGCTGTTATGAATGTTGCTAAACGCAGGTATGCTCAATGAGCAGGTATGTGATTCAATATGGCGATGAAAAAATAATATATACAGTTGAAAGAAGCATAAGAAAAACTTTGGAACTCAGTGTTTTGCCCGATATGTCAGTTGTGGTAATAGCACCAGAAAATGCATTATTTGAAGATATTGAAAAAATTGTCAAAAAAAGAGCTCACTGGATTATAAAACAGCGGGATTATTTTAAACAGTTTGTCCCAAGAGAACCTCCACGTCAATATGTTAGCGGTGAAACTCACAGATACCTGGGGCGTCAGTATCGATTAAAGGTGACTGCATTAAAAGAAAATAATGTCAAACTTCAAGGTAAATTCATCTATATAAATTCCAGGAAAGGGAGCGATCCTGTCTTCAATAAAAAGTTATTATATAAATGGTATAAAGAACATGCTGAATTAAAATTTGATGAGATAATTGATCTATGCATGTTAAGACTAAAAAAATATGGTATAGAAAAACCTGATGTAACTATAAGAAAAATGATATCCCGTTGGGGTAGCTGTGATTCTGATAAAAGAAAGATAATATTAAACATTGAGCTAATAAAAGCTCCATCTCACTGTATTGAGTATGTAGTTATGCATGAACTATGTCATTTAAAATTTCCAGACCATGATAGCAGATTTTATAAATTTCTTACTCTTGTTATGCCTGACTGGAAGCAGAGAAAAGAACGCCTCGAAAAAGCCTTTATGTAAAGTTAAGATATTCAAAACATCAAAAATAGCTTGAAAAGGCTTATGTTAAACTTATTTTGACAGGTGTACTTTTATTTTTGTAAAGCAGGTTGACTGAATGAAAAACGTTCATGTGCTGATTTTATCTGTATTTTTATCTGTATTTTTATCCATTGCTCCCCATGCATCAATTGCTGCAGGACTTATGCATGGCAGTGGTAACCCTGCTTCAATAGGGAAAGGCGGCACTGGTGTTTCAGGTTTTGGAGCGACCTACTTTAATATCAATCCAGCAGCTTTGGCAGCAGAGGAGAGATTTTATTTCAGCACAGGTTTTGGGTCTTTGGACATGGATTATATTTTTTCAGATTCGATCTTTGCCCTTCCCACATCCTATGGAGTGATTGGAGGGAATTTTAAATACTTTTCCAATGATGATATGGATGAAAAATTTAAGAGCTATGGTTTTTCTATTGGAATGGGTAAAAATATAACTTCAAGCCTGATTTTTGGCATGATTTTAAAGGGCATGCAGAGCGATAATCATGGAGGCAACTTTTATACAGGTATAGGTCTTGGTGCTATGTACAAACTGAAGGGTCAGAGCAGAGCCTCAGGTTTCGGGTTTTTCGATCCTGTTATAGGGGTGTCATCTGACCTGGGATATTTTTCAGATAAAAGCACGGACCTGAATTCTATAAACGCAGGCTACAGCTTTGCTTTTTATAAAAATGATTATTCTACATTGAGGTTTTATAATGATCTTTCTGCAATTAACAGGTTAAAAAGCTGGCCTCTTAAGTTTGGCCTGGAATCCCTGTTTATGAAGAAATTTATAATTCGCGGTGGAGCGCTTCTCCCTGAAGAGTATGATTACATGTCATGGACAGCAGGTGCCGGATATATTTTTACAGGGACTGGTTATAATGCTTCACTGGATTACTCTTTCGCATATTCGGAGAAAAAAGGTGTAAGTCATTTTGCAGGGATCTCATTAAACTATGGCACCCTTGATATTGATCCGCCCAAAACATCCATTAAACCGGATTTGAACTACATATCTCCTAACTATGATGGCAATCAGGATTATTTAATTTTTTCTACAGGGGTAGAGGATAAGAGCCTTATTAAGGGATGGAAACTGGAAATTTTAAATGAAGCTGATTCTGTAGTAAGGGAGTTTCGTATAATAGAAAGGGACATTGAGGATAAGCTGACTTTTAGCTCCTTCTTTACCAGGCTTATAAGCAGGAAGGAATCAATGGTTGTTCCTACAGGGATACTCTGGGATGGGAGTGATGGGAAGGGGAACATTTTGCCTGATGGAAATTATAAGTATTATTTTTATGCCTGGGATTCCAGGGAAAACATCTCTCCTGTTAAAACAGGAACTGTTGTAATAGACACAGTGTCTCCTGAAGTTTCCCTTAATCCAAGGTCATATATTTTTTCACCTAATGATGACGGGAACCTGGATTTTTTAATTATTGATCAGCATATTAAAACTGATCCTGGGGATTTATGGTTTGCATCTATTAAAAATTCGCAGGGTAATGAGGTTATGTCATATCAATGGGAAGGGATGGATGTGCCTGTAAAATTTCAATGGGATGGCAGGGATGATAGAGGAAATCTCCAGCCTGACGGTCTTTACTATTATTCTATTTCTTCAAGGGATAGAGCAGGTAATACTGCTGCAAGTGAGGTAAAGGAGATAACGCTCACAACGCAAATGGAGATAGCGGATATACGATTATCTGAAGAGTATTTTTCTTACAGGAACAGCAAATTAAAGGGGCTTCGTTTTTTCCCTGATTTGTCAGAGAGGGAGGGTCTTGTAAGATGGGAAATAGAAATCGCCTCTGCAGAGGGAACTTCGGTTAAAAATATTGCAGGTGCAGAAAATCTTCCTGCCTTTGTTGACTGGGATTGTTTAGATGATGAGGATAAGGTGCTTCCTGATGGAGAATTTTTTGTAAAATTTAAGGCCTGGTTTGTAAGTGGCAACAACCCTGAATCCTTTGGTAAAAAAATAATTTTTGATAGCACTCCGCCCCGGTTTTCTATTGCGCATGAACCGGAACTTTTTTCTCCTGACAATGACGGGGAGAATGATTTGCTTATTATAAAAATCAAGTCTTCAGATAATACCGGAATTAAAGGATGGGAGTTGAAAGTTTTTAATGAAAGCAGAGTGCTTTTTAAATCGTTTTCAGGCACTGGTGCACCGCCAAAAGAAATAGTCTGGGATGGCATAGGTGACTCAGGGGAACTGGTTGAATCAGCATCTGATTATGTAATGGAGCTGGTCTGTTTTGATTTTGCCGGGAACCTGTCAGATAAGGCAGTTGATAAATTACCAGTGGATATTCTTGTTGTTGTAACTGAAAGAGGGCTTAAAATGCGCATAAGCAATATTGAGTTTGCCTTTGGAAGTGCAGCACTGGGAACAAGGGGAAAGAATATTCTTGATAGGGTTGCTGTTATTCTTGAAAAGTACAGCCGCTATAATGTTGTTGTTGAGGGTCATACTGATGATGTTGGGACTGTTGATTATAATCAGAAGCTTTCAGAACAAAGGGCTATGTCAGTAAGGGATTATCTGGTCAAGCAGGGTGTGGATATTTCAAGACTGGAATATGCAGGTTTAGGGGAGAGCATGCCTTTTTATCCAAATACAAATGAGGAGAACAGAAGGAGAAACCGGAGAGTGGAATTTCTTTTGTTAAAGAAACAGGATTAGAGAATGAATATTTTTTTTACAGACCTTGACGGGACTCTGCTTGACCATGACACATATAGTTTAGAAGGATCTCTTGAAGGTATTGAGCATCTTAAAAAAGCAGGCATACCCCTTGTTCCTGTTACAAGTAAAACATTTGATGAAGTGCGCGGATTAATGGATTTTTTAAACCTTAAAAGTCCCTTTGTTTTTGAAAATGGTGCAGGCATGGGAATCTATTCTGAAAAAAGTGGATATGAATATATTCTGCAAAGTCCAGGTATTGAGTTTTTAAGAGGATTAGTTCCCCTGGTTTCAAAATTTTTTAGCAGCAATATAAATGTTCTTAATTTTGTTTCTCCTGAAGAGTTGAATGAGCTTACAGGACTTGGACTGGAAAGTTCAAAGCTTGCTTTAAAAAGAAAGGGTTCCCTGTTTTTTTTGCCTGTAGAGAAAATAGAATCTGACATGGCTGTGATGGAAAAACTTAATGTGTCTTTATCCTCTTTTGGGGCAAAAGTTACAAAGGGAGGAAGATTCTATCATTTAATTTATCCTGATTGTGGCAAGGATTATGGTGTAAAAAAAATTATTGAATTTTATAAAAATAATGGAAAGGGTCCAGGGATAACAGGGGCAGCAGGGGACACATTTAATGATATTTCCATGCTGAAAGAGGTTGACTATCCCTATATTGTGAAAAAAATTGACGGAACCTGGATTGATACAAAATTCAAAGTTGTTAAGACAAAAGGTACAGGGCCTTTTGGATTTACTGAAGCAGTAAAAGATTTTTTAATCAGAATAGCAGGATAAAATGGAACAGTTGAAGGAACTTTTATATTCATTAGGTGAGTTATTTATGCGCCTTGTGAACAGGATTTTTTCCTGGTTTTTAGGCCTTGAATTTTTTAATCAGGCCATTATTGTTAATAGTATAACGGCCTTTTTCGCTGTTTTGCTCCCTATTGCAAAATACAATATTTTTGAAACATGGTTTGAAATTAATAATTCCCAGGCTGTTTATATGATAGGTATTGTTTTTATTATGATTGCAACGATGTATGTGCCTGTGACAGTGGCATTTGCTGTAAGAGTTGTGGTAAATGTCTGGTATCTTTTGTGGCTTATTATAGTTTCTGCAACAGGGAGTATTTCATATGCACCTTATGAGCTCAGCATCGGGTATTTTTTTAATATTGCAGCGCCTGTGATTTTTTTAATTTTGTCAGGCTTGTACTATTTTTCAAAAAGGTGACAGGTTTATTATTTTTGTAACCTGCCCTGAATTTTGCTATCTATTTATAAGAATGTTTTAAATTTATATGGACTTGATTTGTTTCAATGCCCCCGGGTATTTTTTGAGTATTATTTTAAAATATTTCAGCATAATATAACTATTTGAATGTAGTTTAACCTATGATATAAAAATAATTAACAAAAGTAAAAAACAGTAATAAAAAGGAGAATGGTAAAAATGAGTAAAAAACAATTTCAAACGGAAGTTAATCAGCTTCTCCATCTCATTATTCATTCACTCTATTCTCATCAAGAAATTTTCTTAAGAGAATTAATCTCAAATTCTTCAGATGCACTTGATAAGCTCAAGTTTCTGAACCTTACTGATGAGAACTATAAGAGTATAGATTTTGATCCGAGAGTTGATATTAGCTTTAATGCGGATGAAAAAACTATTACAATAAGTGATACTGGAATAGGGATGAATGAAGAGGATCTGGATTCCAATCTTGGCACAATAGCCAATTCAGGAACAAGAAATTTTATAAAGAATCTTACCGGAGATGCAAAAAAGGATTCCAGCCTTATTGGCCAATTTGGAGTGGGCTTTTATTCCTCTTTTATGGTCGCTGATAAAGTTGAGGTTTTAACCAGAAAGGCAGGAGAGGATAGCGCATACATCTGGATAAGCGATGGCAAGGGCGAGTATGAAGTACAAAAGGGAGAGAGAGAGAGTCATGGTACTACAATAAAGCTTTTTCTTAATAAAGATGGTGAGCAGTTTGCAAGCAGATGGTCTATTGAGGGTGTGATTAAAAAATATTCCAATCATGTTCCTTTTCCCATATACATGCATTATACTGATTCAAAATTTGAAGGGGAAGGAGAGAACCGGAAAGAGTTAAAAGAAGATAAGGTTGAACAGGTTAACTCAGCTTCTGCTCTATGGAAAAGAAACAAGAGTGAGCTTAAAGAAGAGGACTATTTTGAGTTTTATAAGCAGATTGCTCATGAGATGGAAGATCCTCTTTTATATATGCATACAAATGCAGAAGGCACACTTGATTATTCAACTTTATTTTATATCCCTTCAAAAGCTCCCCTTGATCTTTTCAGGGCTGATTACCAGGCAGGTGTTAAGCTTTATGTAAAAAGGGTTTTTATCACTGATGATGAAAAGGAGCTTATGCCTACTTATCTGAGATTCGTAAGAGGTGTTATTGATTCTGAAGATTTGCCTCTTAATGTGAGCAGGGAGATTCTTCAACATAACAGGATAATGGCAAAAATAAAATCTTCATCTGTTAAGAAGATTTTAAACGAGCTTGAGAGCCTTAAGAATAAGGACAGAGATAAGTATAACACTTTCTGGAAGGAATTTGGCATTCCCATGAAAGAGGGGCTTTACCAGGATTTTGAGAACAGGGAAAAGCTGCTGGAGATGGTTATGTACAAATCAACAAAATCAGAATCATTTACTACTTTTGTTGAATATGTTGAGCGTATGGGGCCTGATCAGAATGCGATTTATTATATAACAGGAGAAAAGGAGAGTGTTCTTAGAAACTCCCCTCTTCTTGAAATGTATAAGAACAGGGATATTGAAGTAATCATTATGGATAATGAAATTGATGAAATAGTAATATCTACTGTTCCTAAATATAAGGATTTTGATCTGAAATCAGTAAATAGAAGTGATGCTGCTAATGATTTAAAAAGCGATGATGACAGGGACAGAGAAAAGAAAATAGATCCGCTTGTAAAAAAAATAAAAGAGAAGCTTGGCGATAAAGTAAAGGATGTAAAGGCCAGTACAAGGCTCAGTGATTCACCCTCGTGTATTGTTGCTGATGAAAATGATCCCACTGTGCAGATGCAGAGTATTTTAAAAGCAATGGGCCAGGGGGATTTGCCTGATTTTAAGCCTATTCTGGAGATAAATCCTGACCATGAAATAATCAGGAAGCTGGAAAGCAGTGAGGATGAGTCTTTAATTGAAGATATAAGTTTTCTTCTTCTGGAGCAGGCTATGATAGTAGAGGGAGTGGAGATAAAAGATCCTAATCAGTTTGTAGCAAGAATGAACAGGGTCATCAATAAGGTAGTGTAATGGTTAATCCCGGCCGGGCTATTTATGGCAGGTCGGGATAATTTATATTTAGCAGAGGAGCCTTTTATGGCTGATAGTTTTATTGATATAATCAGAAACAAGAAAGCCCGTTTTGAATATGAAATTCACGATACTTATGAGGCAGGGGTGGTGCTTCGCGGTACTGAAGTTAAATCAATACGCCTTAGAAAAGTGAGCATACAGGAGTCCTATGCCAGGATTAAGGATGGTGAAGTTTTTATTGTGGGTATGAATATTTCTCCCTATGAAATGGGTAACAGGTTTAATCATGAAGCTCTTAGGGAAAGGAAACTTCTTCTTCATAAATCTGAAATAAGAAAGCTTATAGGCAAGCTTAATGAAAAGGGTTATACTCTTGTACCTTTGAGATTATATATTAAAAATGGAAAGGTGAAAATTGAACTGGGGCTTGGTAAAGGTAAGGCTGTTTATGATAAAAAGAAAACCATACAGGATCGGGACATGAAAAGAGATATGCAAAGGGATATAAAAAAGTATGTGTAATTATTAATTTTGTACTTCATTTATAATTACTGAATTTCCAGGACCTGCTTTGTCATTTCAGGTATTTTAGAGAATAGTTCTTCAAGTTCATCGTTGCTGATTCCAGCTGATTCAAGTGCATCTCTGCTTAGCTGATGAAATAATCCGTCACTCCCTATGCCTATTCCTGCCATAATGCTTATTGTATTTGCTATATGAACAATGGACACTTCCTGTTTGAATTCCTCCGGAGCTTTTTCCGGCTCAGAATAGAACCTGGCAATGGCTTTTAGAACAGGAGGGAAATTCCATTTTTCAAGAATTTTTTCACTTAACTCCTGATGGCTGTATCCCATTACAGTTTTTTCAGCTTCACTGAAAGTGCAGCCTTTTGTGCTGATTTCACTCATTATATCATTATAGGTATTCTGGACAAATATGGCAAGTACGGTTTTACCTATATTGTGTATAATCCCTCCTGTAAAGACTACATCTGCAATATCCTTGCGGTTTTTTAAAAGAGCGATTCTTTTTGCCATGGTTCCCACAAGGAGGCCCTGCTTCCATAGTTCACCTTTGCCAAGGTCATATCCAATAATGAATTTATTAAGGATAGGTTTTGTTGCTACAACCATAACAATATTTGTAACTTCTTTTATGCCAAGTATTACAATTGCCCTGTCAATTGAGCTTATTTCCCTTCCTTTGCTAAAGTATGCTGAATTGCATAGTTTTAGAATATTGGTAGTCATGGCCTGATCTTTTGAGATCTCCTCTGCTACAGCTTTAAAGGAAACATTTGGGTCATTTACCATGCTCAGTATTTTAGTAGCAACTTCCGGAATCGTGGGGAGTGCTGCAATATTATTTATGATACTTTCTATTCTTTGTTTTATATGTGCGTGCATTTAAAATACTCCGGGCTTTATATCAAACCTTATAATACATTTTTTCTTTTCCGGCAGCTTTTATTTTCATGTGTCCGTCATTAAGAAAAAAATCTATGACCCGGCCGGTATTCCCGCCGGTATCCTCTTCCAAGAGAGGTATTTTAAGCTGTTCAAGAATTTTTTTAGTCTCTTCAATGTTTCTGTCTCCAATCTGTCCTAATGTTACATTTGCCTGGAATTTAAACATGGAAGCTCCGCCAGCGATTTTTGCTGACATATTATTTCTTGTACAGCCTTCTTTTAACAATCTTTGAATAAGTAGTGGAATTGCTGTGTCTGCGTATTTCTCAGGGGTAGTACCATTTGAGGTATCAATGGGGAGAAGTATGTGTGCAAGGCCTCCCATTTTTTTTACCCTGTCGTAAATACAGATACCTATGCAGCTCCCGAGGATTGTGCGCAGTATTGAAGGATTTTGTCCTATTTTAACCTGTGCAACTCCAACATTTATTAGTGTCTTGTTCATACTCTATTCTCTGAATCAAATTTATTATTGCTATAGAAATATTATAAATTACTGGCTTGTCAAGGGATATAGTCCTTTTATAAATATTTTTTATTTATGTTTTTTAATATCTGAAATTAAAAATATTGGATGACATGGGCTTTATAATTTGATATATTTAAAAAAAGCTGTGTAAAAGAGTAAAATTGCAGAGCAATATTTAGAATAAGCTGTTCTTTGTGTCAGGAACAATCCGGGAAGCGGGGTGTTACATGAAAATAGCAATTGCAGGGGGGCTTGGTTTTGCCGGCACTTATCTTGTACCCCGTTTAATTAAGGCAGGACATGATGTAACTGTTTTTGACAGCAAAAAGGAATCGGAATTTGGTTTTGACGGTGCCTGTTATGTGAGAGCTGATTTAATGAAAGAGGGCTCATGGCAGAAGTTTATTGCTGACAATGAAGTGATAATCAATCTTGCAGGGGCTAATATTTTTCAGCGATGGAGTGATAAAAAAAAGCAGCTTATTTACAACAGTCGAATACAAGCTACAATGAATATTGTAAATACTCTTCCTCAAAAAGGGGGTGAAGTAAAAACTTTGATCAATGCTTCAGCAGCAGGTTTCTATGGATTTCATAAGGATGAGATTATTGATGAGACTGCTTCAGCAGGAAAGGATTTTTTGGCAGGAATTTGTAAAGACTGGGAAAGGGAGGCTTTAAAAGCAGAAGATAAGGGAGTTCGTGTGGTTATTTGCCGGTTTGGAACAATTTTTGGCAAAGAGGGAGGAGCTTTTCCTAAACTGAAAAAAATTTTCAGACTATTTATGGGAGCCAGGCTTGGTTCAGGGAAGCAGTGGTTTCCCTGGGTACATATTGAAGATGTGGCGCAGATTTTGACAAGGGCCTTTGAAGATGAATCAATGAAAGGGCCTTATAATTGTACTTCTCCAGGGGGAGTGACCAATAAAGAGCTTACGAGTATAATGGGCGATGTTGTGGAGCGTCCTGTTATTATTCCATTTGTGCCTGGTATAGTTTTAAGGGTTATTCTGGGCGAGTTTGGCTCATTTATAGTTAAGGGGCAGAGGGTTGTTCCTGCAAAACTGGTTAAAGAGGGCTATAATTTCAGATTTCCTGAATTAAAAACTGCTCTTGAGGATTTAATGAAGTAAATGGTAAATATTATGGAGGAAATTAATATTGACAAATGAGGCCCTATTTTTAGGGTATTACTTTAATTTCAGTAGAATAAGAAAGTTGTGTTGTTTTACTTTCAATATTTTAATAAATTGAAATCGAGTATTGCAATAATACAGAAAATAAATTCTAAAAGAGGTATGTCCGATGAAAAGAACATTTCAGCCAAGCAAGTTAAAAAGAAACCGAAAACATGGATTTAGAGCCAGGATGGCAACAGCTGAAGGTAGAAAAGTTCTCATGAGAAGAAGAAGAAAGGGGAGACATCAGTTAACCGTATCTGACGAGAAGAGGATGCCGAAATAGGCTTAAAAATAATTAATATTAGTTGCTGTGAAGAGGGTTAATTCACTAAAGGGAAGAAAGATTTTTCAGGAAGTATTCCAAAATGGAAGAAAGAGCAGAAGACCGGGGCTAACAGTTTTTGTTTTAAAGGATAATCGGAAGATAAAAGATAAAGATCAATCAGAAAAAGGGGATGTTAAAATAGGAATTTCAGTAAGCAGGCATTATGGCAAAGCCTGTAAAAGGAATCTGATAAAAAGAAGAATTCGAGCTGTATGTAATGAACTGATTGATCAGATCAACAATGGATTTTTAATTATTATTAAACCCGGTTCCGGCTTAGATAAATTGAGTTTTGAGGATCTAAGATTTGAAATTATTACTATTTTTAGAAATACCGGGGTAATTGATGAAAGTGGTTAGATTAATAATCAGCATAACCAGCACTCTCATGTCAGGTGTTGCTGTTTTTATAATAAAATTGTATAAGATTTTTATATCACCACTGTTGCCCCAGGCATGCAGGTTTTATCCCACATGTTCCACATATTCTATTGAGGCCCTTCAAAAGCATGGGCTTCTTAGAGGCGGGTATCTTTCTGCAAAGAGAATTTTATCCTGCAATCCTTTTGGGAAAGGTGGATTTGATCCTGTGCCTGAAAAGTTTTATCTCTGGAAATAGTTTTTATTTTCAACTTCTGTCTTTTTCCCCTTTCTCTATGCCACAGCATTGAACTGTTAAAGGTATGTTGTTAAAAAATTTAAAATGTATCAAAAGGAATAAAACATGGAAAAAAGAACCTTACTTGCAGTAGTTCTTACAATGATAGTATGGGTGGGCTGGTTCTACTTTTTTGTACCTGATCCGGGAACACAGGATAAATCTGTTCCTGTTGTGCAGGAGGAGAAGGCTCAGGAAGCTGTTGGGCAAAAAGCTGTTCAGAGAGAAGGGTCTGTAAAGGCAGAGAGCTATGCAAGTGTATCCCGAAATATTAAAGAGCAGATTATTGAGCTGAAAACTGATAAATTCCAATTTGAGCTCACCAATAAAGGGGCTTCTATAAAGCGCGTTAATTATATTCAAAGGGATGCTGATTTAACCTTTGAGGAAAAGCTTTTTAACTCAAAAGGCGAATTTGATTTTACTGTAAGCTTCAGTGAAAGTGAATTTTTGCATGGCAATGAGCTTGAAAATATAGTGTGGGATTTCAAAATAGAGGATTACTATACAATAAAGTTTTTTACCAATATTAAAATGAATGATGAACCTTTACGAATTGAGAAGATTTTTACTTTCACTGATAGAGGTTATGATTTTAATGTAGAGTACAGATTTATCAACATAGGGAAAAGGGATGTGAGGTTTAAGGATGGGATTGCGATCTTCTCCCCTTCAGATATTCTGGGTCCTAAACTCGATTATAAGAATAATTTTAACTCAATAACAGGAATATATTCAGTAGATGGAAGTTTTGAAAAAAACCGCAAAGGCGGAGGTTTTTTCTCAAAGGCTGGTGAGATAAAAAAAGAATCAGGTTCTACTGATTATGCAGGTATAATGAGCAGGTACTTTTTGCTTATTATGAAGCCTAAGGGTTTTACAGGCACAGGCGCGATCTTTGATAACAGGCCTGACACAGGGAGCAGAACAGGTCTTTTTGTTGAAATGAACAATATTGCACCTGGAGCAGAGCTTGCAAAGCCTTTCAGGATCTATCTTGGTGAAAAGGATAAAGATCTGCTCAAGAATGTTGATCCCATACTGGTAAAGGCATCAGATGTAAGCACAATTATAGAACCTATAAGATACTTTGTTATCTGGGCTTTGATGAATATAAATAAACTTTTTGGAAACCTGGGGCTTTCCCTGGTAATATTTTCTGTTTTAACAAAAATTGTATTCATGCCTCTTACCAAGAAATCTACAGACTCAATGAAAAAAATGCAGGAACTTAGTCCTGAGCTTAAAAAACTTCAGGCAAAATATAAGGACAAGCCTGATGTGCTTCAGCGTGAAACCATGAAGCTTTATAAAGAGAACAAGGTAAATCCTTTGGGTGGCTGCTTGCCATTGCTGCTTCAAATGCCTTTCTTTTTTGCCCTCTATAGTGCGCTTATAAATTCACTCGATTTGTGGAATGCCCCTTTTATTTTCTGGATAAAGGACCTTTCCATGCCTGATACGCTTCTTACTGTATCAGGATTTAACGTAAATGTTTTGCCCTTATTGATGATTGTTTCTACAATATTGCAGCAAAGGCAGACTATGAGTGAAGCAGCAACACAGCAGCAGAAAATGATGATGTATATGATGCCTGCTATTCTGCTTTTTATATTCTGGACAATGCCTTCAGGACTTGTGCTTTACTGGTTCCTGCAGAACCTGTATCAGATTTTACATCAGTATGTAGTTAATCATTTAGGAGAACAAAAAAAGAAAAAAATTAATATGGCATAATGGTATAATGAAATAAACGAAGATTCAGGAGGCTAATGATGAAGGTTATAGAAGCTGAAGGGCGAACATCTGATGATGCAACCAAAAAAGCCCTGGCTGAACTTGGAATAAGAGATGCTTCTAAAGTAACAGTGGAAGTGATTGATCCGGGTAAAAGCGGTATTTTTGGTTTTGGAGTGTCCAGGCCGGCAAAGGTAAGAATATATTTTAATGAACAAAACGATGATGTAGGTGAAAAAGTAAGGGAGATGCTCACTGCACTTCTTTTGAAAATGGGAATGGAAGGGAGCATTAAAGACATAAAAGAGGGAGAGTCCAAGGTTTATGTGGAGTTGGTAAGCAGGGACAGCTCAGGGCTTATCATAGGTAAAAAAGGAAAAACGCTTGAAGCACTTCAGTTTATGATAAATTTAATGATAAGTCATGCTACAGGGAGTGAAAAAAAGATAATTCTTGATATTGAGGATTATAGGGAAAAAAGGGAAAGGGCCCTTAAAAAGATGTCACGCGACATGGCTTTTAAAGTGATAAAATCCGGGAGACCAATGACCCTTGAGCCTATGAATCCATTTGAAAGAAGGTTAATTCATCTTTCTCTTCAGAATGATAAAAGAGTAACAACTAAAAGCGAGGGTCAGGGTATTTACCGTAAAATTAAAATTTCACCCTCTAATAGAAAGTAAAAATGTTTCAAGATACAATATGTGCACCAGCAACTGCGCCGATAAACTCGTCACTTGCAATAATTAGAGTAAGCGGTCCTGAATCATACAGGGCCGCTTGTTCTTTTTTCTCTGCTCCTGAAAAAATTACCAACAGGTTTGCTGCCTATGGATCAATCTCTGAAAATGGTCTTATAATTGATGATGTTATTCTTATATACTATCAGGCTCCACTGAGTTTTACTGGAGAGGATATGATTGAAATATTTTGTCATGGGAATCCTCTTGTTGTGAGCAAAATACTGGTGCTATTAAATCGTTGCAGTATAAGAATGGCTGAACCTGGAGAATTTTCCAAAAGGGCTTTTTTAAATGGGAAAATGGATTTAACCCAGGCAGAGGCAATTAATTCTCTTATCAATGCCAGGAGTGATTGGGAAATTGAAGCTTCCCTGTCCCAGATGCATGGTTCTTTAAAAAGAACAGTTGCAGATCTTAGAGAGTCTGTGATGATTCTTAAAGCTGATATAGAGGCTGGCATAGATTTTATAGATCAGGATATTGAATTTGTCTCATATAGCAGTGCAGTGGAAACATTAAAAAAAATAAAAAACAGTATAGATGATATTTACAGCAGATGCCGGACAGGTGAGCGTGTATCCAGGGGTATTGATGTTATATTTGCAGGTCGCCCTAATGTAGGGAAATCGAGTCTGCTTAATCTTATTCTAAATGAGGAAAGGGCTATTGTTTCAGATATTCCCGGTACAACCCGAGATCTTATACGCGAGACTTTGCAGATTGAAGGCGTAAGAATTAATCTTACTGATACAGCAGGTCTGGGATCTCCAGAGGATGAGATAGAAAGGCAGGGAGTGGAAAGGAGCAGAAGGAGTATTTCTGAGGCTTCTCTGGTACTGGTGGTAATTGATGCATTTGAAGGAATTACTGATGAGGACAGGACTATAATTGATTCATTGGAAAAGAGCAGGAAAATTTTTATTCTTAATAAAATAGATAAGGTGGATAAGGGCACTGCTGAAAAAATTATTCAGGAGAGCGGTCTTGATTTTATTGAGGTTTCTGCAAAAACCGGTTCAGGTTTTAAAGCTTTGGAAAAAGCAATAGGGGAGATGATCTTCAAAGAATTTGCAGGGTTTAAAAATTCTTTTATTGCTGATGCAAGGATTATTTCAATTCTGGAAAAAGCAAGGTCAGGGGTCAATGAGGTAATGGCGCTTCTTAACAGGGAGGAGCTTCCTGAAATTATTGCTTTTGAACTTTCAGAGCTTATGGATACACTTTCCGGGATTACTGGTGAGGTAAGCGCTGATGATGTGCTTGGTTCAATTTTTAGCAGATTTTGTATAGGCAAGTAAATATTATTTGCAGAGTTGTTATTTTAGTTTTTTAAATAATTTTGTATTATTTTAAAATCGTCGCTGTTATAGGCTACTGCATTTTGTTCAAGGGCATAGCCATTATCAATTATTTTTTTTATATCAATATCAGATCCATCCAGGTATTTAATATTCCCCCCTGCTTTTTTGATTATTGGTATTGCACCTGCCCAGTCCCATAAAAAGGATTGTCCTATAAATGCAAGAAGCCTGTTGCGCCTGTTGTCAGCTGTAAGGCATGCGTGAAAAGCTGTTGAGCCCAGGTTGCGGATTTTCCCTGGAAATCCTCTTATTGAAAAGCCGGCTTCTGATGTGCAGAATATATTTGTTTCACTATCTATTATCAGGTTCCGGTCAACCAGAAGTTTTTTCCCATTAAGATATGAATTGTTATCATCTGCGTAAAACAGCATATCCGATCCTGGAGAATAAACAAACCCGTAAACTGGTTCAAATCCTTTAAATATTCCTATGGATATACACCATATTGGAAGATACATGCTGAACATTGCTGTTCCATCTATTGGATCAATGATTACTGATATTGTATCATCTGAAATGGGAGAATTTGAAGTGTTGAAGTTTTCTTCATGTACAAAAATCAGGTCAGGGTATTTTTTTGATATTCTGGAAATAAGAAAATCCTGTGTGAGAAAGTCAACCTCTGTTACTATTGTGGCATCTTTTTTTCTCTGGACTTTGATTTCTTTTTTTTGCAGATCATGGGCTTTTTTACCAGCTAGTGTTATTAGTTCAATAAAAAACTTAAAATCAGATTTATTAAAAATCCCTTTGTTCATAATTATTTTAAATCCTATTCACCCAGATAGGCTGCTTTTACCTTGGGATTTTTAAGCAGATTTTTACTTTTGTCTTCCAGCACTATGTTCCCTGTTTCAAGAACATAGCCTTTATCAGAAACTCCCAAAGCCATTCTGGCGTTTTGTTCAACAATAAAAATAGTTACTTTTTCATCATGGCTTATGCTTGATATAGTTTGAAATATATTTTGGATTATAATAGGAGCAAGTCCCAGGGCTGGCTCATCAAGGAGAAGAAGCTTGGGTGCTGACATTAAGGCCCTTGCTATTGAAAGCATCTGCTGTTCTCCTCCTGAGAGTGAACCAGCAAGCTGTTTTCTTCTGTCCTTGAGAATAGGAAACATCTGGTATTTTTCCTCAATTCGCCTGTTTATTTCAGGCTTGTCTTTAAGGAGGAATGCTCCCATTTCCAGGTTTTCAAGAACAGTCATTTGTGCAAAAATTCCTCTTCCTTCAGGAGCCATTGATATTCCTTTGGAGATAATCCTGTCTGTAGAGAGATGTGTTTTTTTTAAATTTAAATGGTGCTCATTGTCTTCTGATGCAATTCCAATGGTTTCATCTTTATAGGTTATTTCGCCATTTTTCAGGGGAACAAGCCCTACTATTGCTTTAAGAAGTGTGGTCTTTCCAGCACCATTAGCACCAATTAAGCATACAATTTCACCCTCTGAAACAGAAAGGTTAACACCTTTAAGGGCTTCTATATTGCCATAGTTAACTTTAAGATCTTTTATTGTTAAAATTGTTTTACTCATCCGATTTCCCCAGGTAAGCTTCTATTACATCTTTATTATTTTGAATTTGTCCTGGAGTGCCTTCAGCTATTTTACTGCCGTAGTTAAGCACTATTATTGAGTCACATATATTCATGACCAGCTTCATATCGTGTTCAATCAGAACAACTGTAATTCCCAGGTCTCTTATGCGCTTTATGGTTTGCATAAGCTGGTCTGTTTCCTGAGGGTTCATGCCTGCTGCAGGTTCATCCAGGAAAATTAGTTCAGGTTCAGTTGCAAGTGCTCTGGCTATTTCCAGTTCTCTTTGCTTGCCATATGGAAGATTTTTTGCATATTCATCCCGTAAATCAAGAAGATTGAAAAAATCGAGCCATTTAAGAGAATTATAATAAATATCCCTTTCCTCCTGCCTGGTCAAGAGACGACCAATTATAAAATTAAGGGGCCTGTTTTTAGAAAGAACAGGATTCTTGCTGCGAAAGTGTCTCCCTATCATTACATTTTCAAATACTGTCATTTCCTTAA
>CAZYPA010000027.1:0-27898 GCA_964649175.1 uncultured Leptospirales bacterium | reverse complement strand
CGCCATTGTTGAAAGTATAGTATCTTCCTCTTGAGTTATCAGCTGTTTTAATTTGAACTGTGCAGTTTTTTTCTGATACTCTTTTTTTGAATTCAGGACTCTTCTTAAGTTTTGACTTAAGTTTCCTCCCAAGCACATACAGCAGAATTTGAAATTTCATAAATTTCCCCCCTTTATATTATTTGCGCATTAACGCGTAAAAGGCATTTAAGTAAGTTTTTCTATTGCTTCCCTTATTCTTTTTATCCCTTCTATAAGGCTCTCATCTGAAGTTGCAAAGGACATGCGGAAATAGTTGTCATTACCAAAACCTATTCCGGGAACAACAGCGCTTTTAGCTTCTTCAAGAAGATATGCACAAAGAGATGATGATTTATATTCATCCTTATATTTTTCTTCAATTTTTTCCCAGCCCTTAAATTTATAAACTTCATCTACCCTGGGAAAAACATAAAAGGCTCCTTCAGGGTTGTAACAGTTGAAGCCAGGTATGCTGTTTAAGCCTTGTACAACAAGTTTTCTGCGTCTGTCAAAAGCTTTGACCATTTCACTAACTGCTGACTGGTCGCCTGATAAAGCTTCAATTGCTGCATACTGTGATATGGATGAGGGATTGGATGTTGATTGACCCTGAAGGATTTCCACTTTTTTAATAATATTTTCATTGCCTGCCATGTATCCTATGCGCCAGCCTGTCATGGCATAGGTTTTGGATACACCATTAAGCACTATTGTTTTTTTGAACATGTCATTTGACACATTGGCGATATTGTTGAATTTATAGTTTTCGTAGATAATAGATTCATAAATATCATCAGATATAGCCAAAATTCCTGCATCAAGAATAACTTCAGACAGGGTTTTAAGCTCATCAAAAGTATAGGCTGCACCTGTAGGATTGGAAGGTGAATTTATGACAACAGCACTTGTTTTGCGGGTAATACTTTTTTTAAGCTGTTCAGGCGTTATTTTAAAATTGGTTTCAGCTTCAGTATTCAGTATTACTGGAATTCCTCCGGCAAGTTCAACCATTGCAGGGAATGATACCCAATATGGCGAAGGGATAATTACTTCATCTCCATTGTTAAGCAGAACCTGCATAAGATTGTAGAATGAGTGTTTCCCGCCGCAGTTTACAATTATTTCCGAGAGTCTGTAATCAAGCTTGTTGTCCCTTAAAAACTTGTCAATTATTGCTTTTTTTAATTGTGGGAGTCCGCCTGCTGGAGTATATTTTGTTTTACCAGCTTCAATTGCTTTTATAGCAGCATCCTTAATATGTTGAGGAGTGTCAAAGTCCGGTTCTCCTGAACCAAATCCCAGAACATCTATTCCCTGGGATTTAAGCTGGGCAGCCATTTCAGTTACAGCAAGGGTTGGAGATGGCTTTACTTTTAATATTCTGTCAGAGAATTTCATGCTTTATTTTATCCGAATATATATTTTTTGAGGTTTCCAAGAATAATTTTGTGTCAAAAGGAAAGTATTATAATTGTAGAGTGTCAAGTTTTTTATTAAAGGTGTGAATTTTTATTGAAATTAAATTTATTAAGGGTAGCATAGACATAAAATGTCATTATACAGGAAACGAGTGAATAAAATGAAAGTAAAACTCTGGGGGGTTCGGGGTTCACATCCTACGCCGCTTAATTCTTCAACTATTGAAAACAAAATAATCAAGGCACTTACCCTTGCTCGACCAGGAGATCTTTCTTCAGAAGAATCTGTAAAGGAATTTGTGGAGAATCTGCCTCTTTCTATAAAGGGTTTCTATGGCGGAAATACCACCTGTATCGAGGTGCGTACCTTATCAGGTGAAATAATAATAATAGATTGTGGTTCAGGTTTGATTAATCTTGGCCGGGAATTGATGAAGGAAGATTTTGCTTCAGGAAAAGGTGCAGCAAATATTATACTTACTCATACTCACTGGGACCATATTCACGGTATTCCTTTTTTTACTCCTTTGTACATAAAAGGGAACAGATTTAATATTTATTCAGCTTTGAAGGATATCAAAGAGAGGCTTGATTATCAGCAGGTGGATAGCCATTTCCCATTAACTCTTGATAGCATGGCTGCTTCAAAAAGATTTTTTTCTGTTAAATCGGATGAGTTTTTTTTTATAAATGATATTAAAATTTTTGTAAAAAGCATGCCTCATCCAGGA
Organism: uncultured Leptospirales bacterium; assembly: GCA_964649175.1. GTDB lineage: Bacteria > Spirochaetota > UBA4802 > UBA4802 > UBA5550 > JBBAGC01. The sequence continues at coordinate 25,728 of CAZYPA010000027.1, read as the reverse complement.
GGCGCATATGGTGTTCGAATTGAAGATGGGGAGAGTGTTTTTGTCTATACAAGCGATTGCGAATTCAGTATAAATGAAATTGATCTAATTCATTCATATAACGAGTTTTTCCATGATGCTGATCTTCTTCTTTTTGATACTCAATATACATTTGAAGAATCAGTAGGTGACAAGATCTCATGGGGGCATTCATCCGCGTCCATTGCTATTGATATTGCTTCAATGAATAGCGTAAAGAAGCTGGTGCTGTTTCATCATGACCCTAATTATGATGATGAAAAACTTGACAGTGTACTTTCCAATGCACTTACTTATGTTAGTGTAAATAAAAGGGCTTCGAAAGAGCTTAAGATTGAGCTTGCAAGTGAAGAAACAGAGTATGAGATCTAACAGTTTTTATTCCTGTATTTTTACGTCCCTGGGATAGTGAATAATCATATCATAGATTATCTGGGCTAGTGATCTCATGTGTTTAACGCGAGCTTCCTGATTTATTCCAGGGAGTTTATTGTATGATACAGATACTCCTATCATGCTTGAATAGATGTATCTGGAAAGGAGCCTGGGATTTCCTTTAAAGTTCATAAGTTCAAATATTTTGTCAATTCCAGCCAGTGTTTCATTCATAACAGCAACAATTGCCTTGCTTGATTCAGGATTAAGATTCCCCTGGGACATGAGTATTGTCATCATTCTAAAGTAGGTGTCATTTTCCGATATGAAATCAATATATTTGTTTAAAAGATTACGCAGGCTTTCTTCAGGTTTTTCATCATCTGTCAGCCGGTTAAGAATTTCATTAAAAATGGTCTGTGTGCGTACAGTGGCTGCCACAAGTATGGCTTCCTGATTGGAAAAGAACCGGTATATTGAAGATGTTGCCATGCCTGCTTCATTGGCTATTTCCCTCATGGTTGCTTTATCAACAGATTTTGTGGCAAAAACTTTTTCAGCAGCATCAATTATAAGGTTTTTCCTTGCCTCTTTTTCCTGCAGCTTCAATGTTTTTAAAGTGACCTTTTTTTTCATGTTAAAAAACTCCCTGAGAAAATTATGAATCTTATGACACATTAACCTTCAAATTAATTTTATCAAGTAAAAAAGATGAAGAATGTTTAATAGTTCGCAATATTGTTCATTTTAGAAGATGAATGTTTTAAAAAAAATTAAATTTTGTTCAATATTAACAATTTTAAAGATTAATAATTTTCAAGATATTAATAATGCCTCTAGGAAAGGTGACTTAATAGCTGTAAGTGGTGGTGTTGTTGAACAGGCTGGAGTTGCAACAGAATATGTTTTTAAATAATCATATCCTGTTGCATAGTTTATATTTCCTGAAGTTCTTTTTTTAGCTCTTTAAGTTTTTCAATATCATCTGAGGCCAGGGATTTATCATCGCTTATGGCCCGGGATATTATTCCTATTAAAAGTCCTTTTTCGTAATTATCCAAAATGATTGAAGTATTTTTTTTCATTTTTTATGTCTCATTATTTTTTATATTGAATAAGCATATTAATTTGCATCTTTATTATTGTCAAGTGCAATTGATAAACATATGGGATAATAAAAATCAGCAAAAACCTGTAAATATAAAAAATATGAGCTTTTTTTAAAAATATAAAAATTTAAATGTTTTTAAAAGACAAAAAAGCCTATGGGAAAATTTGAATCTCAACAGGATTTTAAGGTGCAGGAAAAACTTTGATTTTTTCTCTGGTTAGTTATTTTATTCAGCCCCAAGATATTTCTCCAGATATTCAGTAAGGTCGTGAATATTTTTCTTTATCATGATTTTAAATTCTACAGGTATATTCTGGTCCATAACAACACGGTAGTAGTTGATTGCGTCTTTAACCTTTCTTTGCTTTATAAATTCATCTGCCCTGATAAGCATGGGTTTATATCTATAAAAAGCATATTCAAGAATATTTTTTTCCCTTGAAAGACTAAACTCATCAGGAAGCTTGTTAAAATCGTAGCTTACTTTGAGAATAGGGAGTTCCTTCTTTTTAATTCTATCGGGTTTAATAAATCTCTTATAAAAATCATGTTCAGCCTTTTTCCTCTCATCCATGGCTGTATCATCAAGGCTGTATTCAGTTTCATCTTTCTGTAAATCACCTAGTATCTCAAATTCCGGAACATCTGATTTTTTTTTGTCATCCTTTAAAATCTTTTCAAAAATATCTTCATCAGTAAGGGTACTTTCATCCTTTATTTGGCCGTATTCGCTTAAAAGCTCAAATTCATTGGGGTCTTCTTCATCATCTATATGCTTTTGAATTTCTTTTTCTTTTTCAAGCTGAATATCTTTATCAGGAATTTCAATTATATCTTCTTTATCCGGCTCTTCAGTTTTAACATCTTCTTCAGGAGCTTCCTGCAGGTCCAAAGGTTCAGGTTCTGGTTCTACTTCTGGTATGGGTTCAAGCTCCAGTTCAGATTCTGGTTCTACCTCTGGTATGGGTTCAAGCTCCAGTTCAGGTTCAGGCACTGGCTCAAGTTCCGGTTCTGGTGTAGTCTCAAGTTCCGGTTCATCCTGTGTTTTCTTCTCCTGTTTGTTTAAACTTTCCAGGATTTCAAGTACAGGTTTGGGGTCAAAGTGAACAGGTATGGATGATTCATATTTTGCATGTATTATGCGGGGTTCATCTTTGCTCTCAGGAATTTTTAAATTGTTTAAATTTTCAATCTTGTTGTTCAGTTGATCCAGAGTGTTTTTTAAATCAGAAAATCCTCGCATCTCATCTTTAATTTGACTGAGAAGTTCATGCCTGATTAATTCTTTTTCTTTTTCATTAAGAAGTTTAAGTTCATATTCTCTTGTTTGATAAAGGCTTTTTAATTCATCCAGGGTTTTGTTTTTATCATAGTCCAGTTCTGAAAATTTTTCCTTGAGATTGCTCAGTTCATTTTGGAGATTGTCAAGTTCTTCACTGCTATCTGGGAGCAGGTTATCATCAGTTTCAGTTTTTAATTTTTCAATTTCACCTTTAACATTTAAAAGCTGGTTTGATATTTGCTCTGTTATTTTTTCTATAATGCTATCAGCATTAAAATTCTTATCCGAAAGTCCAATGTTTATGGTCTGCGGTACATGACCGTCTATTTTTACTTTTAATTCACCTGGCTGTCCTGGTATATGTGAAGAGTACATAGATTCCATTTTTTTCTTAACATCTTCTTCCCGTCGTTTGCGAAACAGGTTAAGGTATTCAATGTTGCTTTCAATTTTGCTTTTTACGTCAAAATCTGAAATTCTATTACTAACTCCCTTAAAGAGAGATATAGCTGTTTCATAGTCGCCTTTAATGGCATAAATTTCAGAGTTAACAAGGGTTCTTTTATATAATTTGAATCTGGAATTATCAGGAATAATTTCATTAGCTGTAAAGGGAAGTTCAAAAACACCAGAAGGTTCGCTTTTTTTTATAAGATTCTGATCAAGACCCTTTTCAGGGTCTTCCGGAAATTCCTGTTCAATAGCTCTGTCAGATGATCTTCGCCTGAGAATTTTTTCAGGTTCACTTTCAACCGGTTCTATTATTTCAGCTGTTTTTGATGGGATTTTCTCATTTTTATTGCTGAAAAGAAGCCATGCAATTATGAGAAGGATTATCATTAGTACTGCAATTAGTATTATATTCATAAACTTTGTTTATTTGATCTTCCCTTGTAAAATAAAAATAACTCTCTTCTATATATAGTATCGCTATAAATATAGTATAATATAATCAGTTATTATATTAAAAGATTATTTTGTCAGTAATAATTCCTAAATAGATTTTTTAGTTTAAAAAATTTGAATTTTATGCAAATTTATCATTAATAAACTGTTCATTAATAATGAACAGTTTCAGTTAGATAAGTCTTTGGAGAATTAAGAAGGAAAGAATATTGTAACTTAACTGTTAAAATTATTCATATATTATATTATTTTGTTAAATTTTATAAAGATAATTTGTTAAATATCTGGACTTTGTTTGTACGATTATTAAAATATACATAAATTCCAGTTATAATTTAATTTTTAAGAGGATAATATAATGGGTAAACCAGAAAAAAAAGTTTCAAAGGATATGACATTTGGGGAGCTTCTTCAGTCCTTTCCTGATGCAGCTCCTATTTTAAGCAAATACGGGCTTCATTGCATTGGATGCCGTTTAGCAGTATCAGAAACACTTGAGCAGGGTATGCGTGCTCATGGACGAAATGATGCAAATATAACTGAATTGCTTGATGAGTTAAATTCAGCCATTGCCTAAAAGTTCAAATAATATGAGTTCTATAAAAGCCCCCAAATATGGGGGCTTAATTTAAATAGTAGCTATGAGTACAGCCATAGAATGGGACTTCACTGTAAAAAAGTTCCTGTTGACTTCAGGCTCTTCTTTATTAAATATATCTAACCCCTGTGTTTCTGCTGTATTTATTGCAACTTTCCATTTATTGCCATTTGGAGCAGGAGGAAGCATAAAAACGGTGTTTTTATCTGATGCATTAAACATCATATAAATATCAGAATCCTGAATGTTTTTTTCATCCGGAGCATATTCTCCATTCATAAGCAGAGCTATGATGTTTTTTTTATCATTCCAGTCAGGTTTAGTGCCTTTGGGCTCAAACCATCTTATATCTTCTGAAGATCGTCCAGGCAGCTGTTTGCCTGTAAAAAATTCTCTTCTTCTTACAAGAGGGTGGGCTTTTCTAAAGGCGATAATACCTTTTGTGAAATCATAAATTTCCCGGTTTTTCTCCAGAAAATCCCAGTTAAGCCAGGAGATTTCATTGTCCTGACAATAGGCATTGTTGTTCCCGTTTTGTGTTCTTCTGAATTCATCTCCTGCAAGCACCATGGGAATTCCCAGTGACAAAAATAGCGTTGCAATGAAATTCTTTATCATTCTTATTCTTATTTTTTCTATAAATTCAGGGGCTTTCAGGCCTTCATATCCCCAGTTGCAGCTGTAATTATTGTTTTCGCCATCCCTGTTGTTTTCTCCATTTTGGAAATTATGCTTTGAGTTAAAGCTCACCAGGTCATTGAGTGTAAATCCATCATGGCACGTAATGAAGTTAATGCTTCTGCAGGGTGATGAGTCTTCATAAATATCAGAGCTTCCTGTAATTCTTGTGGCAAATATTCCTTTGTACCCTTCATCACCGCGCCAGAATTTTCTCACATCATCTCTGTATCTGCCGTTCCAGTCTGCCCATCTGCCTGGGAAAGCCCCAACCTGATAAGCACCGCCTGCATCCCATGCCTCAGCTATTATTTTGGTTTTCCTTAGAATGGGGTCCTCTTCAATCCACTCTACCAGGGGAGGGTTGCTAAGCATTTCGCCATTCTGGTCTCTGCCAAGTATAGAGGCAAGATCAAAGCGGAACCCGTCTACACCCATTTCTACAACCCAGTATCTCAGGCAGTCCAGAATAAACTGTCTTACATTAGGGTGATTGCAGTTTACAGTATTTCCGCATCCTGAAAAGTTTTTGTATCTGGCTTTGTCATCATTAAGAATATAGTATATGGTATTGTCTATTCCCCTGAATGATAGTGTGGGGCCTTTGTGGTCACCTTCGTGGGTATGGTTAAACACAACATCAAGGAATATTTCAATGCCCTCTTCTTTAAATCGCTTAACCATCTGCCTGAATTCTTTTACCTGTTCTCCTGAAACTCCACTGCTGGAATAGCTGCTTTTGGGTGCAAAAAAGGCAATGGTGCTGTATCCCCAGAAGTTTTTTAATCTTTCGCCTGTATCAGGATTGATGTTTATATTCTCAAATTCATCAAACTCCTGTATAGGGAGAAGCTCAATTGCATTAATTCCCAGGGATTTTAAATAGGGTATTTTTTCAGTAAGTCCCATGTATGTGCCTGGCTTGAACACACCGGAGCTGTTGTGAACAGTAAATCCCTTTATATGAAGTTCGTAAATTATAAGGTCTGTTTCAGGAATAGGAATAGAATGAATAATTGAATCTTCCCTTGAATTTACAACAATGCTTCGTGGAACAAAGGGCAGGCTGTCGGTTTTTGAAATTGAACGGTACTGATCATCAGATTCAGGAATAGTTCCCCATGCCTTTGATAAATCCCAGATGTAGTTTCCAGTTAAAGCTCTGGAATAGGGATCAATAAGAAGCTTTTGTCTGTTAAATCTGTGTCCCAGGTCAGGGCTATATTGACCGTCAATACGATAGCCGTAAACCTGGCCTTCTTCAAGCCCTTCTATAAATATATGCCATATATCGCCTGTTTTATTAAAAAGAGGATCAAGTTCAACTTCAGTAAAAGAGGAGTCCTGTTCATGGGAATGAAAAAGTACAAGTGTTACACCTGTGGCATTTCGGGAAAATATTGAAAATTGCACGCCATTGTTTACAACATTTGCTCCACAGGGAAGAGGGAACCCTGGTTTTGTTTTTAAAGATTCGTATTTTTTTGTCTTCAAAGTCATTTTCCTTTTAATTGTTTTGTTAATCAGTAACTTCAGCTTCCAGAATCAGCCTTGTGGTTCTGTTAACAGGATCATTGGTAATAATAAGAATACTCCTGGTTATTTTTCCTAAATGCTGGTCCGCTATTAGTTCAACCTCAATTGTTCCGCTGCCACCTGCAGGGATTTCCCTTCCTGAAACAAGGGTAGCTCTGCAGCCTCATCCAGCCCGAAATCTTTCTATAATTAATGTTGAAGTGCCACGATTATAAAAAGTAAATGAGGCTGAATGGTTTGTGTCAGGTTTAATTTTACCGAAATTATGAACAGTTTTTTTGAAAATAATTTCCGGATTGGCCTGAATGCTTACTGCCAGTACTATTGTAAGCATAAATGAAATTAATATTTTTTTCATTAAATAATACCTATTCTGTTTAAATTATGCATTAAGTGTTCAAATAATTGATTTCCTGTAAATAGTAAAGAAAAATAGCATATATTTCTGAATAAATTATTTTATGCTCAATTAATGTTTTATTGTTGAAAAACAATTGAAGGGTATCAGAATCAATTGAATTTAGGCATAATTATAGTTGATTTTTAATTGTTTAACAGTTTTTGTGTTGAAAAAAATGAATATATGTAATAGATGAACAATGTGTGGTGTATTGTTTAGTAAAGTTGTTTTTAGATGATTCTTATTTGACAAATTTGCTATAAATAAATTAAATAAATTAAACATTGCGTATACTTTTTACTTTACCTGAGAAATTTTAAGCAGGAATTAATTTTTCAGAAAGGTAAAAATATAAATAAATAAAAAAAAATATAAAAACAGAAGGAGCTTCTTATGGACAAAATCCAACTCACGATTGACGGGGTGGAGGTCTCAGGAAGAAAAGGTCAGACAATACTCGAAATTGCAAATGAAAATGGCTTTCATATTCCACACCTCTGTTATCATCCGAAAATAAGTAAAACAGGTGCCTGTAGACTTTGTATAGTGCGTGTTAATGATGTTATGGTTAAGGCCTCCTGTACAGAGCCAGCTACAGATGGGGCAAAAATTATAACAGAAGACGAGGAGATCTATAATCTCAGAAAGGGTATTCTTGAAATGCTCCTTGCTGAAGGCGATCACAACTGTCTTTATTGTGAAGCAAATGGAAACTGTATGCTTCAAAAACTTTGTTTCCAATACGAAGTGGAAAATCCCACATATGATTTTCCAAAGAGAGTAAGGCAGGTTGATGTTAAATCAAGTGCAGGATTAAGACGAAATGAAAACAGGTGTATACTCTGCGGAAGATGTATAAAAGCCTGCGCTGAAATTCAGGTAAAAAATATCTGGGATTTTACAGGGAGAGGTTCTCAAACCACATTGACTTCAGATATGTTTGAATCAATTGGAGGATCGGACTGTGTGCAGTGCGGAACATGTGTTCAGCTTTGTCCTACAGGGGCTCTTTCATTTCAAACTGTTCACGGGAAAGGCCTGGAATGGGAACTCAAAAAGGAATCCAGTATTTGTATTTACTGTGGTGTGGGATGTAAAATCGACTTTTATACAAATCCAAAAGGTGAGCTTGTTAAGGCTCTTGGAAATGAAAGCGGACCTAATGAAGGACATCTTTGTGTTAAGGGACGCTTTGGTTTTGACTTTGTTCAGAGTGACAAACGTTTAACCAAACCCTTGATTAAAAGAAACGGTAAATTTGAAGAAGCTGAGTGGGGAGAGGCTCTTGACTATGTTGCAGAGAGACTTACCAAAATTAAGGCTTCCAATGGTCCTGATTCAATAATGGGATTCTCTTCTGCTAAATGTACTAATGAAGAGAATTATATAATGCAAAAATTTATGAGGGCAGTAATCGGAACCAACAATGTTGATCACTGCGCCCGTCTTTGACACAGCTCTACTGTCGCCGGTCTGGCGGCCACTCTTGGTTCAGGTGCAATGACAAACTCTATCAGGGAAATACCCCTGACAGAATCGTTCCTTGTAATCGGTTCCAATACAACAGAAAATCATCCTGTAATAGGATCAATGATAAAAAATGCAGTAATAAACAAGGGGAAAAAACTTGTGGTTGTTGACCCCAGAAAAATAGAATTAGCAGAATTTGCTGATGTTTTTCTCCAGATAAAACCTGGAACAAACATTGCAATTCTTAATGGCTTTGGACATGTGCTTATAAAAGAAGATCTTTATGATAAGGAATATGTTAAAACAAGGTGTGAAGGCTTTGAGGAAATGGCTAAAACCTTTGAAAAATATACTCCCGAATATGTTGCTGAAATATGCGGTCTTGATGATCCTTCTTTGATAGTAAAGGCAGCACGAATTTTTGCAGAAAGCAAGCCAATGGCGCTTTATTATTGTATGGGTATTACCCAGTTCAAGTCAGGAGTTAATGGAGTAAAGGCTTGTGCAAATCTGCAGATGTTACTTGGTAACATAGGAGTAGCAGGCGGAGGAGTTAATCCTTTAAGAGGACAAAACAATGTACAGGGAGCCTGTGACATGGGTGCTCTTAATGCAGTTTATCCTGCATATCAGCCTGTTGCAAGTGAAGATAATCAGAAAAAATTTAAGGAAGCATGGAAAACATCAGTTGAGCTTTCAGTTAAACCGGGTTTAACTATTGTTGAATCTTTAAATTCAGCAATTGAGGGGAGTTTAAAGGCTCTTTATGTTTTTGGAGAAAACCCTGTAATGTCCGACCCGAATCAGCAGCATGTAATTGAGGCACTTGAAGCCCTTGATTTTCTTGTTGTGCAGGATATAGTTTTTACTGAAACAGCACAGTATGCTGATGTGATATTCCCCGGACGAGCTTTTCTTGAAAAAGAAGGAACAGTGAGCAATACCGAGCGCCGGGTCCAGTTAATGCATAAAGTGGTTACACCTGCAGGTGAGAGCCAGGATGACTGGTGGATTATTATGCAGGTGGCAAACAGGATGGGGGCATCATGGGATTATTCCTGTGCTGAGGATATTTTTGAAGAAGTAAGGAAGGTTACTCCTTCCTATGCCGGATTAACATATGCCAGGATGGACAGGGAACTTCTTCAGTGGCCATGTCCTACAGAGAATCATCCAGGAACCCAGTTCCTTCACAAAGACAAGTTCTCACGAGGTCTTGGTCTTTTTAGTGCTGTTGAGTATGCACCTCCAGCAGAAGATGTTGATCCTGAATATCCTGTAGTTCTTACAACAGGAAGGATACTGGAGCATTTTCATACTGGAACAATGACCCGTAATTCAAAAATACTTACTGAAATAGTCGATGAACCGTTTGTTCAAATGCATCCCAATGATGCAAGTAACTATAATATTTCCGATGGTGAAATGATTTCTGTTTCAAGCAGGCGGGGAAGTATCAGGCTTAAGGCCATAATTAGTGACATACCTAAACCGAATGTCGTTTTTATACCCTTTCATTTTGCAGAAGCAGCAGCTAATAGGCTTACTATTGATGCTCTGGATCCAACATGTAAGATCCCGGAGTTTAAGGTCTGTGCCTGTAAAATTGAAAAGATAAATGCGTAAGGGGGTGGGTAATGAAAGTTGAAACAATTGAAGCTACAATAAATAAGTATGGAAATGACAGGGAACACCTTATGCTTATTCTAAGGGACCTGGAGAACCAGTCAGGCAAAAATGTTCTGGAAGTTGATACACTCAATAAAGTGGCAAAGCAGATGAACATACCTAAAAGTGCTGTTGCCGGTTTTATAGGGTTTTACACAATGTTTAAAAAAGACCCAAGGGCAAAGTATATAATCAGGGTGTGTAAATCAGGTCCGTGCCATGTTATGGGTTCAACTACAATTTTTAAAGAAGTACAAAACATACTTGGTATAGGAATAGGGGAAACAACTCCAGACGGGGTTTTTCATCTTGAAAAGTGCGAGTGTCTTGGAGTGTGTTCAGTTGCACCTGCAATGATGGTGAACTATGATATCCATGGTAACCTTGATGGTGCAAGGTTAAAGCAGATATTTGATGATTACAGGAAGAAGGAGCCGATTGTTGGTGAGGACTGCGGCCCTGAGGTTGAAGGGAAGAAGTGTATAATAGACTCCAAGCAGGAAAAGAGGCTCTTGGCGGATATAGGTAAAATTAACCCGCTTGAGGTTGACTCATATGTGCAGAATCGTGGATATGAGGCTCTTAAAAAAGCTTTGACAATGGATCGTGCTGATATAATTGATCAGGTTAAGGGATCAGGCCTTAGAGGCAGAGGTGGAGCTGGTTTCCCTGCAGGAATGAAATGGTCCTTTGTAACAAAGGGTGACATGCAAAAGTATGTAGTATGTAATGCAGATGAGGGCGAGCCCGGAACATTTAAGGATCGCATACTTATGGAAGAGAATCCTCATCTTCTTCTTGAGGGTATGGCTATATGCGGATATGCAATAGACGCAAGCATAGGCTATATATATGTGCGAGGAGAGTTCAGGAGATCAATAGAAAGGCTTCAAAAAGCTATAGCTCAGGCAAGGGCTAAGGGGCTTCTTGGCAAAAACCTCTTTGGTTCCAATTTTAGTTTTGATATATTTATCAAAGAGGGTGGCGGAGCCTATGTTTGTGGAGAGGAAACATCCCTTATCAATTCAATGGAAGGGAAAAGGGGTTATCCGCGATTTAAGCCGCCTTTCCCAGGTGGAGCAGGCTACATGGCAAGGCCCACAAATGTGAATAATGTTGAAACACTTATGTCTGTTCCTCTGATTATTGAAAAAGGCGCAGACTGGTATAACTCTGTTGGAATGCCAGGCTGTTCAGGAACAAAGCTTTACTGTCTTTCAGGTAAAATGAACCGTACAGGCCTTGTTGAGCTTCCCATGGGCACAACCATGCGTGAAATTATTGAAACTCACGGTGGTGGAATGAAAAATGGCAGTAGTTTCAAGTTTGCCCAGGTTGGCGGAAGTGCAGGCGGTATTCTTGGAGAGGATTTAATGGATCTTCCCCTTGATATTGATCAGCCTATAAAAAAAGGTGTAACCCTTGGTTCAGGTGTTGTGCTTGTTGCAGATCAGAATACATGTGCTGTTGATTTCCTTTTACAGGTACTCAGCTTTTTTGAGCACGAGTCATGTGGTCAGTGTGTTCCATGTCGTGTTGGTACAGCACAGCTTCATGCTATTGCAAGGAAGTTTGCACAGAGAAAGGCCAGTGTTGAGGATATTGACCTGATGATGGAAAAGTCAAAACTTATGCAGGTGGCTTCTTTATGTGCATTAGGCCAGTCTCCTGTAATGCCTATAACAACAACACTCAAGTATTTTAAAGATGAATTTGTTAAGCACTGTGATAGCAGTTATAAATGTGATGCTTGTGATGAATCGTTAAAGACTTATTATTCAGCAAAGGGGCATTAAAACTTATTAAGCTCAAAAAATCACTAGACATTGAAATATATGACTAGTGATATATTTATAAAAAACAAAATTTATGGAGGATTTGAGTAATGAGTAATGCAAATCTCGACTCAAAAAGATGGGTTATAGCTATCTCCGGAACATGTCTTCAGATATGCCTCGGAACTGCTTACGCATGGTCTTTTTTTCAAAAACCACTTGCTGATTCTTTTGGCTGGTCACAGAGTATGACAGCATGGGCATTTTGTCTTGCAATTTGTTTTCTTGGTCTTTCTGCTGCTGTTGGCGGGGTTCTTCTGCCTAAGGTAGGACCTAGAAAATTAGCAATGCTGGGCGGATTTCTTTTCGCTTTAGGTTATCTTACTGCAGCATATGCTCTTAAAGCTCAGAGTGCACCTCTTCTTTTCCTTACCTATGGCGTTATAGGTGGTTGCGGTCTTGGTCTAGGTTATGTTACACCTGTTGCAACAGTATCCAAGTGGTTCCCGGACAAGAAGGGTTTTGCCACAGGTCTTGTTGTTATGGGTTTTGGTCTTGGTGCTCTTTTTATGTCAAAAATTTTCGCACCAATGCTTATGGATGCTTTCAACTGGGAAGCAGCAACAGATATTGCTACACAACAGGCAGTTCTAGTTAAGCTTTTTATTGCTCTTGGTGTGATATTTCTTGTGCTTACTCTTCCAGTGGGCTTCATGCTTCAGAATCCTCCGGCGGATTATGTTCCAACAGGTTATACACCTCCTGTTGTTTCAGCTGCTGCTGCTTCTGCTGCTGATTCACTTACAGCTAAGGACAGTATTCTTTCAGGCAGATTCCTGATAATGTGGCTTATATTCTTCTGTAATATTACAGCCGGTATAGCTATTATTGGATTCCAGTCACCCCTGTTTCAGGATCTCTGGGCCAAGTTTCACAACATTGATATGAGTGAGCCTTCAAATATTGCCTTGCTTGCCGGTTTTGGTGGAACTCTTATAGCTATAACATCTATTTTTAACGGTCTTGGACGTTTCTTCTGGGCGGCAATTTCTGATAAAATAGGCAGAATCCAGACTTTCAGAATTATGCTTGGAACACAGATAGGAGCTTTTTTAATTCTTGCATATGTTCCTAATCCATGGGTATTTGCAATAGTACTTTGCTATGTGCTTCTTTGCTACGGTGGTGGTTTTGGTACTATGCCATCTTTTGTTCTTGATGTTTATGGAGCAAAGATTCTTGCTGTTGTCTACGGTACCATCCTTACAGCATGGTCAGCTGCAGGTATAGTGGGCCCACAAATTGTTGGTAAACTTAAAGATATATACAAAGATACTCCTGAAATGGCTGCATACTGGACATTTGTTATTGGTGCATGTATACTTGCATTCGGTTTCCTACTCAGTTTCATGAGCAGCAACAAACCGTTTGAAAAGAAGAATTAATATTCTGGTTTAAATTTAAACCGTTATTAATTTATATAATCATTCCCCGTCTGTTTTAAGACGGGGAATTGTTTTTTAAACAGAAAAATTTATTGCTTTTATTTTATTACTATTAGAGAGAGTTCTATTTTTATCATTCCTTAAAAATTTCCTTGACAACAGCTTTAAATATGATAGTTTAATTATAGTATATTATTTTTAATAATTTTGATGGTGATTTAACTATGTTTCTTATTGCACTTTCTTTTTTTATATCATTGTGCGGATTGCTTTTAATACCTTTTCTATCTGTTAAATATAAAAAATTGACATCAGTCATTGTTGTACTTTTATCAGGCGCTATTCATATATTTAATGCAGTGAAAGTTTTATCAGGCAGCATAATTGATTTTGTTTTACATGCAGGTTTCCCATTTGGAGATATATCTGTAAAAATAGACAGCCTTTCCGCATTTTTTATTTTTGTTATTACCTTTACACTTTCAACTGGTGTTGTTTATGGATACTTTTACATGTCAAAGTATGATGATGAGCCGGAAAAGCAGTCTCTTCACTGGTGTTCGTTCATTCTTCTTCAGGCAGGCATGATGTTAGTATGCATGATTTTTAATGTTCTCGCTTTCCTGATAGCTCTGGAGCTTATGGCAGTATCTGCTTTTATTCTGGTTCTATATGATTATGAAAGTCCTACAACTATCAGGGCAGGGTTAAATTATTTTGTTCAATCCCATATTGGCGTTCTTCTTATTACTATTGGCTTTATCTGGATAGCTTCTGCAGCAGGTTCTTTTGATATCACTGCAATTATAAATGCAGCAAAAAATAACACTGTTAATCTTGGTCCATGGCCTTTTATGCTCCTCTTTGCAGGTTTTTCTTTTAAGGCAGGTTTTGTGCCTCTTCATACCTGGTTGCCATGGGCTCATCCGGCTGCACCATCACATGTTTCAGGGATTATGTCAGGTGTTATTATAAAGATTGGGATATATGGAATTTTTAGATTTTTACCTGTATATCAGGGAGATATACTTCAGATTGGAAGGCTCATTCTTTTAGTATCTGTTGTAACTGCTTTATATGGAGTTATTGTTGCTATTATTCAGCATAATCTTAAAAGACTTCTTGCATATCACAGTGTTGAGAATATTGGAATTATAGGAATGGGTATTGGTATTGGTGCAATTGGAACAGGTATGGGCAATAATGCGGTTGCCTTAGCTGGATACTGCGGGGCTTTGCTGCATACTTTTAACCACTCTTTGTTTAAATCTCTCCTTTTCTTTACAGTAGGGTCGGTTTACAGGAAAACTAATACATTGAACGTTGAGGAGCTTGGAGGTATTGCTAAAAAAATGCCTTATACTGCAGGCCTTTTCCTTGTCTCGTCACTTGCGATCTGCGGGCTGCCACCCTTTAATGGATTTGTATCAGAATTTTTTATATATATGTCAATGTACACAGGAATGACAATTGGAGATCTTCCCTTGTCAATGATATTCCTCTGTTGTATTTTTGCACTTGTTATGGTAGGAGGACTGGCTTTTATCTGTTTTACTAAAGCTTTTGGAATAGTGTTCCTTGGAAGCCCGAGAGGTGATATCCCTCAAGACTTTGGAGAAGTGGAGAGGTGGTGTCTTGTGCCTCAGTTTGTAATACTTGCCATGATACTTTTAATTGGGGTTTTCCCTATGCCTTTTATTCAGGTTGTAAGTAAAGTAGCACTTACTTTTATTCCAGGAATTCAGAATGCCACTGAGGTTCCGGGGTCGATTAATAATACCATGCTTTCAATATCCAATGTAGCAATACTTCTTGTAATAATATGTGGAGCTGTCTATGGATTGAAGCTTTTCTTTACCAGAAAAGCTGTTAACAGGACATCGCCCACATGGGGCTGTGGATATACAGGCGGAAGTCCCAAGTTGCAGTATACAGCAACTTCTTTTGTAAAGAGCTATACTGTTATAGCATCTCCGCTTTTAAGGATCAAAACAACTGTATCAGCAATTAAAGGGCTTTTTCCTGAAAAAGGTAAGTTTCATATCAAAACTTCTGACAAGCTTGAAGAGAAGCTGATAAACAACAATCTTATCAGAGTGGGGAATGTTATGGAGAGTTTCGCCTTTTTACAGAATGGGCTTATTCAGTATTATATACTCTATGGAGTGCTTTTTATTGTTGCAGTGCTGGGATTTACTTTTCGAAAGCCCATAATTGATTTTATAATTTCTTTTCTGGCGTTGGGGTAATATGGAATCTATAGTTTTAATAATAATAGCAAGTCTTATTTTTTCAGGTATAGTGATTCGGGTTAAGAGTATTTCTGCCGGGAGAAAGGGGCCTGGAATATTTCAGCCTCTTCGTGATATTATCAGAAATATGAAAAAAGGGTCTGTGTACAGTGAAACAGCCGGCCTGATTTTTCGAATAGCCCCTTCCATATATACAGGTACGCTTATTACTGCAGCTTTATGTATTCCCTTTGGAGACAGGCCTGGTCTTATATCTTTTCAGTGGGATTTTGTTTTCTTTGTTTACACTCTGGCTTTGGGTAAATTCCTCATGGTAATTTCTGCTCTTGATACAGGAAGCAGTTTTGAGGGCATGGGTGCCAGCAGGGAAGCCTTTTATTCAATGCTCATTGAGCCTGGTATGTTTATGATTATGGGTTCTGTTGCAATAGTTACAGGAAAGACTTCATTTGCAGAGATGTTTGCAGCTCTTCATGGTACGGGAATTCCTATGTCAGTGAGTTACACTATGGCCGGGCTTTCAGCAATTTTAATAATGTTAATAGGTATGGTTGAAAATACACGTATGCCTGTGGATGATCCCAAAACTCATCTTGAGCTCACAATGATCCACGAAGTGATGATTCTTGATAATAGTGGTTTTGATCTGGGTCTTATAATGTATTCATCCTGTCTTAAATTTGCAGTTTTTGGAGCTATTGCTGCCGGGCTGTTCATGACGCCGGGGGCAGGTTTCTTTGTAAATGCCGGAATATTTTTTCTTGTTCAGCTTGTTTATGCAATATGGGTAGGTTTAATAGAATCATTTATGGCAAGATTTAGAATGAAAAAAAATCCTCAGTTTATATATACAATTACTGCTGCAACACTTTTGCTTTTCATTGGTGCGATGCATGCAGCAGGTGTAGCAGGGGGCAAAGTGCCATGGTAAACCTTTTCTTTTTGTGTTTCCTTGCTACGTTGTTTTTTATTATTACAGCATGGAGGCTTGTTACTTATCTTCAAATACTTGCTATTCAGGGAATACTTCTTTTTGCAGTAGCATATTTCTCTCTTTCATCAATGCATATAGCTAACTTCGCTTTTATTCTTTTTGAAACAGTGGTGGTAAAAGCAGTGGCTATTCCATTATTTGTCGGATATATATTAAAAAGAAATAAAATAACAAGAGAGGCTGAGCCCCTTATCCCGGTTTTTATATCCCTTGTGCTCATGGTAAGCGGTATAGTACTTACGTTTTTTCTTTCCTATGCTTCTGGATTTAATATTTCCGATAATCTTTTTTTTATTGTATCTTTGGCTACTGTGTTTACCGGACTATTTATAATTATGACACGGAGAAAGATTATTACCCATATCATGGGATATCTTGTAATAGAAAACGGTGTGTTTATACTTGCACTTGCTGTAGGTGAAGAAATGCCCATGATGGTAAACATGGGGATATTACTAGATGTTTTTGCAAGTGTACTAACATTGGGAATATTCCTTAATAAGATTGGTGATGTTTTCAAGGATGGGGACGTTACATTGCTCATGAGGTTGAAGGATTGAAATTATGTACATCATATTTTTTATAATATCGTTTTTAATAGGTGGGGTACTAATTTTTAACAGAAATAAAATTCTGCAAGTGTTACTCCTATGGTTGTTTATAATACTTCAGGGCAGCTTTGTATATTTTGTAGTAACAAATACAGGCAGCAGTTTTGGATATTTTACCGTTGATCATTTAGCAGTTATTTTTATTGTTATTCTGTTTGTTATATCATCTCTTTCAATATACCATAGTTCCATATATTTTAAGTGGCGTGAAAAAACTGAAAGGGAGTATAACTTTTATTATTCAGCAATTGTAGTGCTTGTTGCTGCATTAAACTGTGCCTATTGTGCAAATCATATAGCCATAACATGGATATTTGTTGAGGTAACAACTCTATCTGCTTCATTTATGATTTATTACCGCCGTACAGAGCTTACACTTGAGGCTACATGGAAATATATGTTTGTCTGCACAATAAGCATTACCTTTGTGTTTATGGGCATATTATTCCTGGGCATTTCAATGAAGCATACCGGACAAACGGAAATGACCTATAAAGCACTCATGGCTAATGCACATTTACTGGATCCCTTTTGGACAAAGATGGCATTTATTTTTATTTTTACCGGCTTTACAGCAAAAGCTGCCCTTTTTCCTATGTACACAGCAGGTATTGATGCAAAGGATAAGTCACCTTCACCAGCAGGAGCTCTTTTTTCCAGTGGACTAATGAATGTTGGTTTTTGCGGTATTTATAGAGCTTACTGTATTGTTCAGCTTACTGATTCTGCAACCTGGTCTAAATCTGTGCTTATAATTAGTGCAACTGTATCTATCTTTCTTGCATCTGTTTATATAATAAAGGTTGTTAATTATAAAAGAATGCTCGCCTATTCAAGTGTAGAGCACATGGGGCTTGTTATGCTGGGACTTGCAATGGGGGGAGTAGGTGTATTTGCTGCAATTTTTCATCTGATGCTCCATTCTTTTATAAAGTCTGCTTTATTTTATCAGACAGGTATAGTGTGTAGAGTATTTGCCAGCAAGGTAATTGAAAATACCGGTGGTTTTTTCAGGCAGAGTGTTGCAGGCTCCCTTGTCTTTATTCTGGGATATTTATGTGTTACAGCTGTTCCACCATCAGGATTGTTTATTAGTGAATTTTTGATATTTCGTGAAATGTATATTAGCGGCTACCTTTGGCTTATGGTTTTAATAATGATTCTTCTTACAGTAATAATCTGGGCTATGGGGAAAAGTATATTCCACCTTGTTTTTACATCTCCACCAAATATTAACTTTGAATCTCTGGAGCGACCCAGTCCTTTTGAATCGCTTTCCCAGTTTGTGCTGATTCTATTTGTTATGTTCATGGGGATTTTCCCTCCAGAATCAATACTCGATTATATCCGCGCTGCTGCAGCTTTAGCAATATCATAGTAAGGGAGGGTTTTTGTGTTTAACATTGGTAAAGAAATTTTAAGAATAAAAAACTGTGAAACAGTAAAGCTTAACAAAATCCCTCAATTAGACTATGAGGATTTTATAGAATTAAACAGCTCTCTTGTTTTAAAAGGGGAGAGGCATGTATCGCATTATTTTGCTTTTCCACAGGCAAAACAGTTACGAATTTTTTCTATTATAGCAGATGATGCTGCTGGTGACATAATATGCTCATCATCACTTGTCTCTTTGAGGAAATCTGTTCCATCGATTACTGCAATTCATCATTCTTTTCATCCCTTTGAAAGGGATATACATGAAAAATTCGGAGTTAAATATATTGATCATCCCTGGTTAAAGCCTTTGAGGTTTCCAGCTTCCGGAAAAGATAAAAAAAATATGGATGACTATCCCTTTTATGAATTTGAAAGTGAGGATCTGCATGAAGTAGGGGTGGGCCCTATACACGCAGGAGTTATTGAACCTGGACATTTCAGGTTTATATGCAATGGGGAAAAGGTCCTTCACCTTGAAATACAGCTGGGTTATCAGCACAGGGGAGTGGAAGATCTTTTTGTCAGTAAAAAAAGACTTCTTGAAAGAATAATCCTTTCGGAATCTATTGCCGGGGATACAACAACTGGTCATGCAACAGCTTTTTCATTGCTCTATGAATCAATGTGTGGATTCGTTTCAGGTGATCACCTGGCGTTTGTCAGAACTCTTGCACTTGAGCTTGAAAGGATAGCTATTTATACAGGTGAGCTTTCCGCCCTTTCCGGTGATGTGGCATATCAGCTGGGAAATGCAGTATTTGGAAGGTTGAGGACCCCGATGATAAACTATACGCAGTCCTGGGGTGGTAACAGGCTTGGAAGGGGGCTTATCCGTCCAGGAAGGACTAATTTCCCATATACAAAAGCTTTGGCTGATTCACTTATAAAAGTTTTTAATGAATACGAGCCGCATTATACAGAAATGGCAGATGCTTTATTTGCCCGACCCAGTGTGCAGGCAAGATTTGAAAAAACAGGGATTCTTTCAAAGGAGGATATTCTGACAATGGGTATTGTGGGTACTCCTGCCCGTTCTACAGGCATTAAGCGGGATATTCGTGCAACACACCCACATAGTTATTATTCTTCTATTAAATATATTCCTGTTGTTTTAGATCAGGGAGATGTGTATGCCAGGGCTTTTATTCGTGACAGGGAAATCCGTCAATCAATGAATTTAATCAGGAGTATGGTTGCTGCAATACCCGAAGTTGACAAAAATATAGATCTTTCTGAAAATAAATGTGCACCTGAATCTCTTACTGTTTCTCTTGTTGAAGGGTGGAGGGGTGAAATTTGTCATTCTGCAATTACAGACAGGCGCGGGAATATTTTATTATATAAAATAAAGGATCCCTCAATGCATAACTGGTTTGCCCTTGCCATGGCTGTACGCGGAGAGGAAATTTCTGACTTTCCGCTATGCAATAAAAGTTTTAATCTTTCATATTGCGGACATGATTTGTGAGGTAAAAAATGTTAAGATCACTTTCAATAGTTTTTCATAATGGGAAACAGTTTATTCCGGATATTCGTGGTACAAAGCTGGCTCCACCATTCAGGGGACTTCCTAAAATAAGAAGGGTTAAGGCTGATGATAAAAAAATTGCAGCATTTTGCCCTGTTGGTGCAATCAGCACAGAGCCCCTTTCCATAGATATTGGCAAGTGTGTTTTTTGTGGAGAGTGTGCTTTTGCTTTTCCGGAAAAGATTTCCTTTACATCTGATCATATGATCTCCACAAATATCCGTGAGCGACTTGTAATTAAAGAGGGTGATGAACTTCCTGTTAAAACTGACCGCGACTTTGTACGAAAGGAGATAAAAAGAATATGCGGTCGTTCCCTGAAACTTCGTGAAATTTCCGCTGCAGGGGATAATAGCGCAGAGTGGGAAATGACAGCATCCGGAAATGTGCAGTTTGATATGAGCCGTTTTGGTATAGAATTTGTAGCATCACCAAAACACGCTGATGGTATAGTGATAACCGGGCCTATATCTGAAAATATGGCAGAGGCAGTTAATCTCTGCTATGAAGCCACAGCAGATCCGCAGATTATAATTCTTGCAGGAACTGATGCAATAAGCGGCGGAATTTTCAAAGACAGCTCTGCACTTAAGAGAGAGTTTATTGAAAGACATAAAATTGATCTTTATATCCCGGGAAATCCACCCCATCCGCTTACTATTATAAACGGTCTTATAGACCTGATGAGCTGGGATTGACTTTTAGCCTATATGAATAGGCTAAATATATCAACTCTTTATTTGGATAAAAATGACATATAAAAAGAATTAATCTTGACTATAAAAAAATAAAAAACAATCCTACTTTATTATTTATAATAAAACTAATTTACCCGGAGGTTTTAAAAATGGGCGGAAAAAAATTGAATTATTTGCTAGATATAGCTATCAGAAATGAAGAGGAAGCCTATGACTTTTATATTGATCTTCAGAACAAGGTTTCTGATAAGGAAGTAAAAGAGACCCTTTCATTTCTTGCTGAGGAAGAAAAAAAGCATAAAGAAATTTTAGAAAAGTACAAAAAGGGCGGGTTTGGAGCAAATACATTAAATCTTGATACAGTTGTTGATTATAAGATTGCAGAACATCTTGAAAAACCGGTTATTACAAAAGAAATGGATTCAAAAGATGTTTATCTTGTTGCTGCGGAAAAAGAGCTTAACGCCTATAACTTTTATAAGTCACTTGCTGATATTGAGCCTGTTGGCGAGGTAAAGGATCTGCTTTTAAAAATGGCAAATGAAGAAATGAAGCACAAAGAAAAAGTTGAGTATCTTTACAGTAATGCGGCTTTCCCACAGACTCAGGGTGGCTGATTTGTATTGGCGTGTTGAGCATTGTTGAATTAGTTTAAGTTTACAAAAAATATTTTAATAAGTCTATGTTAGAAAAATTTTATAATTTTTTAAAAATTTGCTAAGGCATTTTAATAAGACACCGATAGTATAAAAGATTGATAATAAATTACACTCCTATATGTAATTTTACCAGGTTGAGGGCTTTTGCAGATCGCGCTATCTGCAAAAGCCTTCTTTGTTTATAGGGGGTGATAAATGCTTTCCTTATTTAAATAATAAATTTTATAAAAACAAATATTGATTGAATTATACCTATTTATATGTGATGAATTAAATAAGTTTCCATTATTCCTGAAAGGGTTGAAGTTTTTTTAAGGACTAAACTAATAAATTAATAGAGAAAATTTATATAAATCTGGATATGCCAGGATTTATTAAAGGCATGGTAAATAGAAAATGATTTTTGTAATAAATGAGCAGAATCCTCAGGCCAGACTTATTGGTAAAGCAAAGGAGCTTCTGGATCAGGGGGGTGTGATTGTATTCCCTACAGATACTGTTTATGCTTATGGATGCGATATAAAAGACAAGAGGGCTATTGAAAAAATTTACAGATTAAAAAAAATGGATAGAAAAAAACCTCTTAGTTTTATTTTTTCTGATATATCATCAGCAAATGATTATGTAAGGAATATTTCAACAGGAACTTTTAAAATAATGAAAAAAGCTTTTCCAGGTCCTTATACTTTTATCTTCCATGCATCCAAGCTTGTTCCAAAGATTGTTGTAACAAATCAAAAAACAATAGGGGTACGCATTCCGGATAACAATATTGCCCTTGATTTGGTAAGGGCTCTTGGAAGACCAATACTTGCAACAAGTGTTTACACTGCATCAGGGGAATATATTGTGGATCCCCATGATATTGAAAAGGTTTATAAGAATGAAGTTGATTTGGTAATTGATGCAGGCCCTAAAATTTCAACTCCTTCCACTGTAGTTGATTTTACTGGTGATTCTCTTAATGTTATACGTAAAGGGAAGGGAGAATTATTCTTTACATAACAGTGTTCCTAATCTAATTGTTCATATCAATATTTTAATTTTTTAAATTAAGGTGTAATAAATTTTTTTAAATATAAAATAATTTACTCAGAGGTGTAAAATGGCTGAAGGAATCAGAAGCTTTTTGCTTGTTTTAAAAGCAATTGTTGTTTATATAGGAATTGGAGCTTTTGTAGCTTTTATTTTTTATAATCTTAAAAAACGGGACCTTTTTGGTGGATATATAGGTGGCCTGGTTGTTGGTTTAATAGGGGCTTTAATAGGCGGGCTTCTCCTTGATAAGCTTTTTTACGACATTACTGTAATAATTCTTGATTATCTTTCCAGGGGTGCGGGGGTTAATATAATAGCAGGCTTTATAGGAGCTTATGTTGCCCTTTATATTATGAACAGGCTTAACCACAACAGGGAAAGACGGAAATTTTAATTTTCTGCAGGGTTTAATGAAAAAATATTTTTTTCTTCTGCTTTTTGTTGCTTTTCTTCATAGCGATTTGCAGGCTGATAATCGTAGAATGTTAGGGATGGGGCCTGTTTTTTCCTGGTCTTCTTCTTATCTTACCATTGAGGCTGGGTCAGTTACTGTTCAGGATAATGCAACCTGGACATATGCTACAGCTATGGGGATTTTTTTTGATTATATGACAAACCCCTATATCTCTTACAGGACAGAGTGGTTTATTTATCCTGCTGTTATAAATGATAACATTCATGAAAACAAAAATAAATTTGCTGCAATTGAACTTCAAGCAGTTGGATTTTCCCTGCTCAGACATTTTAATCTTAAGAAAATCAATCCCTGGTTTGGTGCTGGGCCTTATTTACAGTTTTCCTCTATAGGTGATGTTGATTCATATATAATACATCTAATGCTTTCAACAGGCTTTGATTATGAGATATATCCGGATATTTACTTATGCCCTGAATTTAAATTTGGGATAGGGATGAAAATAATACGCTCAGATGATGATTCAGTTGTTATAGACGTGCCTGGAGCCAGTGATTTTTCAACAAGCGGTTTTGTTTTTTTTGCAAGAATTGGAGTAGCCAAAGCTTTTTAAATAAGTGGTGTAATGATTAAAGCAGTGTTAATATATGGATATAATTTGTCTTGAGGATTTATTATAAAATAGTCCGGAGATTGTTTATGGTTTTACAGAAAAAATTTATTTTAATGTTTATGGCATTAGCCCTGATTGCTAATATATCATGTGTCAGTTCATCTGTATCTTATAATAAAGATCTATTGGATAGGGATAATATTTCAATTGCAGTACTTCCTTTTAAAGATTTCAATAAAAAAGAGAGCAATAATTCAGGAACTCTTGTGAGAAATATTTTTGAAACAAAGCTTTTTAACAGAGGCTTTAATGTAAAAAGTATTGAGGCAATTACATCTGATCTCAATTGTTATTTATTTGAGAATGACGAATACAGCAGGGACTGGATTATTGAAGCAGGTAAAACATCTGGAGTTGATTATTTTATCTTTGGTTCAGTACATGATTACAGGGTTTTTCAGTATGAAACATCTTTTCTTTATATTTTTTCCTGGCTGGAAACGACTTATTCTGTTGGTATTACAGCTCGAATGGTTTCTACTAAAACAGGGGAAGCTGTATGGACAGGTTTGTTAGCAAAAAAATCATACACATTTTCAGATGCTGCTGAAGAGGTTGTAGATGAGTTTATTAAATCAATGAAGCTTAAGCCTGTTGATAAAGAGAAATAATAGGTTTAAACTTCATTGATTTCGGATTTATGCTGCGAACATATCCACTGACTTTACTTCAGCAATAGGGATGCTCTGTTTTTTATTGCTGTTATCAATGGCAATGATTATGTCATTGATAATTTCTCTGTTTTTGTAAAGCTCCACTTCTGTTCCATCATTAAGAATAACCACAATATCAAGACCTTTAATTTCAAGATATTTCTCAAGCAGCTCTCTGAAGGTTTTTGTTTTTTTCTTTTTTTTCTTAATTTTACTCATTAAAATACGCTCCAGCAATTGTACTTATGTCTCATGAAGTATATCGACACTCTGGGTAATTTCATGATAACTTTTTTGTATCATGATTGTTTTACATTTTTTGAAAGAACTTAATGCACAAAAGAATTAAAAAACACTTGTAAATTTTTAATTTCACTTCCAAATAATTTTTTGAACAATGGAAAAATTATATGAATGATTTTTTTATGGGGGGCAGATGATAACCAAAAAAGAGGTGATTGATAAAGCCAAAGAACTCGGCTTTGATGATATCGGGTTTACTACAGCTGAGGTTTTTACGTCCCAGCTTGAATACATAGACTCAGAAGATAAAAGATATGATTGGACAATAGAGGCTGGTCTAAAATTAAAGGAGAGTATTTATCCTGGTGCAGTACTGGAAGGTGCAAAAAGTATAATAGTTTTAATGAATTGTTATTTTCATGATTTCTTTCCTTCCTCTTTGACAAACTATTTTGGCAGGTGTTATGTAGATGATGACAGGGTAACTAAAGACGGCCTTGCGCAGCGCATTAAAGCTTTCAGGGGCTATTTGCGTGACAAGGGGATTAATAGTAAATGTTCAACAAGTATGCCTGATAAGCTTGCAGCTGCACGAGCGGGTCTTGGTACATTCGGGAAAAATGCCCTGTTTTATGCTTCAGGATGTGCAATGGCGAGTTCCTGGGTAAACCCCGTAGTTGTTGTTATTGATTATGAATTTGAAGCAGATAATCCCTCAGTGAAAAACGGCTGTCCTGATTGGTGCAGGAATGCCTGTGTAGCAGCCTGTCCCACAAAAGCTTTAAAGGGCAATGGTAAAATTGAGCCTGCCCGTTGTATTTCCTATCTTACATATTATGGCAATACTCTCACTCCTATGGAATTACGGGAGCCCATGGGCATGAACATATACGGCTGTGACAGGTGTCAACTGGTTTGTCCCAGGAACCAGCCCTGGCTTGCATCTGCAAAGCCACAAAATGAAAAAATAAATTTAAAGGCTTCTGATTTTGATCTTGTGAAAC
Source organism: uncultured Leptospirales bacterium (assembly GCA_964649175.1). Lineage (GTDB taxonomy): Bacteria > Spirochaetota > UBA4802 > UBA4802 > UBA5550 > JBBAGC01. The sequence goes on along the minus strand of CAZYPA010000027.1, from coordinate 261 downwards.
TGCTTCATATGGACAGGGAATATTTTGAAACAAGGATATGGCCTCACATGTTTTATATGCTTTATAAGGATATCTGGAAATGGAAAATGAATGTAGCACGTGCAATGGGTAACAGCCTTGATCAAAAGTATGTAGAACATCTTATTAAAGCCTATAATGAAAACGACGACAACAGGGTAAAAATTATGTGTGCATGGGCTCTTGGCCGTATTGGCGGAGTAGAGGCAATTAAGGCACTTAATGGTTTTTTGCCACAGGCCT
>CAZYPA010000026.1:4556-28056 GCA_964649175.1 uncultured Leptospirales bacterium | reverse complement strand
CAATATCTCCATTAAAAAGCCTTTGTGAATAGCTGTTCCTTGTAATCATCAAAGGCTGTCCTGCATAATAGGAGCCTGTTTTTTCAATAACATTAAGGCTGGAAAGAATTTTTTCAACAAGAAAATTCATTCTTTTCATTCCCCATCTCCCTTCCCTTAATGCGGTTAATATTGAAAAGGAGCTGATAAAACCCCTTATAAGATCATCGGGTTTACCTTTATCATCAAGCCTGGAAACATAGCTTTCCCATTCATCTTTTATAATCTTCTCCAAAAAGCCGTCATCTCCGGTTTCTATGAAGACCACATCTTTAAAATCATTATTCCTTATAGTTGACACAAGGGATTTGGGGTCACCCTTTTTAATAATATCAGCAAGAATCCCTATGCCGCTCCCCTTTTTAAACCTGTAACTTTTTTTAAGAACAACAAGGCAGTCCCTTATTCCACTTCCCTTTTTTTCAACAGGAGCCAGATCAGATCTGCCCCAAAAAGACTCTATCTCTTTTGCAAGGGCCGGGGAGTAGCCATGCTCATTACCCCTGTCGCAGATATCTCCAAAAACTGCGCCCCCTTCCACTGAAGCAAGCTGATCCTTATCCCCCAGAAGAACAATACGGCACTCTGCCTTTAATGCCTTGACCAGCCTGCACATAAGCGGAAGGTCCACCATGGAACATTCATCCACAACAACAACATCATAGGGAAGAGGATTATCCTCATTATAAACAAAGCCCCTGCCATGACTCCTGTAACCAAGAAGCCTGTGTATTGTTAAAGCCTCTTCAGGAATAAGGGCCATAACAGGTTTAGATGGAGGATTTTCCATTACAGAACTGTCTATTGATTCTTTTAAACGCAGGGCAGCCTTTCCTGTTGGCGCAGTAAGGGCTATTGAAATATTTTCTCCATTTTTCAGGGCAGATTCTATGAGTACCTGAATTATTTTCACAACAACGGAAGTTTTACCTGTACCCGGCCCGCCTGATATAACAGTAATTCTTTTTCTTAAAGCCAAAAACGCGGCAATCCCCTGCATATCTGTTTCTTCAGAAACCCTGTTAAAATATTTAAAGAAGATATTCTTTATACCTTCCATATCAATGGAATCTGTGCTGCTGCTTCTTCCCATGATATCATCTGCCAGAGAAAGCTCAAATTCCAGAAACCTGTTAAAGTAAAGCCTGCCCCTTTCATCAAGCACAATGGGCAAACCGCTTATATAATTACCCGCAGCAGGATGAGCATTCAATATTTTTTCAAGGCCATCCTTATCAGGGAACTTCACATTCAGGCACTTGTCATAATCAGGATCATCTTCAAAGAAAAAATCTGCAAGGGAAGCGCCCTGAATATCAGAAAGATCAAGGCATACGTCGCCTTTAAAAATTCTGTTGCTTAAAAGCATAACAAGGGCTGTAAAAATGGGGGACTCAACATCACTCTTGTCAGCAAGATAGGATGCCACATGTTTGTCTATATCATTAAAGCAGCGAAGATTGAGAATTTCACCTGATTTAAGCCCCATTTATATTAAGCCCCTGATTTAAAAAATTTATCAAGCCCTGCAATAAGAGATATTTCCGGCTTGTCAAAAAAAACTCCATTCCCTGCTAAACCCGAATCCATACCACGAACAAAAAGATAATAGACTCCGCCAAAATCTTTTTCGTAATCATAGTCTTTCCCCAAACGCATAAAAAGATATCTGTGCAAAGCCAGAGAATATAAATGGTACTGGAGATAGTAGTTGTGACCTGCCATTTCAATCTCGATATTTTCCTTTGAATAGAACTTTAATCCACTCCCAAGATTATTGGACTTCCAGTCTATAATATAATACCTGTCATTAAAAACAAAAATCATATCTATAAAGCCCTTTAAAAAACCCCTTAAAGAAGATGCGTCAACTATCCCTGCTGCTGCATAGGGAGGATAGCCATTAAAAGAAGTAAAAAGATTTCTTAACTCTTCAACTGCAGGAGCTTTTGCAGGAAAATAAAACTCAAGTTCATTAAGCCTTTTCGTTTTATCTAGAAGCGAGAGCTTTAATCCATTATTATTAAGGTCAGAGTTTAAAACATTCACTACCATACTCTTAACATGGGGAAGCCATTTATCTTCAAAGCCATATTTATTTAATATTATACCAACTGTTTCTTTTAAGTTTTCATCAGACCAGGTAAAGTCTATATTTTCAAAAATCTCATGAATACAAATGCCCGGCTTTGGTCCTGAAGGAAAAGTAAAAATACTATCCTCAACAACTTCCCCTGTATCAGGAACAGAAGAGGTAAAACTATCCCTGTCCCTTTCACCATAATCATGTCCCTGCATAAGCGAGCTATAGCTCCAGACCCGCCAGTCATCCTTTATTACGCCTGTAAAAACTTTAGCTTCAAGATTTGGGCTTTCAGATTTATTAACAAAATAACGGCCCTTTTCAGATTTTTCAACAACCTGAAAATTTATGCAACCCTGGGATGAACCGGAAATATGTTCCAAAGCTCTTTTGTATTCCTCAAAATCAGGTTTATCTGTTTTCTCATCAATATCATTTCTCATATTATAAAAAATTGAAAAAGGCGTGCTGGTATTAAAATTTCTTATTGTTTTTGCGGTATAAACAAAGCACTTTGATTTTGCCCTGGTAAATGCAACATATAAAAGGCGTACATTTTCAGCAAAATTTTCTGCTTTAAAAAGTTCCTTTATTTCTTCCGGCGCGGCGCTGCTATTAAGATACATTACAGTCCTGTTGGAATCATCAGGATCATGATAGATCAGAGAATCGCTATTGATGCTGTTACTCTCAGGCATGAGGGGACAAAAAACAACAGGAAATTCCAGGCCTTTGCTTGAATGAACAGTCAGAATCTTCACTGCAAAATCATCCCTTTCAAGACGTGTCAGGTACTCATCATCATCAGGCTCTTCAACAATTGCTGCCCTGAACCAGATTACAAGCTCACTCATTGAAAGCTCCCTGCTCTTTTCAGCCCTATGAAGCAGCTCAATCAAATGATAAATATTTGTTATTCTCCGCTCGCCTTCAGGTAAAGCAAAAAGTCTCTCCTCCACAAGCTCTATTGCAATAAGATCATTAAGCATGGGCATAATCCCCCTCTTAAACCAGGTTTCCCTGTACCTGTAAAAACGATCGCTTATATCATCAAAAGATTTATACCGATCAGTCCCCTGCCCATTTAAAAGAGGAATAAAATCAGAGGCTTTATATCCAAACATATCAGTTGAAACAGCAGTTCTAACAAGCCTTTCATTACCCGGCTCAGCAACTGCTGCTGCTATATAAAAAAGTTCCAAAGCATCCTGTGTAGAAAAAACCGTTTCCACTCCCTGAATAACAGAGGGAATATTAATTTCTCCAAGCCTTGTACACAAGCCTCTTGCAAGAGCATGCGTCCTTACAAGTACAGCAATATCACCTGGATTTATTCCTTTATTCCCAAGCCTGTATGTACCAGAGGAAGGATCAACCATCTCTGAAATTTTTGCCGCAATGCCTGAGAGAATCAAATCCACAGCATCTGAAGATAATAGATCCTCCGAATTTTCACCTTTAGCCAATACAATATCCATGCCTGAGTTGTTTTTTTCATTCATATAAAAAACATCAGCCTGATTTTCATCCCCTGCTCTTACAGGCATAAATTTTATTTTTTCAAACCTGAAAGGAGCATCACATCCGGCAAAAAGCCTGTTCACTGCCTTAATAAGCTCCGGTCTGGAACGCCAGTTGTTTAAAAGAGTGTAGCTGTTTTTCATTTTTTCAGAAGCCTCAATATAGGAAAAAATATCTGCACCCCTGAACCTGTAAATAGCCTGCTTTGGATCCCCTATTAAAAAAAGCACAGAATCTTTATTTCCAAAAAGCCTGCTAAAAATTTCAAACTGAAGCTGGTCAGTATCCTGAAATTCATCAATCAAAGCAGCCCTGTATCTTCCTGAAACATTACTGCCCAAAATAGCACCCCTTGAACCTGTTACAGCCCTGTGCACATCTTTTATTAAATCATCAAAGCTCCTTTCCTGCTTTTCGCCTTTCAGCCGTTCAAGCTCTTTATCCACATACTCAAAAAGCTCATGCTCTGTATAAAGAAGAAAATTATCAAGCATTGCCTGTAATTCAAGCACCAGGATATAATATGCATCACATAGAATAAAAAATGGGGACTCAGGAGGGATCCCGGACTTGCCAGGAGAAGAAATAATTTTTGTTATTGTAAACTTTTCAAGAACATCCGGGAAAGGAAGAGGATCAGTTCCTTTAAGATAATCATTCATCTTCTCAACCATTGAATCAGTTGAGGCTATTCTATAAACATTTCGATTTAAAGCAGTAGAGGTTTTTAAAATCTCTATTACCTCAGCAGCATTGCAGGTCCAGGATTCCTTAAGCCGGATAAATTCCGATTCAACCCTGTTGTAAAGGTTTTCTAACTTTTTAATATCAGGCTTTACACCTTGAGGCTCTATTATTGCAGATGGGTCCATTGGCCTGCTGTGATAAAGCTTCAAAAGCTTTTCAGGGTTTGTTTCCCTTATAAAAAAGCGCACAATAAAATCTTTGCTATTATATAATTTCCTTCTCCAAAAATCCAGCACCAATCCTCGCACCAGAGAGTTTTGTCCTGTGGCAATTTCAATATCATAGAGAGAGCCGCTTTCAAAAGCATTGTCAACAAGTACCTGTTGACAAAAAGAGTGTATAGTATAAACCGATGCCTCATCAAAACTTTTAAGAGCATTAACAATTTTTTGTTTTGCATTTGCACTTTCTTTTAATACAGGAAGATATTCCTTTAAAAAACTGTCATCAACGTCAACACCCTCTATAGCATCCATTGCACTCTTAAGCTTGCCTCTTATCCGCCTTCGCAGCTCCTCAGTTGCAGCAATGGTAAAAGTAACAACCAGTATTTCCTCCACTCTAAAACCTGATTCAACAATAAGGCGAAGATAAAAACCGGCAATAGTAAAAGTTTTTCCTGTACCTGCGCTTGCCTCAATGAGATTGGAACCCTTAAGAGGGGTTTTAATGAGATCTAATTCCCTAATCACTCCCCCCTCCTGTACTATTATCATAAACAGGTCCATACACAGACAATGAATTTTTAACAAACTCCCTGTCAGGAGAATAGCCTGATACAGCAAAAAGCCTGTTAACATAATAATCATCAATATCGCCCGGGGAATTAAAGTCACCATGAAATGCAGTATACGCTTTTTTCATTCCAGCTTTCGATGGCTCAGATGATGCTGTATAAAATTCCTTTGCATAGACAAATGAGCTTTTTTCAAAGAGCTTTAAGGGGCTTCGCATTCCTGAAAAATAAAGGCTAACAAGCTCTTCAAGGTATTCCATAGACTTTTTCTCTGAAACAGGATTGATGAAAAATTCTTCATCCCTTCCAAAAATAATAGTTTCACATTCCACATTTCCTGAAGCAGATAAAAGAAGATGACTAATCCAGGCCCTTAGCATGTCCCTGGGCTTTATGCTTGAACTGCGGTAAAAAATACTCTTTCCATTGTATAAACTTTTAACCTTTCCGGATATTTCAAGCCCGCCTGCTTTAACCAGAAGAAGTATATCCTCATCCTTTTTCTTTATATAGGGATAAAGCTTTTCGTAAAAACTCCTCTGTTCTTTAAGTGAAGACAGATAAAAAACCCAGCCAGGTGAAGCATGAGGAAGAATTCCCTCTGAGCATAATATCTTATAATAATCATTCATATCCAGCCCCAATTCCAGAGCTCTTAAAATATTTGTATCAACTATATACCTGTCAAGTCCATTGAGAACAAAAAGCTCCTCCTCCTGGAAAGGCATTTCTCCCGGGTCAAGCCCTATTCCAAGCCTTTGGAAAAGCAATGTCCTTGAAGGATTAACAAAAAAATTCACAAATTCATCAATGCCTGTTTTATTTTTTTCGTTTATTATATCCGGGAAAATTTCATTAAAAAAAGGTTGTCCCTCTTTCCTTGGGGAAAAGCTAAGCTTTGCATTTTTAAGGGCAGACTCATTATAGCTGTAAAAATCTGAACCTGAAAAATATTCACTATTAAAGGGCTGAAGCTTTTGTTTCTTTATTATAAAATCCTTTAAAGACTTTTTACCAGAGATAGTATTGCTTTTTAAACCATAGCCCTGTTCAATATAATCAATGAGCTCACTCACCACAATAGAAGGGTTCATCTCCTCATTGGTTCTCACATTCTGTCCTGTGTAGCTTATATAAAGTTTTTCCCTTGCTGAAATAAGTGTTTCAAGAAAAAGATACCTGTCCTCATCACGCACAGATCTGTCACCCCTCTTTGGATTTTTAGCTATAAGATCAAAGCCAGGGGCCCTGGATTTTCTGGGGAAAAGCTGACTGTTCATCCCTATTAAACATATAATACGAAAAGGGATACTTCGCATAATGAGCATTTCACAAAAAGTTACCTTCCCGTTGATAAAGTTATTCGCTGATGACACGCCGGACATGGACTTTTCCAGAAATGATTTTATTACAGCAAGGCCTATTTCTCCGGAAGAATCAGACTCAAGGGGAAGCTCCTTTAATTTTTCCAAAGCCTCATAAACAGGAAAAAGCTCTTCAGGAATATCTCCATCCTCCTCAAAAAGCATTGTTACAATCTCCATTAAAGCATTGGCCCATGAGGCAGTATCCATGCTTTTCTTTAATATTTCCGAAACAGAAACAAGGCTGTTGAAAAAAGAAATAAACCTGCCAAGAACAAGGGCATCTGCACCTTCAATACCAGCATAGGGTAAAACATCCATGCAAAGCTCCCCCCTGCTCTGCACAAGGAAACCTGTAATCATGCGGTTTATTCCAGCCTGCCAGGTATTTTCTTCACATGAAGGGAGCCCCAGCCCGGCTTTCCATTTACCATCCACACCCCAGTAAATCCTGGTATCATCTGCCCAGCCTGCTAACTTTACAATATCATCCTCAGTAAGAGCAAACTTTGTGCCTATGTATTCATTTTCAAGAAAAGAAAGAACCTCTGCTGATGTGAATCTCCCTGCTTCCAAATCAAGGATCTTAAAAAACATCTCAACAGAGGGGGACTGAGCCCGCACCTTTCTGTCAGCTATTGAATAGGGTATTCTTTTTTTACTGTTTGTTTCGCTTTCAAAAACTGCCTCTATATAATCTGCGTAGCTTTCAATATCAGGTGTCATCACAAGAATGTGACCAGGTTCAAGTGTGGGGTCATTGTTAAAAGCATCCAGAAGATAATCCCGCAGCACCTCAAGCTCCCTTATGTTGCTGTGACAGGAATTTATAACCAGAGAATTATCAGCCGAAATTTCTTCAGTTGTAAATTCATGGAAACTTTCAGGAGGTTCCACCCCCCTGTTTATAAGGTTAAAAATATCATACTGGATTTTCCCAAGCAGGCTGTGTTCCAGAGGCTCAAAAAAATCTTCCTCTGTAACAATATCAGAAGAAACAATATAATGAAAAAAATCACGCCCCACCCGGCCCATTGATGCAAGAAGGGTGTTGCCGCTATCAAGATGAAGCTCTAAAGGGTCATCCGCCTTTACCGGTGTTCTGGAAATAATTTTCGTTTTTTCCTTTTCCCTGAGTATGTCTCCCCAGTACCTATCTGAAGGATTAAGAATATAAAGGGAGACATCGGAAAAAAGCGATGCCCCCCTGAGTACATTTATATGATAAAGGGGAATATATGAAATACCAAAAACCGTTATTCTTGAAGGAAGAGAAGTTGCCGGCTTAAACTTTGGGTCTTTAAGGGAATCGAAAAGTTTTTCAAGAAGCCCGGGAGGGTGGGTCCTGTCAATGGAGGCTGTAAGCTCATTCCATAGCAGGGGCTGCCAGTCATCTTTACTAAAGTTTCCTCTGTCCCAATCAAGGATCATCTCCGGTCTGAATGTTATGTACTGATCAAAGGTATCTGCAATTCTTGAGCTTATCTGATAAAGCTTAAGCCCTGAAGGATCATTGGAGATGTAGCCTTTTATATCTGGAGAAACTATAGTGCTTTTTGGATTGGATATGATATTCATAATTTTGAATGTCATTACATCCTTGTCAAAAAAACGCTCATCTCCACTTCCTGGGAAAAAACTCTCCATAATTTTGCTGGCCAGGGCATTTGGAAAGAGGTATCGCCAATTACCCCAAATACCCAGGTTCTCAGCAAGGGTCATGGAAAGCCATTTCATCATTCCTATACTCTGCACAACAACAAGCTCTCCTGTCATTGGGCTTAAAGGAAATTCCTTAATTGTTTTTGAAAATTTTCCCGCAAGAGATTCAAGCCTGTTGCCTGAAAAAAGGGTTAAACCTGCCATTACTTTACCTTTCAGAAGTTTTTGAAAAATAAAGCTTATCAGGCAGATTTAATTTTGTCAATAAGTTCCTGAACTGTATTGATAAGGACAAAATACCTAAAGGGCTTTTGTATATATTTAATATTTTCAGGATCTATAAAATGGGGAGAAAGAATATTTTCATCATAGCCACTAAAAAAAACAACAGGTATTTCAGGTCTGTGCCTGGAAATTTCTCTGTAAGCATCCCATCCGTTTTTAACAGGCATCATAATATCAAAAACAAGTATGTCGATATTTTCCTTCACCTTTAAATAAATATCTAGAGCCTCCTTCCCATTGGCACAGTCAAAAACCGTGTAACCTGCATCTGTTAAAATCAGCTTTGCATATTCTCTTATTTTCTCATCATCCTCAGCAAGAAGAATATTTCCATTCCCTATAAAACCACGAGGATAATTCTCCTGTTTAACTTCATCAGCCGCATCCTCTCCCGCTTCAGCCACTGGCAGATAAATCTGGAATGTAGTTCCTTTCCCCTCTATGCTCGCCACATCAACATATCCACCATGCTGCTTTATAATTGAGTAAACCGTTGCAAGGCCAAGCCCTGTGCCTCTGCTCCTCTCCTTTGTTGTAAAAAAAGGCTCAAATATTTTACTCATATGTTCAGATGGGATTCCAGGACCTGTATCAGATACAGCTATAATAACATAGTTCCCTTTAGGAATGGTGTTATCAGCACCCACCCAGGATTCAGTCAATTCTATATTTTTTGTTTTAACCAGTATTTTCCCGCCATTAACCATAACGTCTTTTGCATTTATGCAGAGGTTCATTAAAACCTGTTCAATCTGACCAGAATCTGCATAAACATTATGCAGGTCCGGATCAGGTTTAAATTCAATAAAAATATTATCTCCCATTATTCTTTTAAAAAGTCTTATCATGTTAGCCGCCATTTCATTGAGTGCAAAAAAGGCAGGTCTGAATTTTTCCTTTCTTGCAAAAAGGAGAAGCTGCCTGACAAGACTTCGGGCCTTTTCACCTGAATCAGCGATATTACTTATATACTCAAATACTTCACTCTCTGAATCTGTACCCATAAGAGCAAGACTGCTATAGCCCATAATCACCTGAAGAATATTATTGAAATCATGGGCCACACCCCCTGCAAGGCGACCTATTGCTTCCATTTTTTGGGACTGATACAAACGCCCTTCAATCTCTTTTTTCTCAGTAACATCCTGATAAAGCCCCTCTACAGATTCAGGAATATTCTCAGATGAAAACTTTACCATGCCATAAATATATACCCACCTGTATGCTCCCTCTACCAGGAACCTTGCTTCCAGTTCAATCCGATTTTCAGAACCATTAAAAAGCTGTTCAAACTTATTCTCAAGAAAAGAACAATCCTCCGGATGTGTGTTTTCCCTGAGCTTATCAAAAGAAAAACTGTTATCATCATTAGAAGGGTCAAAAAAATTCTGTTGCTTGTTTAAATATGACATTATACGGGTTTTAATATTCATCTGCCACAGACCCAGGCCTGCCTGATCAGATATAAACTTTAATCTCTCATATTGCTTTATGAGGCTCTGCTCCAGCTTTTTATAGCGGGTTACCTCCTGACCAAGTCCGATGAGTTTAGGCCGTTTCCCTTCTTCATCAGTGACCTTTTCACAATGACAATGAATATACTTTAAAACGCTATTCGCATTAATCCTGAACTGTAAATCAAATTCGGTTCCAGAATCAATTGTCTTATAAAAAAAATTTTTTACCACTTCCCTGTCTTCAGGATAAATTCTCTCCCTAAGAATAGCAGGCTCAACTGGTTCTCCCTTTTCATAGTACCCAACCATGTCCCACATTTCAGCCATATTTCTGTCTGTTATTATTTTACCTGTAGAAAAATCGTATTCCCATGGAGAAATTTTACCCATCCTCATGGCATTTTTAAGTTTTTTTTCACTCTCCTTAAGCTTTTGAGCCTGCTCTGTTTTTTCAACTTCATTAACCTTGGCATCATTAATATCCTGATTAATCCCTGCTATTAGTACAGGCATACCCTGCTCATTTGCTTCAACAACCTTTGCTACAAATCTAATCCATCGATTTATACCAGGAGGATCGCCCACGACCATTCGACATTCAAAAGAAATTTCTCTTTTCTTTCCTGCGAGTATCTCATTTATAAGAGGCTCAACCATTGGGAGATCATCAGGATGTACCATTTTAAGCGCCTTATCAAAATCCAATGTTTCCATCCTGTCCAAAAAAAACATTTTTAAGCCAAAGAGGTTTCGGATTTTCCTTTCAGGAACATTCAATTCCCATGGCAGGATTTTCCCTGCTTCAAGAGCAAGAAGATAGTATGTTTCAAGTTTCTCTCTCAAATTTTCAGACAAATTAAGTTTTTTATTTTTCATATTTTCTACTTCCATAAATTTAGGATAAGTTTAAAAATTTTGTTAAAATAATTCCACAATATTTTTAATTAAAAAAATAAAATGTCTGCCTTGTTGGAGGGTCAGAGCCTCAATGCAATAATCCAGTTCTTTGAATAAACTTACTCCAGATTCTCCCGAACCCCGTCTTTCTGCTCTGACCCCACCCCGGCTTCGCCGTGCCCTCATCCGACGCTTTTTGCAACATCCTGTTGCGCGTCGAAACACACACATCCTGTGTGTAGCCCACAATGGAGAGGGCTTTGTAACATAAAATTTCACATTACACTTTAAATCTTTAAATTCACTAAATTAAAAAATCCAATACTTACAAAAAATTTATGCCACAATTCCCTCTTCATTCGACGTTTTTTGCAACATCCTGTTGCACGTCGAAACGCACACGTCCTGTGCGCAGTCCATTATGGGCGAGGCTCATGGATGAGCTAGTGCAAAGGGCAGGCAGGAGGCCTAATAAGCCCTTTGCTGAAGAGGGTTAGGGAGATGGGGTCTAAACAGGTTTCATTTTACAATAAAGGGGTCAGAGCCTCAATGCAATAAAAAATTTTTACTTGTAATAAGAAATTAAATCTGTTATGTTAACATAATTTTTTAAAAAAACCTTCATTAATAAGGGAATGTTATAATGTATACATTAAACCTGGCTGTTTCATTTATATCATCAATAGCACTTATCTATACTGGAATGTTCATCCTGTATAAAAATAAAGGGAAACAGTCTCTTGTATTTTATTCTCTTTTTATTTTTTCCGGTGCAGGAATTATTTTTACCATGTTCCTCACCTATCTGCTCTATGACACAAGCTATACAGTTAAAATAAACAGATTAACTCAGGTTTTTTCTGTTGTCTTCCCTGCCTGTATGCTCAATCTCTCTCTTACATATCCTGAAAAAGAAAAGAAAATAAAACTTCACATCCCGATTCTTATAATTTTACCTGCTTTTATTGTTTCCGCCTTTGTATATTTTACAGACTGGTCGATTTATAGTGTTACTTTTAAAGACTTTTACATGACAAGAGGGACAGGGCCCTTATACCCCATTTATGCAGGTATTTCATTTTTATATTTTATCACTGCGATCTCTATTTTTATATACAACTATATTAAAATTAAAAATGAAACATACAGACTCCAAATTCGATATATTATCCTTGCCACTTCAATATTTCTCTTTTTAACTTATATGGGATCAATATTTCTCCCCATGACTGCCAATATTTATAACTTTTATATAATTGCTCCATCTGCAGCTTCATTTGTTGCTGCAATTACTCTATTTTACTCAATCGTGGCCTACAATATTATGGATATCCGTACTGCGATACATAAAACAGCCATGTATGCTACACTCAGCGCCAGCATATTGCTCCCCATATTATTAATATTTTATGCTGCATCTGAAATAGAATTACTTAAAAACACGCCCCCATTAATTGTTGCAGGATCATCTGCACTGGTATTTATGCTTTTCTCATATATCTTTCAGCCTGGCATTGACACTATATTTAAAAGAAAGCAGGCTGATATCACAAATATTACAAACAATTATATAAAAAAGGCATCCAGACTTAAAACCCTTGAAGAAATTATTGAGGCAAGTACCCTTGAAATTCATCAGGGATTAAACCTTACCCGCTCGGTTTTTTTCATGTATGATGATGAGAATAAACTCTTTGTAAATTTATTTGATACCCAAAAATCCAGTAACAAGGAAGAAACTCTGGATCGATATTTTCCCCTTGTTAAATGGTTTGCAAGAAACCAGGAAATTCTTCCAAGAAACAGGGTTTTTGTTGATGATGACTCCTTTAAAAGTTCCAGATCTGAAATTGAAGTTTTTTTAAACAAATACGATATTGCACTTATACTCCCCATTTATTATGAAAATAGAATAAACGGCCTTTTATGCCTGGGAAGAAAAGAAAATATTACAGGATTTTCCCCTGATGAAGTTGAAAAAATTTACGAATACAGATCACGCTCCAATGACTTTATTACATCTGCCATGACCTTTGACAAAGCAAAAAAAGAACAATTTATTTCAAGAAGCTTAAACCTTTCTTCAGAAATATTAGGAAGTGCTTCAGCTGACAAGCTCCCTGCAATGAAAAATATATCCTTCAGTACCCTCTCTTCCCCAAGATATTCAAAAGGGGTTGATTATTTTGATTTCCTTCAGCCAACAAAAAACAGCATTGGAATTTTATGCAGCGATGTTTCAGGCATAGGGATTAATAACGCACTCTACGCTGTAATATTAAGATCAGCCTTCCACGGTTGCATCAATGAGGCAGCTTCACCCTATACTATGCTGAAAAGAATTAATCTGGTGCTTAGCGAATACACAACTGGAGAAGGTGAACTTGTTACAGCATTTTACTCCTACTATGATGCTGATACAAAAAGAATATTTTATACAAATGCAGGCTTTCCTCCAATGGAGGTTTTTCGCATAGAAAAAAACGATTTTGACACACTTAATACTATAGGTGCACCCCTTGGCTATGACCCCTTGTCCGATTTTGGTCAGGGAAGAACTGAACTTAAAAGCGGAGATATATGTGTTGTATATTCAAAATCACTTATTAACTCGCGAAATAATGAAGGGGAAACCTTTGGTCTTTTAAGACTCAGGGGAGCCATAAGAGAAACAAGAGGCAGACAGCCTGCAGAAATAGCCTTTAATCTTAAAAAAATATATGAAAAATTCATGAATCAGGCACGGCCAGATACTGATGTTACTGTGCTTATCATGAAAGTAAACTGATAAATATGAATTTTTTTGCACAAATGACCATTTTTTGATAAATTTTTAACAAAAAATTTGACTGAAGAAAGATTCTTCAATAAAATACAATTAAAGAATATAATACAATGGATCCTGTAAGAAGATCACTACAGGTTCCAGGGAGAAATTAAATGGGGAATAAAAAAACAAAAGCCTACATTCCAACACTTGAAGATGAAATGACCTTATGCAATGAAATCTATTCAAACAATTATAAAAAGGAGCTTAGAGAAATAGATAAGCACGACATAATCATTAAAATTTGTGACATAATCGGTTCAAAGCCAGAAAACATCTGCAAAGCTGAGGATGTTTTTGAAGCAATTAAATATCATATTACAAAATATGTTCTTCATCATGAATATTGCCCTGCAACAAAAAATGAAGTAAAGCCTAAATTTCTCTTATGGCTTGACAGCAAGGCTGAGCCTGAAAAGGCAAAAGAAGTTTCAGATTTTTTAAATAAATATCTAAAATAAAAGTGTCAAAAAAAAAATTACTTCTACACACATGCTGTGCTCCATGTATGGCATATGTCTTTGACCTGCTTAGTGAAAAATTTCATGTTACTGTTTTTTTCTTTAATCCCAATATTATGCCTAAAGAAGAATACTCCAAGCGCTTAAACGAAATAGTACGCTTTAGTAAAGAAAAGGGATTTGAACTCATCATTGAAGAAGAATCCCCTAAACTATGGGTTGCAGCTGTTAAAAAATTCAGGTATGCAGGTGAAAAATCTGAAAGATGCTGGATATGCTATAATTACAGGCTTGAAAAAACTTTTCAGATTGGGAAGAAACTTGGTTTTGATATAATAGCTACAACCTTATCCATAAGTCCACATAAAATTGCTGCTAAAATAAATAAAGCAGGCAATGAACTATCTTCTCAATATAACATGGATTTTTTTGAAGCTGATTTTAAACAAAATGACGGCTTTAAAAAATCATCCCTGCTTTCTAAAAAATACGATTTTTACAGACAAAATTACTGTGGCTGCATATACTCAAAGCTTGAAAGAGACAGGGAATCAGGCTGGTCAAAAAAAGCCGCTGCTAACAAAAAAATAGAAAACTCCATATCCATAGAAGAAGAAAACACTTTCCCTGAAACAGGTGATGAAATAGATCTGCACCATTTTCACCCCTCTGATACAAAAAAAGTTGTAGAGTTTTATTTACAGAAATCAAGTGAAAATAACCTGAAAAAAGTACGGATTGTTCATGGTAAGGGTAAATCCAAAAAGAAAAAAGAAATTTATGATATACTAAAAAATCACCCCAATGTTATTTCATTTAATGATGATTCATGGAACTGGGGTGCAACTGTTGTTCATCTTAAATCTGAAAACAGTGAAAAATAAAAAGTAAAACTTACTCATCTATTAATTATTGACATTAATCTCTAAATTTGTAACGTGCATAAATATTCCAATTATAGCACTTATATTCCCTAAAGTACCCGGTATCCCAGAGGGACATGTAAAAACTTATTAAGTAAGGATTAATTCAGGTAATATGGAACTGTTGAAAAAAAGAATTTTAGACTCTGGAATAATAGTTTCTCCGGAAATTCTAAAAGTTGACTCTTTTCTTAACCACCAGATAGACCCTGAGCTTATACATGAAATAGCCGAAGAATTTGCAAAAATATTTGCCATGGAAAAAATTACCAGAGTGCTTACAATCGAATCATCAGGAATTGCCCCTGCAATAATGACAGGGCTAAGGCTTGCTGTTCCTGTAGTTTTTGCAAAAAAAAGCTTACCCTCAACCTTTACAAAAGGAGCCTGGACATCCAGGGTTCACTCCTTTACAAGGAACAGGGACTATGATATATTTGTTTCATCCCGGTTTTTGACATCATCTGACAGAGTGCTTATTATTGATGACTTTATTGCACATGGAAGTGCTTCAGAGGCGCTGATTAATATAGTTGAGCAGTCAGGTGCTGAAATTGCCGGAATAGGGATAGTAATTGAAAAGGGTTTCCAGAATGGCGGGAATTTACTTCGAAGCAGGGGAATAAGAGTGGAATCCCTTGCCATAATAGATAGCATGGATATGGATACTGTACATTTCAGGGATTAACCTGATTGTATCATATAAAATTTTATTTAAGGGTAAATACAATGAAAAAGATTACTCTCGTTTTAGTTTTACTACTTACATCACTCATGATTTTCAGCAGCTGCGGAAAAAAAGAAAGCAAAACTGCTGATGGCACAGAAGTGGTTATGGGTTTTATTTATGTAGGGCCCATTGGTGATGGCGGATGGACTTATGCACACGAACAGGCACGACTTGTTCTTGAAAAAGAAACAGGTATTAGAACAATTTATAAGGAGTCTGTACCAGAAGGTGCTGAAGTTAAAGACGTTGTAAGAAGCATGGTAGATCAAGGTGCAAACATCATTGCTGCTACAAGCTTCGGATTCATGGATTATATTGTGGAGATGGCAGCCCAGTTTCCTGATGTGAAATTCATTCACTGCTCAGGATATAAGATGGCAGAAAATATGGGGAACTACTTTGGAAGAATATATGAAGCAAGATTTCTTTCAGGACTGGTTGCTGGCATGAAGACAAAAACAAACAAAATTGGCTATGTAGCTGCATTTGAAATTCCCGAGGTTGTACGCGGAATTAATGCCTTCACCCTTGGAGTAAAAGCAGTCAACCCTGAAGCTACTGTTAATGTAAGATGGACACACACATGGTACGATCCTGCAAAAGAAAAAGAAGGAGCAAAAGCTCTTCTTGATGAGGGCTGTGATGTTATAGCACAGCATCAGGATACAGCAGGCCCTCAGCAGGCAGCAGAGGAAAGGGGCATGTTTTCTGTTGGATATAACACTGACATGACAAGAATGGCTCCCAATGCCCATATGACTGCACCTGTCTGGAATTGGGGAATGTACTATGTAAGACAGGTTAAAGAGGTTATTGCTGGAACATGGAAGCCGGAATCATACTGGGGAGGAATAAAAGACGGTATTGTTAACATTTCACCCCTTACCAAAAACGCTCCGGAAGGTGCACAGAAAAAAGTTGATGAGATGAAAAACCTTATAACAGCCGGGAAATTTCACCCATTTCAGGGCCCTATAAAGGATCAGACAGGCAAGGTTAAGGTTCCTGCTGGAAAAACATTAACAGACAGCGAACTCCTTTCAATAGACTGGTTTGTTGAAGGTGTTGTGGGGAAAATTTCTAAAAATTAAAATAAGTTTTAATAGATCAGAACCGGCTAGCCAGGCCTGTAATTACTGATTTTAACTATAAAAACCAGCGGAATTAATACAATTCCGCAGGTTTTTTATTTACAATATCACCTTGTTTTAAAATTAATAGGCTAAGTTCAAAGTTCATATGCAATAATAATATTTAAGTAATAATTGACTAACTCATCCGCCAAAGAGGAAGAACATCAAAAATAAAGAAGCTGTAAAAATGATAAACATCTCCAAATCCTTTGGAGAAATAAAGGCAAATAGCAATATATCCTTTAGCGTTAATTACGGTGAAATTTATGCCCTGCTTGGTGAAAATGGCGCAGGGAAAAGCACCCTTATGAACATATTGTCCGGCGTTTATACTCCTGATAGTGGAGAAATTTATGTTCATGGAGAAAAACTTCGCTTTGCCTCCCCTGCTGATTCAATCCATGCTGGCATAGGAATGATACATCAGCACTTCAAACTCATTGATGTAATGACTGCATCAGAAAACATAATTATAGGTCAAAAACAAAGTTTTTTTATAAATAGAAAAAAATTAAAGAAAACCATCACTGATATTTCCAAAAAATACGGATTTAGAATAAATCCTGACAAAAAAGTATATGACATGTCTGTAGGTGAAAAACAGGCAGTTGAAATTTTAAAAGTTCTCTACAGGGGAGCAGATATCCTTATACTTGATGAACCCACAGCAGTTCTTACTCCACAGGAAAGTGACAGGCTTTTTGAAATTCTCAAAAAGATGAAGGATGAAGGCTGCGCAGTAATTATCATTACACACAAGCTTAATGAAGTAATGGAAATTAGTGACCGGGTTTCTGTCCTTCGTGGTGGCCAGATTGCAGGAACAGTAGAAACTGCAAATACTGATTTAAAAAAACTTGCCAATATGATGGTTGGCCGTCCTGTTACACTTGAGATTGAACGCCCCCCTGTTGAGCACGACCGTACAATGCTCCAGGTTATTGGCCTGACAGTAGTAAACAGTGAGGGGCGAAAAAAGTTAGATGAAGTTTCCTTTGACGTACGGGCTGGTGAAATACTTGGAATTGCAGGAATTGCAGGAAGCGGTCAAAAGGAACTTTGCGAAAGCATTCAGGGGCTTGAAAAAATAAGAAAGGGCAAAATTCTTTTTAAAGGTGAAAACATTGTTGGCCTTTCCCCAAGGAAAATATTTGAAAGAGGCCTTAGAATAAGCTTCATCCCAGAAGACCGCCTGGGCATGGGTCTTGTGCCATCCATGAACATGGTGGATAATGTTATACTAAAAGACTACTACCTGCAAAAAACCCTGTTTCTTGACAGAAATCCGGCAAAAGAAAGGGCTGAACACATAATAAAAATTCTCAATGTGCATACTCCCGGCATTTATCATCCTGTTAACCAGCTTTCAGGGGGCAATATACAAAAGGTACTCCTTGGAAGAGAAATAGATGCGGATCCGGATTTTCTTGTTACTGCCTATCCTACCAGGGGTCTTGACATAGGCTCTGCCCATCTTATATATGACGAGCTTAACAGGCAAAAGAAAAAGGGTGTGGGCATTCTATATGTTGGAGAGGACTTGAGCATTCTCCTGAGTTTGTGCGATAGAATAATGGTGCTATTTGAAGGGTCAATAGTAGGGACCATTGATGGCTCATCTGCAACAAGAGAAGAAATAGGCCTGATGATGACAGGGGGAAAACCTGGCCTTAACCAAAAGGGGAATAGACCATGATAAAAATGACAGCCCGCAGTAACTGCTCAAAAAGGGAGGCTGCTCTTATCAGAACTGTAGCAATAATACTGGCCCTTATTGCAGCTTCTTTTTTAATAATAATACTTGGTCACAATCCCCTGTCTGTGTACGCCTCAATGATCAACGGAGCATTTGGATCTTCCTACAGGATTCTTGAAACATTCCGAAAATCTATTCCTCTTATTATTGCATCCCTTGGAATTGCACTGGCATTCAGGCTAAGGTTCTGGAACATTGGCGCAGAGGGACAGATTTTGATGGGTGCATTTGGTGCATCATGCTTTGCACTTTTTATGCCAAACCTTAATACTTTTATCCTGCTCCCCTTAATGGCAATTGGGGGTATAGTCTGCGGTGGTATATGGGGAGTGATACCTGCTTATTTCAGAGCAAAGTTCAGAACCAATGAAACCATATTCACGCTTATGATGAACTATGTTGCTTTAAAAATAATAACATATCTTCAGTACGGACCATGGAAAGACCCTGCTGCATTGGGCTTTCCCAAAATACCCACCTTTACTAAAAACGCAACCCTTCCTGATCTCTTTGGTCTTCACATAGGATGGGTAATTGCACTTTTACTTGTAGCAGTAATGCACTTAATGGTTAATCATACAAAGCGCGGTTTTGAAATAAATGTAGTTGGAGAAAGTGAAAACACAGGCCGCTATGCCGGCATGAATGTACAGAGAATAATAATAGTTACTATTTTTATAAGCGGAGGCTTGTGCGGCCTATGTGGCATGATTGAAGCTTCAGGGGTTGATCGCTCTCTTTCTGTTGAAATAACAAAGGGAGTGGGCTACACAGCAATTATTACAAGCTGGCTTGGCAGGCTTAGTGCGCCTATAATTGCAATTGTATGCGTACTCTTTGCTGCAATGGTTCAGGGGGGAACATTTATTCAAATGTCCTTTCAAATACCTCAATCTGCAGCACAGCTTTTACAGGGGCTTATACTCTTTTTTGTACTTGGAAGCGAATTTTTTATTCGATACAAAGTTTCCCGCTTTAAAGATAAAAGTAACAACCCGGGGGAGGAGTAAGAATGGATGTATCTTTTTTTACAGCAGCAGTAATAGCAGGTACTCCTCTTTTATTTGCCATTCTTGGAGAAATAATAACAGAAAAATCAGGTCACCTTAACCTTGGTGTAGAAGGGATGATGCTAATGGGTGCAGTCATGGGTTTTATTACAGCCATGTACACTGGCAACCCCTTGCTGGCTCTTGCAGGAGCAATGCTGGCAGGCGGATTTGGTGCTCTTATTTATGGTTTACTTACAGTTACATTAAGGGCAAACCAGGTTGTTGCAGGGCTAACCCTTACAATATTTGGAGCAGGATTTGCAAGCTTTATGGGCAAGGGACTTCTTGGGGAGGTTATTCCTGATAACATAAAACTTTTTTTTGCTGACATTAAAATTCCCCTGCTTGGAGACATTCCATACATAGGGCAAATTTTTTTCAACCAGGGAATACTTGTCTATGCCGGATATGTGCTTACAATACTTGCTGGAATTTATCTTTTTAACACACGGACCGGTCTTAACCTGCGGGCAGTGGGAGAAAATGCAGCAGCAGCAGACGCAGCTGGAATAAACATTACCCTGTATAAATATGCTCATATAATTATAGGAGGAATACTCTGTGGCATTGCCGGAGCATACCTTTCTCTTGTTTACATCCCATCATGGCAGGAAAATGTAACAGCAGGAAGAGGATGGATAGCTGTTGCCCTGGTTATATTCTGTAGATGGAATCCCTACAGGATTTTTATAGGAGCATATCTTTTTGGCGGCCTTGACATTATAGGCTTTCGACTTCAGAAATATGATTTTCAGATATCCCAGTATATAATTGACATGCTTCCCTATGTTGTAACAATAGTTATTTTAATTTTTGTTTCAGTAAGAAAATCAAGGTCAGGACTTGCTCCTGCAAATTTAGGCGTGTCTTATTTCAGGGAGGAGCGATAATGGGTCAGGGAACAGCTTTTATTCTTTTATATCTTGCAATGGCTTTGATTGCTGGAATAACAGTGCCTGTTCAGGCAGGGCTAAATGCAAAGCTCAATTTTTTTACAGGCTCACCAATTAGTGCTTCAATAATTTCTTTTATTGCCGGCACTGGCACACTGATAATTTATGCCTTAATCACGCGGGTCCCATTACCAGGAGCAGCAGCATTTGCAGGTGCACCCTGGTGGATATGGACTGGTGGAATTCTTGGGGCATTTTTTGTTGCATCCTGTGTTATACTTGTAGAAAAGGTTGGTGCTGTATCCATGCTCGCTTTAATTCTTGCAGGGCAGATGGCAGCATCTGTACTTCTTGATCACTATGGAGTCCTGGGCTACAATGTAAATCCTGTTAGCACAACAAAGATAGCAGGTATTCTTCTTATTTTTGCAGGTGTAATGCTCATACGCATTGGTTAAAAATTCACGGAAAATTCTGAAAATTAAAATTATCTATCCAGCAGCCCTTCATAATAGGAGACTTTTTTTATTGCAATCTGCCTGCCTGATTCTTTAAGCTTTATAAAATCATCAAAAATTTCAAACTCTTCATCAATAGGAGCATATCTACAGTAGGTGTATTTATCTTTTTTTAAAAACTTTTCATTAAAAGCCCTTTCAAAAAATTTGAGTTCATTCATGCGTATTGTAAACTGCCTTGGTTTATCAACAAGAACAGCTAACTCTGCTGCCTGAGAATTTTTTCCATTCCTTGTTTCAAGTAAAATTGCTACAGACCCGGAATTTTTAGCTGCAATTGCCCTGTATTCTTTAATACCATCTGCCCTGAAAAAACCCATTTAAAATACCTTTTACCTGATAAATTTTAAAGTACAACATAAGTGTAATATTTAATTTTTTTATTTAACATTTATAAGGGTGCTATCCATTTTAATACCAACAAACCCTAAAATTCTGGAAGAAATTCTCTTTATATCCTCTGCTATATAATAAAAAGCAGGAACAAGTAAAAGGGTTATTACTGTAGCAAATATCAGACCATACCCAAAAGAAAGTGCCAAGGGTGCAGTCATATGATTCTTTTCTCCTATTCCGTATATACTTGGGAACAGACCAAGCACAGTTGTACCTGTTGTAAGAAAAATAGGACGAAGCCTTAATACAGCTGCTTCAGCAATAGCATTAGAAATCCCATGCCCTTCCAGACGTTTATTGTTTATAAACTCAACAAGGGTAACTGTGTTACTTACAATTATTCCTGCCAGACTAAACATGGCAAGCACACTCATAAAACATAAAGCTTCACCATGAGTAACTACTGCAAACATCACACCTATAAGTGAAAAGGGAATAGCAATCATAACAACAAGGGGTATCATCAAAGATTTGAAAAAGATTGCCAAAACCATAAATATAACAACAAGGGCTATTTGAAAATACACTCCAAGTTCATCCATACTCTTAACAGTATTCTCCTGCTCACCACCATAGGATACAAAATTACCCGGATACCTGTCCTCTATATCATGAAAATGTTTTTCAAGATCAGCATTGGCTCTTATTGAAGTAATTTTATCAACATCAACCTGGGCCTTAACCTGAATAATCCTTCTAAAATCAAGCCTGTTTATATGAGAATATCCGGGCATCTCTTTTTTATTTGTTACCATATCCAAAGGCATAAGCCCGCCCTGATTATTTGAAATCATAACATTATGAAGTCCCCGCATACTTTTCCGCGTCTGTTCATTAAATCGAACCCTCACACCTATTTCATCTTCACCTTCCCTGACTATTGTAGCCTTTGTACCTTCAAAGGAAGCATGAACAGCAGTGGCAATATCTCTTACTGAAACCTTTGCCCTTGAAGCTGTAACCTCATCTATATTATACCTGAACTCGGTTTTACCAGGTTCAAAATCCGAAGTAATATCATAAACCCCGTCAATAGTCTCCAGATAGGACATATATTCCTCTGCTATCTTATTCATGGTGACAAAATCAGTTCCCCGAATTTCAACATTCACAGGATCCCCTACCCCTGGTTTATGATATTGGACTTTGACATTTATAATCATGTCACGGGTAATACTTCCGCTTTTCTGAGCCAAATCAAACTCTTCACGAAGCTGTGTCTCAATAGCCTCAGCTGTCCTTTCCCTATCTCCTACAGGAGTAAGATAAAGATATAGTGTAGATTTATGAGTACCATCTCCAGGCTGCGGATCAAGCCCAAGAGGAACTTCTGTGCCAACCCTGCCATACAACTCCTTTAACTCTGTTTCAGGAAGCTTTAAAATAATTTTTTCAATCTTTTGAATTTCCCTAAGATTGGCCTGAAGATTCCGGCTGTTAGGCAAATAGGTTTTAATCTCTATACTCTCGCCTCCTCCATCTGGAGCAAAGACAAAACCCACAACAGGAATAAGAGCCACTGACCCTAAAAGCATTAAAAAAAGTATAATAACTGTAATATACCTGTGTCTTAAACCCAGATTCAAAAGTTTCATATAACTGCGCTGAACTTTACCAAAAATTCCCTTTTCCAGACGCTCCCCATCTTCAAAAACATCTTCATCTTCATCTGCATCTGCATCTGCATTTTCAAATTTTTTAGTGGCAAACATGTTAAGAAATGTTGGCATGGCAAAAATTGCTATAGTCCAGGAAGCAAAAAGACATATAAGTACAACCATGGGTATGGCTTTTATAAATTTACCCATAATACCTGAAAGAAGCATAAGAGGCATAAAAGCTGCTGTAATACATAAAAAGGTAACTGTTACAGGCCACATAACTTCTGCAGTACCCTTTACAATAGCTTCACCTTTCTTTAATCCCATTTCCATATATCTGAAGGAATTTTCTGAAACAACAATACCAAAATCCACAATCATTCCCAGAACCATAATAAACCCAAAAAGGCTCATAATAT
>CAZYPA010000026.1:0-4456 GCA_964649175.1 uncultured Leptospirales bacterium | reverse complement strand
CCAAAATCCACAATCATTCCCAGAACCATAATAAACCCAAAAAGGCTCATAATATTGATTGTAACACCTGCGCCTTTAAGACCCATAAATGCCACCATAAACACAAGAGGTATGGTTGCTGTTACAAGGGAAGCCATTCTTACGCCTAACATTAAAAACAGTATCCCGGCTAAAAGCACAAACCCTGTTGCAGCATCAACCAGAACTGAATCTATGCTTTGTCTTGTATAAACACTGGCATCATTAAAAAGCTCTACATCCACCAGATCCGGATAGATGTTTTTAAACTCAGGCATTCCCTCTTTTATTTCATTAGTAAGCGTTAACAGATCAGCGCTTTTCTTTTTAAGAATTTTAAATACCATGGCCTTATTGCCCTGGTACCTTTCAAGCACCCTTGCTTCCTCTACTGTATTCCTGACTGTAGCAACATCTCTTATTCTGATTATAAATCCTGCATCATTGGCCTGAATTACTGTGTTCAACACCTCATTGATATTGCTATACTGCCCCTTTGTACGCAAAACAAACTCATTTTCACCTATTCTAAGAGGACCCCCTGGAGAATCTATACTTCTTAATGCAATTTTATTTATAACATCATTTATACCAAGCCTGTACTTTGACAGCTGAAAAGGATCAACTTCAACCAGAAACTCCCTGTCATAATATCCTTCTTTTTTAACTTCTGCAACACCATCAAAGTCATAGAGAAATTTTTCAAGGCTGCCACCAACTTCACGCAATACAGTAAAAGGGACATTTTCATTCTTTGCCTGAATAGCCACATAAATAATTTCTATTTTATCAGTTGTTATTTCTTCAACTACCGGCTTTTCAGCATTTGCAGGCAGATCTTCCACCTGCTCAACAGCGTCCTTAATATCCTGTACTACCTTCCTTTTATCACTGGCCTTTTCATCCATATAAACAGCTACAACTGAAACATTCTCAATGCTGTATGATCGTACCTTATCAAGATCATCAACTTCTCGCAGCTTATTTTCTATGGGAATTGACACAAGGCTTTCAAGCTCATCAGGGGCACCGCCCGGATAAATAGTTGTTATAATTACCATATCAAAGTTTACCTCAGGGATTAATTCCCTGTTTAAGCCGTTAAACGCCATTATGCCAAGCATCATGATCAGCCCAAGCAGAATAGAGACTACAAGCTTTTCCCTCATTAGATATCTGATTATTGTTATCATATTACTTCATCCTGTGAAAAAATATATTGTTGAATTTTATTTTAAAAAAATTTATTGATTAACCGGATTTTCTTCCAGACTTATTTTCCCAAAATTTAAATTTTTACTATCTTTTATTATAATACTACCAAGCACCAGATCTATTATGCTTTCCATTCTTTTTTCCAGGAAATGTTTTTCATCCACCACTTCAATGTCCATGGCATCAGTAATTGATTTTGAGAAAAAATAGATCATGGACATCCCTATTATGCTTATACTCATATGCCTTATATCCACATCATGACGGATAATTTTATCAGCTTTGCCTTTTTCAAAAAATTCATTAAATACCAGAGAACTCCTTTTGTCAGAAATACGGCTCTTCAACTCTTTAATGGATTGAGACATCTCTTCACTACCGCTTGCCATAGCCTCTATAAGGATTCTTGTGTGGTAGGTGTTTTCACTAAAATACGAAATCATGGCAGATATAAAGCCTTTCAAAACATATTCATGCCCCTGACCGCTCTCAATAGCCTTTTCGATTATCCCGGAAATTGACATAACTGTTTCAAAATGAACAAATTTTAACACTTCAAGATAAAGATTATCCTTGCTATGATAAAAATAATATATCATAGCCTTGTTTATGTGCGCAAGAGAGGCTATTTCCTCCATTCGCGCACCATGCCGGCCTTTTCTGGCAAAAACGGATATTGCTGCGCCTAATATTCGTTCCTTACTTGTCATATAAAACCTCATAGTTTAATAGAATAATTTAACCAAAAAGTTAAACTACCTTATTAAACAATAAAGTCAAAACGCAGATAAGAAAGCAAGAATTTTTACTTAACCAGCGGGTTTTATTTTCTTTAAATACTTTTATAAAAATTTTAATAAAACCCCCCTTTTTTAAGGGGGGTTCAAATCAGATATCTGATAAAAATCCAATTAATTATTAATATTTATTAACGTATGTACATTTTTTCTATTTCAGGTTCATAAATATCAAGAATCACTCTTTTTTTGGTTTTCTGAGTAGGAGTAAGCATGTCATTATCCTCTGTAAACCTTTCTGAAAGAACAGTGTACTGCTTAATCTGCTCAAAGCTTTCAAGTTCTTTATTTGCTTTTTCAACCTCCTCAGCAATAAGTCCCCTTATGTTCCCCTTTTCAATAAAGTCAGGACCAACCTTGACAACAACTGGAGCACCAGCAGAGCTGTCTATAACAATCTGGCTTTTATCATATTCAACTCCCTCAGCATCAAACTTGGCCTTAAAATAAGTAAAGCTGGGAACAATCAGACTCGATATGACAGCACGCTCATCACCAATAACAAATATTTGCTCAATATAGGGACTTGTAGCAAAAAGAGATTCTATTTTAGCTGGTGCCACATTTTTACCACTGGAAAGGCATATAATAGCCTTAATGCGATCAACAATTTTATAGTAGCCAAATTTATCAACCTCAACCTTGTCTCCTGTCTTGAACCAGCCATCAGGGGTAAAAGATTCCGCTGTTTCCTCTGGTTTGTTCCAGTATTTGCTGAAAATACCAGCTCCTTTTAATTCAAGCTCGCCTATTTCAGATACACGAAGCCTGCTTCCATTTGATTCCAGGCCAATAGAGCCAGGCCTGCATGCCTTAAGAGGCATATTGGTACATGCATTAAAACTTTCTGTTGAGCCGTATCCTTCACTAACCCTTATTCCTATGATATAGAAGAACTTAAGCAAATCCGCAGAGATGGAAGCGCTTGCGGAAAATGAGTGTTTAAAGTTTTTACCAAAAACTCCCCGGACTTTTGCAAAAAGTTTATCAGCAATTTTAAACTTGATTTTCATGCCAAGAGAAAGATTACCAGTTATATCAAAATCATGCCCCATGTTATAGGTTTCTGTTTCAGGATCAAACCTCTGCATAAAAACTTCTTCTCCAACCTTAAGTGCCCAGTCAAAAATTTTCCTTTTGAGGCCCTTTTCACCCATCTGCTGCTGAAGCTGTATATATATTTTTTCATAAAGTCTGGGAACGCAGTTAATCCAGTGAGGATTATATTTCTGCAAATCAGCCATCAAGGTGCCGGGAGAATCAGCATAGGCAATTGTACAACCATTGAAGATTGCAGCACCCTGGCATGATCCTCTGTCAAAAATATGCGCAAGAGGAAGAAAGCATAGAGTAGTATATTCTGTTTTAAAATCCATTCCACAATAAGCAAAAAATTCGTTTACCCCATTCATTCGTGATGCACAGTTATGATGAGTCAAAACAACACCCTTACCCTGCCCTGTTGTTCCGGAAGTATAGAGTATTGTATAAATATCATCAAGAGCAACTCCATCTCTTCTTTTTATATAAGCATCATAGTTGCTCCTGTCTTTTTTCCACTCAATACCCTTTTTTTCCAAATCACCCAGGCTTATTACTCTGGGGTCAGAGCTTTTGTATTCACGATCCATTACTATTATAGTTTTAAGCTTAGGCATTTTATCAAGGCCTGAAAGAATCATTTTAAGAACATCATCACCCCTGAGAAAAAGCACTTTACTGCCTGAATCATTTATTATATAAGTTGCTTCTCTTAATGAAAGTGTGGGGTAGATGGTAACGCTAACTCCATTGGCACATGTAAGAGCCATGTCCGCATGTGTCCAGTATGGGCCGCTTGGGGACATAATACCGCCCATTTCCTGTTTGCCCAGACCTATACTCATAAGTCCGCAGGCATAGTTCTCTACTCTTTCAAAGGCCTCCCCCCAGGTCATTTTACCATTGCTGTCACCATTATAAAGCGCAGCATTAAAAAGCTGAAAATCCTTATTCGGCTGCTGTTTTGAGCATTCTACAAACCTTTGAGTAATTGTAGGCAGCTCTACCCTTTCCCATTCCCACTGATCTTTCCATGGAAGATTAAAAAAATCGATATTTGCCATAATTGCCCCTCTCATTTATTTTAATAAATTTATAATTTAATGTAAAAAAACAATACAATAAGCCAAATAAAAATAAACCTTTACTATAGTGAATGTCAACTATTTTATTGAACAATATTCGCAATTGTATCATGCAGTTCTATAAAGGATCCTGCCGGATTGATTTGAGCACTTGGAAGCTATGCTCTGACCCCTTAGACCCGTCTTCTTCTCGATACGGCTCTGCCACTCGAGATTTAGGGGTCAGAGCACCATTATTATCGGTTACCGAGTACCGACACAGTCGGTGTATCGAGGTAACCTTTATCAAGACCCCACCCC
>CAZYPA010000025.1:0-29044 GCA_964649175.1 uncultured Leptospirales bacterium | reverse complement strand
CAGGGGGTCTTTTTATAGGAGCTCTTGAAGAGGCCAGAGATACCTATGAGGAAAAACAGTTAAAACTGGAATATGGAGATCGTATTATTCTTTATACAGATGGAATTCCTGAAGCTCAGAACAGTAAAAAAGAGGAGTATTCAGATGAAGGTTTTGAGAGATCAATTTTTCGTCACAGGGAAAAGGATCTTGAGGATTTTACAGAGGCTATAATTGATGATGTACGGGCACATATGGGTGATTTAGGTGCTATAGATGATATAACACTGTTTGTTATTGAGCTTGTTTGGGATGAGGCTATTGATACTGTTAAAAGTTCAAAGAAAATGATTGCAGCGCATAAATATCTCGAATCTATTGAACTGCTGGAAAATGGACTTGAGAAATTTCCCGGGAACCAGAAGATTCTTTATAATCTGGCTAAAAACTATTTCAGGGTAAACAATTACAGTAAAGCTGTTATAACAATTGAGAAATATATTGAAAAAGATAAAAAAAATAAATTTGCCTATTATATAAACGGCGCATCATATTATCAAATGATGGATTACAAAGCAGCAATCAGGGAGTTTAACCTTGCCATAGCCATTGATCAGAATATGGTTAATGCGCTCTTTGCTCTTGCCATGTCTTATAAAAATATTGGCGATTATGATTCTGCAGTGCAGATATTTGAAAGGGTAATTAACATAGATTCTGATAATAAAATGGCCCTTTTTGAAATAAGGCAGATCGAAAAAATGAAGAGCGGGAATTGATTTTTATTTTTTACCAGAACTGAAATACATATAAAATGAAATCGTATATTAAAGATTTAGATTTTAACGAGGCACTTGTTCTTTTCAGCAGCCTGGGGGAAAAGGATTACAGGGCTGCTCAACTTTTTAACTGGCTCTATGAAAGAAATGTTTCTTCATTCAGTGAGATGACAAATTTTTCAAAAAAGTTGCGTGCTCTTCTTGAGGAAAGATTTGAAATTTCTCCTCTTAGGCTGGAGGATAGAAAAATTTCTAAAATTGATGGTACTGAAAAATTCCTTTTCCGCACTTCAGATGGACATTTTATTGAATCAGTTTTGATTAAAAGCGACACAGATGGTGAAGGCCGGTTAACAATATGTATTTCATCCCAGGTTGGCTGTCTCATGGGATGTGGATTTTGTGAAACAGCAAAAATTGGATTTAAAAGAAATTTATCATCAGGAGAAATACTTGACCAGATTTGTCAGGTCAGGCGGGCATCTGCCCTGAAAAATAACAACATTGTTTTTATGGGCATGGGAGAGCCTTTTTTAAATTACGACAATGTGCTAAAGGCTGCAGACATAATGAATTATACCTTTGGATTCCACATCTCAGTGAGAAAAATTACTATTTCAACATGTGGGATTCTTCCTGCAATAGAACGCTATATTGATGAAGAAAGGCCCTATAATTTAGCACTATCCCTTAATGACTCTGAACCTGATAAAAGAGCACAAAATATGCCGGTAGAAAAAAAATATCCCTTTAATAAAATAGCCCAGATGCTTGAGCATAAATTTCCGGTTTCAAGAAACAGGCTTACTATTGAATATATAATGAGAAAGGATAACATATCCTCTGATGATGTAAAACGTTTAAAAAAGATGTTCCGCTTCTCAAGAATCAAGCTAAACCTCATACCGCTTAATCCGGGAAATCACAACCTTCCCATTCCGGATGCAGATGACATTAAAAGATTCACTGAAGAGCTTGAGATTATGAACATCCCTGTATCTATAAGAAAGAGTATGGGCCAGGATATTTCCGGAGCCTGTGGACAGCTCTCCGGGAAGAAATATTTTAATATTGCTGAAACTAATGAGGTTGAACCATAAATGAAATATCTTAAATGGATTTTAACAAGGTGGAAGCTTTTTTTTATATACATACCTCTTGTTATGATTGCTCTGATTTTTGTTTATTCAGGTTATATTTATTATGAATGG
This sequence comes from uncultured Leptospirales bacterium, assembly GCA_964649175.1. Classification (GTDB taxonomy): domain Bacteria; phylum Spirochaetota; class UBA4802; order UBA4802; family UBA5550; genus JBBAGC01. The sequence goes on along the minus strand of CAZYPA010000025.1, from coordinate 27,075 downwards.
CTTTCTCAAAGAGAGGTTGCACTTGAAAGACTTGCCGGGTACAAGCTTCTTATTGACAGAACTGAAGAGATGAAAAAGGGCTACCCATACACGAGAATAGAGGTTGAAGTTGGTGCTAAAGTAGTAGATATTCCCACAAGAATATATGATCGGAACAATGAAATCATAGGTGAATTTTTTGAAGAAAAAAGAGAGATAGTGCCCTTTGATTATATTCCTGAATCTCTTATCAATGCAGTAATTGCCAGTGAGGATCGGGATTTTTATTTGCATAAAGGTGTCAGCTATTCCGGAATTTTCAGGGCATTTTTAAAAAATATGATAAACTTCAGGGTAGTTCAGGGCGGAAGTACCATTACCCAGCAGCTGGCAAAAGTACTTTTTACTGATATGGAAAGAAACCTGAAACGAAAAATCTATGAAGCATATTGTGCAATAGAGATTGAAAAATTCTATGATAAACAGGATATTCTTTCAATGTATCTGAATTTAATATACTTTGGAAATGGAGCCTATGGAGTTGAATCTACTGCAAAAATGTTCTTTGGCACATCTGTAAAAGAACTTGATATTGTTGAATCAGCAATGATTGTTGCTACAATTTCCAATCCTTTAGTTTATTCTCCTTTGTCTAATCTTAAAAATTCAGTTACAAAAACCAGAAGAATACTTGAGTCATTAAGTTCAGCAGGATTTATTCAAGAAAGCGATATTGAGTCAATGTATACATCTTTCTTAAAAAAATGGGGAGTAGAAGAAAACGATGCAGAGCAAAAAATTACCTCCCATATTGGAAGTTTTTTATATAGCGCTTACAGGATAAACAGGGCTCCATTTCTTAATGAATCGATTCGCCGGCTTATGGTTGATAAGTTTGGCGAGGATGCTGTGAAAAAAGGAGGGCTTGCAGTTTATACTACAATTGATGCCACAAGTCAGGAGCTGGCATTAAAGAGCCTTAGAAAAGGAATAGCTGCACAAAGAGAATATCATATTAACAGAGCTGCCAAAATCAAAGGAAAAGAGGCTGCTGCAATTGAAGAGGCTAAAGCCAAAGAGATTGAAGGGGGAATGATTTCAATAAACCCCCATACTGGAGAGATCATTTCCTATGTTGGCGGATATCAGTTTACAACTGCATCACAGGTTGATAATGTAAGTCAGATAAGAAGACAGCCTGGATCATCTATTAAACCGCTTGTTTATGCTTCAGCTATTGAAACAAAAAAAATAACGCCTTCAACTGTTTTTGATGATAAACCTGTAGTATTTGAAAAAGGTTATGCACCACAGAATTATGACAAAAATTTTTATGGAAAAATAATAGCAAGACAGGCTTTGGTGAAATCATTAAATACCATTGCTGTATCTGTACTTAACATAACAGGATATGATAAAGTTTTTTCATATATGAAGAATGGGCTTGATTTAGATGATAATGATTTTAATAAAAGATTTATGAAGACATTATCTTTTGCCCTTGGTGCTTATGAGCTTTCTCCCTGGGAAAACGTAAGGCTTCATTCCATGCTAGTGAATGGAGGTAGTCCGGTAATTCCATACAGTATTAAATATATTAGTGACTATAGTGGAAATATTCTTTGGGATAATGAAAAGGAAGTTCAGGAAAAAAATAATTCTCTAAGGAAAAAATATAATAAAATTATAGATCCTGTTGCAGCAAGGGTTACAATTTCAATGCTTGAAGGTGTAAGGGAACCAGGTTCATCAATTCATTGGCTTTTAAGAAAATACGGAATAAATTTCCCATGCGCAGGTAAAACCGGTACATCATCTGATTTCAATGATGCCTGGTTTATCGGTTATACTCAGGAACAGGTTACTGCAATATGGATTGGAAACAGAACAGGATCTGTATCTCTGGGTCAGGGGAGATCAGCAAGCGGTGTTGCTGCTCCGGTTTGGGGGGAATACATTGCGGGTGTGTATAAAGAAAAAACTCCAATCGATTTTTTATCCGATATTGAAGGAATAACATTGGAAAAAATTTGCATTGAATCAGGTAATGTAGCTGGGAGAAATGAAGAATGTCCTTTAAGCGTTTCCCAGTATTATTATGCAGGAACAGAACCAGGAAAGTTCTGTGAAATTCATACTTTCAGTCCTGGAGAATAAAAGTGAAAAGATTTGCAATATGCCTGTCCCTGTTTATTCTTGCTATGTGGAATGTTTCATTCAGATGGCCAATTAATAATCCTCTCTTAACTTCAACTTTTGGTGAAAGCAGGGGGGACCATTTTCATGATGGGATAGATTTAGTAAGTACAGATTTCAGGGTTTATCCTGTTAAAGATGGGAAGCTTTTATACGCATGGAATAAAGCTCTTTTTCCTCTTGAAAATTATTGGGGTGGGGGAAATTATAAAATTATAAAACATTCTGATAATATTGTTTCAGTTTATATGCACCTTCAGGATGGTGAAAAACTGGAAAAGAAATACACTGAGAATGATGTAATTGGTCAAATGGGGAATACAGGGAGATCCTATGGAAGCCATATTCATTTTACAATATTGGACCTGAAACTCAGAGAATCTGTTAATCCTTTTAAATTAATGGAAACCTATGCTGATGAAAAGAAACCGGAGATTAAGTTTTTTTATATCAAAGTCAATGACCGGTATGTGAGAATAAACGAAAATTCCAACATCAGACTTACCAGACATTATCCCATACTTATAGAGATCAACGACTCTGCATCAGGCAATGAAAGGTTTGGCATTTACAGATTAAAAGTTAATTTAAATGGGAAGGATGTTATGGACTCAGAATTTGATAAAATTAAATTATCAGAACATGGGTTTTCTGTAAGTGATAAAAGTTTTCATGATCTTTATGATAGTGCAGGTTATTATAAAGTTCCAAAAATTCAATACAAAGAAGGGCTTAATAAGTTTATTATTACAGCTTCAGATTATTCCGGGAATATAACTGAAAAAACTTTTCAGGTTAATGTTACACTTGATATGAATTAAATTTCTGTTTCATGTATAAATAATCGGAGGACTCATTTTGGGAAATTTAATCCCTTTATTTCGAAGAAAAACAAAAATGAAGCAGATAGATCTGGCAAATCATCTAAAGGTTTCACCATCCTATCTGTGTAAAGTTGAAAAGGGACTTGTCAATCCAACAGGCTCTTTTAAGAAAATGTGTGCTGATTATTTTAATGAAGATGTTGAAGTATTATTTCCGGATGAAAGCATAAAAAAAACAAATATTTATTTAAATGAGCTTTCACCTAATAATATATGGGCTGTAAGAAAGAAAAAAAACATGAAGCAAAACAAACTTGCAGAGCAATTAGAATGTTCTCCTTCATATCTTTCTAAAATTGAAAAGGGAGTACAAATGCCTACAGATAAATTTAAAAAAAAATGCGCAAGAGTATTGAAAATTAAAGAGAAGGAATTATTTCCAGGGAATGAGTAAAATATAATGGATTATTTCTTATTCCATATTTTTTTGATTTTACTTCTTATGATTTTTTCTGCATTTTTTTCGGCCTCTGAATCTGCTCTGTTTTCATTGAAAAAAGCTGATCTTCATAAGTTTTCGATTTCATCAAATTATATTGAAAGGGCTATTGCCACTTCCCTGATGGAGCCGGACAAAATACTTATAACAATACTTCTCGGTAATCTTTTTGTAAATATAATGCTTTCATCTTTTACTACTTCTATAATGCTTAAGTATTTTACCACTTATGGCCATATTATTTCCATTTTAGTGATAACTCCTCTGATTATTGTTTTTTGTGAAATAACACCTAAAATTATTGCTATTTATTTTTACAAAAAATTCAGTAAAATATCTTTCCCTTTGCTTCAGGGTATCCATAAAATGGTTTATCCATTGCGAAAAATAATTATGCTTTTTACAGATTTTTTTATTAAAATATTTAATCTGGAATTAAAGCACAGCACAATAACTGAAGACGAACTGGGTCATGTTGTTGAGAAAGGTGAAGAGCAGGGTATAATTGATAAAAAAGAAAGCGATATTATAAAGAATGTAATGAGGTTTTCCAAAAGGGAGGCTTCTAATATCATGTATCCACGTAACCATGCGATTTTTATCCCCCATAACTGCAGTATTAGTAAGGCAATGAAAATAATAAATGATAATGATATTGTCAGAGTTCCCGTATATAAAAATGATCTTGATGATATTGTAGGTGTGATTGATACACGTGATATAATTTCTCCATTTATGGGGTATAGCAAAGTAAAAAAAATAGATGCTTATATAAAACCTGTTGATTTTTTTCCTTTTTCAAAGGACCTCAATGAGCTGCTAAATGATTTTCTTCTTAAAAAAATTCAAATCGCTGTTATTGTTGATGAATATGGTGGCACTGCCGGTATTGTAACTCTTAACTCCATTCTTTCTGCAATACTTGGAAAGGAGTTTGGGAAATGGGAGACCCACAAGAAGAATGAAATTCGTACTGTTTCTGAAAATCGTTTTATAGCTTTTGGAGAGATGCAGATAGACGAGTTTAATTCTTTTTTTAATGTGGATTTTAGCAGCAACAATTCTGATACAATAGGAGGATATTTGATCGAAAAATTTGAAAACTTTCCTGAAAAGGGAGACTTTGTTGAATTTGATAAAATGAAAATAAGAATAAAAAGTATAAAGAAAATGAAAATAGAATTAATTGAAATCTTTATTCAGGAAAAGAATTTATGATAATAGATTCTCCATATTTTCTTTATTATATTACTATCATTTTTTTTATTATTTCTTCCGCCTTTTTTTCCAGTGTGGAAACAGCTATTGTTTCATCCCGTAGAATGACAATTGAAACATATAGCAATAAGGGGAATAGAGGAGCTAAACGAAGTTTACATATACTTGATGATATGGAAAGTGCTATAGGAATGGTGCTTATAGGGAGTAATATTGTCAATATCAGTGCAACTGCTTTTATTACTTATATGGCTACAAAGGCCTTTTTTGCCAATGAAACGGAGCTGTTTATTATCATTTTTATGCAGACAATCTTTTTCCTTTTGTTCTGTGAGATAATACCAAAGGTTGTAGCTAAAGCAAAAGCGGAAAATCTGCTTATGTTCTATTCTCTTCCAATTATGATTCTTTTAATAATATTTCGACCTCTAATTCGCCTTTCACTAATGTTTAACAGCTTTCTTAAAAAAAGGTTCAAAATAAGTGAAAAAAATATTACACCTGTAAAATCAAGGGAAGATATTTACACCTTTTTTCTTATAGGCAAAAATGAAGGTGTTATTGACGAGGACAAACATAGTTATGTTGCAGATATTCTTTCCTTTAAATATATTCAGGCAGAGGAGGTTATGACCCCTCTTGTTGATATAATTTCAATTGAACAAAACAGCTCTATTAAAGACACTGTTGCTATAATCGAAAAAACAAAATTTTCCAGAATACCCCTGTTTGATAATACCAGAGAAAACATAACAGGCTATGTGCATTATAAAGATATAATTAAAAACAAAACAATTCATACACTTGCAGATATTAAAATACCGCCTGTATTCACCCCTTCTACTAAAAATATTTTTGAGCTTTATCATGAAATGTATAAAAATAAAACACCCTTTCTTTTTGTGGTCAGTGAATATGGCGATATTATTGGCTTGCTTACATTTGAAGATATTGCAGAAGAAATTGTAGGGGAGATTCACACTGATGATCACCCGGATGAGCATCTTATTTCCAGGGAGTCTGATAAAAAGTACCTTGTAAGCGGAAGGATAGACATTGAATATTTTCAGGAATATTTTTCTTTAACTATTGAGAAAAGGAATTTTGAAACTCTGGCAGGTTTTATCAATTATTTAACCGGAGAGATTCCTAAAAAAGGGGATAAGGTAAAATATCAGGATATTGAATTTATTGTAGAAGAAACAGGTTTACGTACTGCAGAAAAAATATATGTAATTCTTCCAGCCAAAAAAATAAAAAGTGTTTTAAAAAATCACTCGTAATTATTGGGGAGATATTTAAAACACTTTTTATCTCAAGGAATTACTCGGTAATTTTATATATCAGATCAAGCATTTCATGTCTAAACTGGGATTTTTCATTCTCATCAAGATCCTTAACGTAGCTTTTCATGAGATTTTTGATTTCCGTTTTTTGGTCAGTGCCTAATCCCTTAGTATATTCTATTATTCCCTCTATAGGTGTTTTCTTTTCATATCCAAGTTTTTCATATTCTTCAGCACTTTCTTTAACTTTAGGATAGTATCCAGCAATACGTGTTATCAGGTGGTCAGGGTTCTCAACTTCGCTATTTAACAGGCTATAGGTTTTGCCATCAACAACCATGGATATGGAAACTTCAGGATTTTTTTCCTCTAAATAATCTATTTTATATTTGATAATTATTTTATTTTTTGCCTTTTTTTGACTGATCCAGCTAAAAAATTCCTTACGGAAACCTTTTTTTACATTGATATCAGATGCATCTCCTTCTGCAGCTAGTTGCTGAAATTCTGAAATATCTATAACTATATCATGCTCTTTTGCAATAAGGAACATGATTTTTTTAACAGGAAAATTTTTAAAAAAAGCATATACTTTTTCTTCTGTAGAACCAAGGTGAGTATAATAAAATTCTGAGAAATAATAAGTTTTATCTTCCGTTTTATCAATCTGTTTTTTTACAAGGTCTGTGCATCCTGGTAAAATAAAAATAGCAAAGATTAAACAGAATAGATTAAATTTCTTTTTCATAACAAACCGTCCTTTTAAAGAAAAAATTTTCGAAAAGCAGGGATAGCTACAAATGTTCCTATAGATGAGCCAATTGATGATAAAATAAAAACCAGAAAAATTTTGGTTACCCTGTTTGTCCACCACTCTCTTACCTTAAGTGACTTGTTGTTTATTTGTTCAAAATCTATTATCCTGGGTTTAACAAGAATAGACTGTACAATTGCAGTAACAAAGCCTACACCAATTGTAGGATTTAAGCTGGTAATAGGTGCTGCAATAAACCCTGCTATGATAGTAAGAGGATGACCTAATGCTAATATACATCCTAAAGCAGCAAGAAGCCCGTTTGCAAGTATCCAGAAAAGGGCTACCTCACCAGCAACATCTTTTCTTCCTGAGGTAAAACCCCAGATAAAAACTGCTACAACCAGGGCTGGTATAAGCCAGGGAATTATCTTTGAAGCTAAAGAGGGTGGTGGTATATAATCAAGTTCAGATTTAATCTGTTCTTCTACAGGCTCATTAATCCTGGCAAGTATTCCTGGAACATGGCCTGCTCCCACAACAGCTACTGTGGTGTTTCCTGAATTTTTTTGTATTCCATAGGTGAGATAAACGTCCCTTTCATCAATTAGAATGTTTTTTGTAACAGGCAGATCATCGGAAAATGCCTTAACCATTTCATCAATAGCATCTCTGTTTTTTAACTCTTCTATGTTTATATTATCAAGTTCTTCACTGCTATCTGTTAAAAGTGCACCAAGAAACTTTATCTTATGCCTGAAAGGGGTAAGTCTCCAGGCCCTTTTTAAAGTAGTTCCAATATTTCTATCAATGAGTTTAAGGATTATATTATTTTCTTTACAAATTTTAATAGCTCTTAAAAATTCATCTCCTGGTTTGCTACCGGTTTTTTCGGAAATTTTTTTTTGAAAAGAAGCCATTATGAATTGCCCTATAAAGAAAAAAAGCTGTCCCTTTTTTATAATCTGAAAAATATTTATATCTTCATATTTATTGGTTTTTGTAATGGCTTCAAATCTTTGTTCATCAAGCTCAATACATACAATATCAGGGTTTATTTCACGAATAGTATTTTCTACAAGCACAGCAGAATTTTCTGAAACATGCGCTGTGCCTATTAAATATATTTTTTTCCCGTCAGCATAATTTATCAGGGTAATTTCTTCTGAAAGATTGGTAAAAGCAGGTATGTTACTGTTCATTTATCACCTTGTTTTAGCGAAATATTATTTATATATTCAAATAAATTTGAAGTAATTTAAAAAGTAGTTTCTATTTTTTCAATCTGTGATTTGTTAATTAAAATGGCAATGAAAAAAATTGTTTATCAGTATTTATTAAAGAATTTAAAATTCAATTAAAAGTATTATTTTAAAATGGCTGTTTAAAAATTTAAAATTAAAAATCTGGGAGGATAAATATGTTATATTGTAACATAAAATATTTAGAGGATAAAAAAATACTTATTTCATCAATAATACAGAATAAGATGGATAAAGAGCAGGCTAAAATAATTTTTGAAGAAGTAAACAAGGCTCTTTCTGATTATAGTGAATACAAAGATTTTATATTGGATACAGGTAATGTTAAAGATGTTACAATAGCATCTTTTGGATATCTGATGAAAGCATTTACTGTGGTAAAAAGAACTGCAGGTTATATGGTAATAGTAATGCAAGAGGATATCCTTCAAGATTTTATGATTTCAAATCCGGAACTGTTTGATTTTTTGGCAGTATTTTTTACTATTGATGAAGCAGTTAAATTTATAGAATCAAAGAGATAAAATAATGCTTAATGGCAGTGCAGAGTACATAACTCTTAATTTTGATGAGTTAAAAGCTAATTTCTATGAAATTAATAAAAACAGAATACCGGTTTGGCGAAAAAACAAATCAGGTTCATTTGTGCTAATTCCTGCTGAAAAAATTGATATTTTTTTTGGGAGTAATGATGCGGATGCTGTTTTTTTCTATATTGAAAGTAAATGGAAAGATAAAATTAAAAAGGATTTTAACCCTGTAAAGAATTATCAAACTACTAAAAAAAGAATTTTTCTTAAAGAGGAAAGTGAAATTTCTGATCCCTACCTGGCAAAAAGAGAAGAGGTACGCTCTTATTCTATGAAAGATAGGGAAGATGAATATGATTATATTCTTGATATTATGTCAAAAATTGAAACCCCAGATAACATCATTGGTGCTGATAATATATCAGATCTGCTTGATGCAATTTCAGGAGCTTTTGTAATAAATAAAACTTCGATAGAAGAAAATCTTGATGTAGAAACTGATGAAGCCAGGGAACACCTCAGGAAAATAGCGCAAAAAACCATTTCAATGGTTAAAAGTTTTATGGATATTCTCTCAAAAAATAAGTCTGTTAATAACTTTATCAATATTTTGGGGGAAAAGTCTACTGGTTCAACTATTGATCACATGAATGGAGTGTTTATTACATTTGTTTCATTCTGTTTTTACTATAAGTCCTATTTTGCCAAGGGACAAGTGGCAAGACTTAGAGCTACCTTTAAAAAGAAGTATATAAGGCTTTACGAGAAAATGTTTCCTGAAAATCCTCCCGGATCGTTGGAGGATGTATTTAAGGGGGGTATGAGAAACTTTGAGGATGAGGAAATACTTCATTACAGTCTTGGAGCTTTGTTGCACGATATTGGCAAAGTTGATAATATTGACTACTTTGAAGGTTCAGAAAAGTACGACAGAAAAATAATAATGAAACACGCTCCAATAAGTTATAATATGATTGTTAAAACCAGGGAATTTGGCTATGATGTGGCTCTTTTAGCAGGATTACACCATGAATATTATAATGATAAATCCGGCTATGGAATATCGCATATTCTTTTTCCGGAAAAGAGTAAAAAATATAATTCACCTAAATATGCAATGTCTTACAATGTTGATGATTTAAAAAATGGATCAGCCTTGGCTTATGTCCCGGCAAAGATTCTTGAGATTGTTGATGTTTTTGACGCACTTATTGATAAAAATAGAAAATACAGGGATAGAGAGTTTTCTGTTGATGAAGCTCTTGTTATTATGAATACTGATTTTGTTCAAAAAACAACAAAAATCGATCCAATTCTTTTTTCTATTTTTACTGATTATATAAAAAGTCATGCAATTCTTAAAGATAAAAATATTAAAACAACCGGGTTATCAATTTAATTGAAAGTATTTGATGATATAAAAGCAGTTGTGTATAGCTATGAGGAAATGGATAATCCCATAGTTTTACGAGTTTTAAGTGCTGCGGAAAAAAACAATAAAACGCTGTTGACCTTTAGAAATGAAGAGGAATTAGGCGAAATTATAAAAGAGCTTAAAAAAAAACATTCATCAAAGGAAGTCTTAATATTAAAAAAATTTATGGGAAGAAAATTTCAAAAATGTCCGGGCTCGCCTAATGTAATATGCTGTAATTATTATCTTCTTAATACCTGTTTTAACTGTCTTTATGACTGTACATACTGCTTTTTAAACTCCTATCTTAATTCATATGGTATAATCCAGTTTACAAATCTGGATGAGCTTGTTCCTGCTATTGAGGAGTTTACTGCAAAATCTGATAAGGTAGTACGTGTGGGTACAGGTGAGTTTACTGATTCGCTTATGTTTGATAATATTACAGGAATAAGCAAAGATTTAATCAGTAATACCTGTCATATTAAAAATCTTTTTTTGGAATTTAAAACCAAGTCAGCTAATGTTGATCATATTCTTGATATAAAAAACAAGGGAAATGCAGTTTTAGCCTGGTCCTTAAATACAGAAAAAAATATACTTGATTATGAATATGGCGCATCTTCTCTTGAAGAAAGATTTGAGGCAGCTTTTAAGGCTCAGAAAAGCGGATATTATATAGCTTTTCATTTTGACCCTATTATTAAGTACGATAATTATCTGGAGGATTATCTGGCTGTTGTGGATTCTATTTTTGAAAAATTTGACCCTGATAAGCTGGTATGGATTTCTCTTGGCTGTTTCAGGCATAGCAGTGGTTTTAAGGATATTATAAAGCATAAATATCCTTTTGAAAAATTAACCCATGAGGAAATGTTTCCAGGTATAGATGGGAAATACAGATATTTAAAGCAGGAAAGAATAAAGGTATTTGCTGCAATGAAAGAGCGCATTATGGGGTACTCTTCTAAACCTTTTGTTTACATGTGTATGGAAGGTGAAGAGATATGGCGTAGAGTTTTTAATGCAAACTACAAGAGTTCGGAAGATCTTGAAAAGGCATTTTCAGAACATCTTAAAGAAAATTTTTATTAAGAATTTTTTTAATTCCACTTTTTTTCAACAACTATAGTATATATTTAAAGTGTGACATTTCTATGTTTTGCATGTTATAAAGAAGTAATAATCAATACTATTATGAATATTATAAAATAAAACAATATAATGATAACAATGAAAGGAAAATATAATAGTGCAAATATTATGATAGATGATATTGATCCTGATACCAGAGATCAGATTCAGATTTTCCTGAATCATCCTGCATTTGCCAATACTTATATATCTATTATGCCGGACTGTCATGTTGGCATAGGTGCAGTAATAGGTCTTACAATGAAAATGAATGAGTATATAATTCCAAATGTCATTGGTGTAGATATAGGATGTGGAATGTTATCCTTCTGTTTTGGCAATATTAGTTTTGATCCTGCTGTTCTTGATAAATTTATCAGGGATAAAATACCTTCAGGGTTTAATATAAATAACGAGTTTGCTACTGTAGATCCGCATTTTGAAGAAAAAATACTAGACGTTTGTAACCGTTTAAAACTCGATATAGAAAGAGTGTTTAAATCAATAGGTTCCCTTGGAGGAGGAAATCATTTTATAGAAGCAGGTAGAGATGAGGATAATAATTTATGGATTACCATCCATTCCGGTAGCCGTAATTTTGGTCTGCGAATTTCAAATTATTATCAGAATTTAGCTAAACAGGAATTAGAAAAAAAATCTATAAAAGATGCTCCTAAGGGCCTTGAGTTTTTAATTGTAAATAGTAAAAGTGGTAAAGAGTATATTCAGGATTTGAATACTGCTCAGGTCTATGCTGCTATAAATCGAAAGATAATGATGAGACGAATAATAAAAAAATTGAATACTCAGCCAATTGAAGAAATAGAATCAGTTCATAATTTTGTAAAGGATGGAATTATCCGAAAAGGGGCTACCTCTGCGCTTGCAGGAGAAAAGGTAATAATCCCTTTTAATATGAAAGATGGAATTGCAATAGGGATTGGTAAAGGCAATGCTCTATATAATTATTCAGCACCACATGGTGCAGGAAGAATATTAAGCAGAAGCAAAGCCAAAGAAGTTTTGAAGCTCGATAAATTCAAATCAGAAATGAAAGCTGCAGGCATTTACAGTACTTCCATAAACAGGCATACTCTTGATGAGGCTCCAGGAGCATATAAGTCAAAAGATGTTATACTGGAGAATATTTCTGAAACAGTAGATGTTATTAAAATGATAAAACCGGTTTATAATTTTAAATCAGGAAAATAATTATATATCTTTAATTTCCTCTATTTGACATGATGGTTGAGGATAAAGCAGATATTAAAAATAACAGAAAAAAGCAGGAAAGGGGTGCATGTGTTGCAGACTTCAGATTTAAAGGAGTATCTCAGGGAACTGGCTTTACTTAAAAAAAACTCATTGGATATGCTTGAGTCTATTGGTATAACCAAAATTAGAAAGAAGTTAAATGAGCTTGAGCAGGAAATACAGAGAGATGACATCTGGAAGGATCAGGCATTGTTTACGCAGATCAATCAGGAGATTAGCAGCATAAAGCGTAAAATCGAACCCTGGGATCATCTTATATCAGATATTACAGAATCGCTTGATCTGCTGGAAATTTCCATAGAGGAGAATGATACTGCCCTTTCAGAAGAGATAGCAAAAAAACGAATAATCTTACAGGAAAAATTTGAAGAACTTGAAACAAGAGAGCTTCTTTCCGGAAAAGATGATATCTGCAATGCATTTCTTTCAATTCATTCAGGGGCTGGTGGTACCGAGTCCCAGGATTGGGCAAGCATGATTTTGAGGATGTATACAAGATGGGCTGAAGAAAACGATTATTCGGTTGAAATTTTTTATTATGCACCAGGGGATGAGGCTGGCATAAAGGAAGCAACAATACTCATTAAAGGCGAATATGCCTTTGGATACCTGAAAGGTGAAACTGGTGTGCATAGGCTTGTAAGGATCTCTCCCTTTGATTCCAATAAAAGACGGCATACTTCCTTTGCTTCTGTTGAGGTTATTCCGGAAATAGAAGAGGATATTGAAGTTGAAATAAATGAAAGTGATCTGAGAATTGATACATACAGGTCATCAGGAGCAGGGGGACAGCATGTTAATAAAACAGATTCAGCTGTTAGAATAACACATATTCCTACAGGGATTGTTGTTCAGTGTCAAAATGAAAGGTCTCAGCATAAAAATAAAGCCTTTGCAATGAAAGTTTTGAAATCGCGTCTTTATGAGCATCAGAAAGAACAATTAGATGAAAAGAAACAGGAAATGCTGGATGAGAAAAAAGAAATTTCCTGGGGAAATCAGATAAGATCCTATGTTTTTCAGCCCTATACTCTTGTAAAAGATCACAGAACAGGAGAAGAAACAGGAAGTATTGATTATGTTTTTGATGGAGAGTTGAATAAATTTTTATATGCTTATTTGAAAAATATAAAATGTTCTTAAAAAAACAATAATTAAAATCAGGGTTGTTGAAGATCTTCAGGTGTGATAATACTTAAATTGTTCATCAATTCCAGCTCTCTAACCTGTTTTTTTAAGTCCTTTGATTTGGTTTGCATCATTTCCATGTTCTTTTTTTTAAGCTGAGCAAGCTTGTTTATTATTTCTCCTGATTCAGATGATATTATTTTTATTTTTTTTTCAAATTCTGCAAATTGGGAAAATTCTTTACCTGTAATTTCTTCAAATCTTTTACCAGTTTTATTATAAATGTAATCTTTTTCGCTGGATATATCATATTCAGCAAGGTTTAGAATTTCCAGCACGTCAGTTTCATCAGAAATTAGCGTTAGAATATCATCTTCCCTGTCATGTTTAAGGATTTCAGAGATTTTTGTTTCTATTATCAAAAATTTTTTAAGAAGTTCTTTTTTTTCAAGAAGTTTGCTTTCTATAACATTCAGAGAGGATTTAATATCAGCCCTCAATACTAAAATTTCCTTTTAAGCCTATATTCATATTTTTATCAGATCTTGTTTCATTTGCGGAAATTTGATTCCAGGCATTGCGAAGGTCCTTGAGTAATTTGAGAATATGTGTAATAATCTGCGGGTCTTTTTTTATATTAGCTTCAAGAAGTTGTTTTTTAAAATACATATAAAGGCTAAAAAGATTTCTTGAAATTTCACCCCCTTCATCCATATTCAGGGATAAAAGGAGTTCAGTGATAATATCCTGTGCCTTTATAATGTTGCTATTAACAACATCATATTTTTTAGGTTCTATGTTATCAAGTGCTATGGTAAGAAATTTTATTGCACCATCATAAAGCATTACAATAAGCTTTCCCTGATTCGCAGTAGTTATTTGTGTTTGTTTGTATTGATTGTATGGATTTTTGTTTAGCACTTATTAACCCCTGTATGGTAATTTATAATTATCAGGCTTAATACATTATCGTATAAAAAACAGTACAACTTTACCTGTTTAAAGTGATTAAGCAATAAAGATTAAGTATGAGTCCAGCATAATAACTTTTTAAAAGCAGTATTTTTATTTATAAAAATACTGCCATGAGTTTATCCATTTAATTTTTTTAATAGCATTTCATTTACTATCTGAGGGTTTGCCTTGCCCTTTGATTCTTTCATTACCTGTCCTACTAAAAAACCTAATGCTTTTGATTTCCCATTTTTAAAATCCTCAACTGATTGAGTATTGGATTCTAAAATCCGGTCTATTATTTTTTCAATTTCACCTGTGTCGGAAACCTGGCGTAATCCTTTTTTCTCTATAATTTCATCCGGGCTAAGTCCTGTTTCAATCATTTCCCGGAAAACAGATTTTGCTATTTTCCCGTTTATAGTGTTGTTCTCCACAAGAAGGAGCAGAGAAGCCAGGCTGCCGGCATTTACAGGAAATTCATCAATTTTTTCAGGATCATCGATCTGCCCAAGAAGCTCACTCATTATCCAGTTTGAAGCTTTTTTTGCATCAACTTTGGCACCTGTTACATTTTCATAATAATCAGCTAATTGCCTTACTGATGTAAGTACTGATGCATCATATTCAGGCAGGCCATATTGGGACATGAACCGTTCCTTCTTTTTATCAGGAAGTTCAGGAAGGTTTTCTTTTAGCTCATTAATATACTGGTCATCAATAATAATTGGAGTAAGATCCGGATCAGGGAAATACCTGTAATCCTGTGCATCCTCCTTTGATCTCATACTGGTGGTTTTCATCTCTTCGTTGTTCCAGAGCCGTGTTTCCTGAACAATAGATTTTATTTCCCCTGATTCAACAAGGTCAACCTGTCTGTCAAATTCATATTCAATTGCTGCTTTTACGAATTTAAAAGAGTTAAGATTTTTGATCTCAACCCTTTCTCCCAGTCTGGTTTCGCCTTTTTCCCGAATAGATATATTAACATCACATCTGAGACTTCCTTCCTCCATATTAACATCCGATACATCTGCGTACTTCATAATGGTTTTTATTTTTTGTAAATATTCATATGCCTCATCTGCACTTCTTATATCAGGTTCGGACACTATTTCAGCAAGGGGCACTCCGGATCTATTAAGGTCAACATAGGAGTTAGGATCAGTGCTGTCCTCACTGTGAATAAGCTTTCCTGCATCCTCTTCAAGGTGTATACGGGTAATTCCTATACGTTTTTCTTCACCATTAATATTTATATCTACAAATCCATTCAGGCACAGGGGATTATAGTATTGGGATAATTGATATGCACTTGGGAGGTCCGGGTAAAAGTAGTTTTTTCTATCGAATCTGCTGTAATTGGCAATTTCACAATTAAGTGCCAGGCCTGCAATAATTCCTTTTTTAAGAACATCTTTATTCAATACAGGCAAAACCCCGGGCAATCCCAGGCACCCAGGGCAGGTTTGACTGTTTGGAGCAGAGCCAAATTGAGTAGAACAGCTGCAAAATATTTTAGTATTGGTATTCAACTGGACATGAACTTCAAGCCCAATTACAGGTTCATATTTCATATATTCCTCATTTTTATTTTCCTTGATTTTATTTAGGGAACAAATTTAAATACTTTTTGTCAAGTAAACTACAAAAGTCAAAAGGCATAAACTCTTTTATGTATATAAATGCTAAATATAAGCTTTTGATAATTTTCACTGTCTTACTTTTTGGAGCAGGAATAATTACAGGAATGATTATAGGTAAAACTTCGATAAAGTATGGGACTTCGTCAGGAATAAGTCCAATTTTAGTTTTGTTTTATCCATCCAGTAATTATATTGATACTGTTAAACTTTTAAATAGCGAAAATCCTTTATACAGGTTAGGCGGTTATTATGCTTATTTTGGAAACAAAATTATCGATTTTGATTATTTACAAAAAAAATTTATGGAAGAAGAATGGTCTGTTATAAAAAATACAATAGTCTGGGCAGCATCTCAACATAGTAGCACAGAAGAAGTTTTAGGTTTTTATAAAAAAATTTTTAATGCATCTGACCAGAGAAACAGGGATTTTATATTAAATTATATTGAAAAAAAAGATATTATATTATATGATGAATTATTAAACAAAACAAAATAAAAGGTAAACTGGAGATTTTATGAAAAATTTTTTTATTTTACCAATGATTGCAGCTGCTTTAATTATCACAGGATGTTCAAGCAGCTCTAAAGATCTGGTTTCTTCTGTTCCTTCGCTGATAAAAGAGGGATTTAAAAGTGATACTGAATATGAAATTATATGCCGCGGATATCCTAAAGAAGGGCTGCAGGGTGTTATGAAAGTTGAGTCAGGAAAAAGAGCTGCTCTTTTGAATGCCTATTACTTTGCTGAAAGAAAATTTGATGATTCTGTAATCCCTGATAAGGATGGGAAAGCTGAAAAATTTGTTCTTAATCAGGATCATGCTATAGTTTATTATACAATAAAAAAATCCAATCTCCGTAAAAGAGTCAGAAAGTAAAATTTATTAAAGGAATATACAATGTCTGAAAACGAATATATTAATAACCTCTGCCTAATGGCTAAATCATCAACCCTGGCCATCTCGCAGATGAAGACAAATGAAAAAAATCAGATTCTCAACCTGATTGCCCGGGACTTGAGGGCAAAAACAGATTTAATAATTACTGAGAATGAAAAGGATCTTAAAGCAGCTGAAAAAGCAGGTGTGTCAAAGGCCTTTTATGACAGGCTTCTTCTTGATAAAAAAAGGATTGAAGCAATGGCTTTTTCAGTTGAGGAAATTGCCATGCTTGAAGATCCGATCGGTAAAATAGAGGAAATGAAAACAAGGCCATCAGGCATAAGGGTAGGGCGTATGCGCGTGCCTCTGGGCGTAATAGCTGTTATTTATGAGTCCAGGCCCAATGTAACAATAGATATAGCTGCTCTATGTATTAAGTCAGGCAATGCTGTAATATTAAGGGGTGGTGAGGAGTCCTTATATTCAAACATTATTCTAAGCAAAATTGTTCAGGATGTTCTGGAAAAGAAAGGGCATGATAAAAACATTGTACAGCTAATGTCAAATCTGGACAGAGATCTTGTACCCGTTCTTCTTAAAAGAAATGATTCTATTGATATTGTTATACCAAGGGGCGGGGAAGGGCTTGTGAAAATGGTAACAGAAGAATCCAGAATCCCTCTTATAAAACATGAAAAAGGTGTATGCCATCTTTTTGTAGATGAAGATGCAGATGAAGCTGTTGCAAACTCCATTGCTTTAAATGGCAAGGTGCAAAGACCGGGTGTGTGCAATGCCCTGGAAACTTTACTTATTCATGCTAAATACCCTCATAAACAAAGCCTGTTAAAAGCTTTGCTTGATAATCATGTGGAAATCAGGGGATGCGAAAAAACAATGTCAATTTACCCTGATATGATAAAAAAAGCCTCCCTGGAAGACTGGCCAAGGGAGTATCTTGATCTGATAATTTCAGTCAAAATTGTTGAGTCCTTTGAGGATGCACTGGAACATATTGGAACATATAGCTCTGGCCACACTGAAGCTATTGTAACAAATAATTATAATCATTCTGAAAGATTTCTTAAAGAGATCGACTCCGCTGCTGTGATAGTAAATGCATCAACCCGCTTTCATGATGGAGGAGAATTTGGGCTTGGAGCTGAAGTTGGAATTTCAACACAAAAACTTCATGCCAGGGGTGTAATGGGAATTGAAGGCCTTACAACTCTTAAATATATTGTTTATGGACATGGTGAAGTAAGATAAGATGATAAAAACCGGTATTTTTGGAGGAACATTTAATCCGGTACATTTAGGGCATCTTTTAAATATTGAGTTTGTCAGGGAACAGCTTAATCTTGACAGGGTACTTTTTATTCCTGCTAAAGATCCTGTTCACAAAAAGATCTATGTTAAAGTTACACCTTTAGAGCGTATGGAAATGCTTGAATTAGCAGTAAAAAACAACAGCTATTTTGAAGTTTCCTCTTTGGAAATAGAAAGAGAGTCTGCTTCCTATACATTCTATACGTTAAATGAATTAAAAAATAAGTACAAAGATGATGAATTTTATCTTATAATCGGATCTGATTCGTTTAATGAACTTGACACATGGAAGTCATTTCCTGAAATAATTAAAGCTGTCAATATTGCAGTAATTCGCAGGCCTGGTGATCCTGAATTAAGAAAAGATATTCTGGTTAATGCTTTGAATGTAATACCTATTAATAATCCTGAAATAAATATAAGCTCAACCTTAATAAGAGAGCGAGTAAAGCTTAATAAAAGTATTCGCTATATGGTGCCTGATGAGGTGATTGATTATATAAATCTCAAGGGGTTGTATAAAAATTGAATAAAAAATTTGCATCTTTGCTTATTGCTCTTATATTATTGGTCATAGCATTTTTTGCAATTAATCAGTATAGAAATAGCACAAGAAATATCGTTGATCTTATTGCTTCAAAAAAAGATCTGATAAATGTGCTTATTTCCGGTATTAACTCGTATAAAGATGATACCTATGTTTTTTTTGCAGTTATTTCTATTAATCCTGCAAATGGAAACAGTGGCATAACCCTTATACCGCCTGATTACGGCGTTTTTATGAATGATGATGGTTCAAAAATAAAAAAAATATCAGATGTGGACTTTTATTATTACAGTCGAATAAGGTATTCTCTTAAAAAAGATCTGGGTCTTGATGTTCCTTTTTATATTAATATTTATTCACCTGATGTAGAAAGAACTGTTGATCTTCTGGGAGGGGTAAATATTTTTTCTATTGATCAGGCATTTTGTGTCAGCAATATTAAATTTGGACTTAATTACCTTGATGGGAATAAAACAATGCAGTATATAAACTGCACAAAAGATAATTCCATATTTATTAAGTATGACAGAATTCTGGATGTTATCTTAAGCCTTTATCATGATAAAAAACTTTGGCCCTTATTTCAAAACCATGATTTTATCAGTGAAGTTTTTAAAAGTATAAAAACCAATATGTTGCCCAGAGAAATATTTTCCATAGCTGATTGCCTGAAAGATACAGGTCAGTTTTATTCATCACTAATACCTGGCGGATATGTTAACAGCTATTATCAGGTAGATGAAATAAGCCTGAAATCATATCAGCAGGAATTTCTTACACCTATAGCAGTGGAAAATTCCCCTGCGTTAGATATTAAGATTAAGATTCTCAATGGAACCCCTATTCCAGGCCTGGCAAGACAGCTTAGAAATTCCTTGATAAAAGATGGTTTTAATGTTGTGGAGTTTGGCACCTCTGCCTATCCTCCAATGGCAGAGTCAGTTATAATTTGCAGGAAATCAGATTTTTTTGCAGCAGGAAGCGTATCAAAAAATACAGGGATAAAGAATATTTATTTTGTTAATGATAGTACACAGTTAAATAATCTGCTAATAATAATTGGCGAGGATTATGCCAGGTGAAAGTAAAAGCAATTAAAAGCATTGATGAAATTTATGATGCAGGACGTGAATGCCTTGAATTTCTGGATCAAAAAAAAGGATTGTTGCCATTATTTATTGATTTGCGGAAAGTAAATACTTTTCTTAGTTTTTTTATTATTGTAACCGGGAATTCCCATATCCATTGCAAAGCCCTGGCACGAGACATTATTAAATTTTTTCATACAAAAGGGTTCAGGGAAGCAGGGAAGCCCGATTTCGGTTCAGAATGGATTATCCTTGATCTGGGGGAGTTGATAGTTCATATATTTTCAGAAGAAGCACGGTCATACTATAATCTTGAAAGATTATGGGCAGATGCAAAAATAATAGAGTTTAAAAAAGGAAAACAAAATGAGTAAAGAATGTGAAAAATTCAATATGGAGCAGCTCGTAAAAGAAAGAAGCAAAGATGGGAAGATTTCCTGTGCAGAACTATTTAAAATAGTGAATGAATACACTATCTTCCCGGATATCCTTGGTCAATGCGTAACTTTAGAAAAGCTGAAGATTTCCCATTGTCAACTCGGACTTTTTGGTTATGAAAACAAAAAGAAAATTGTTGAACCTGCTGAAACTGTAAGTGAAGAACTTGAAAACAAAATATATTATTTTCTTGAAGATGGAGCTCTTCCCTGTGCTGCTTCCTGGGTAATTGCTGATGAATTAGAAATATCCAGGCTTGCTGTTGCAGCAGCTTGCGAAAAAATGAAAATAAAAATAAACAAATGTCAGCTTGGTGCTTTTTAAATTAAATTTTATACAATTATGCCAGACAGGTTTTATCTGGCATAATTGTTTTGTTTTTTAGAATTTATGCAGTCCTTTTTCAATTTCTTCAAATATTTTTTTTGTAATTTTCACATATTTCTTCTTTTCAGGATTTAAAAAGTATAGCTGGTCTTTGATCTTGTCTGGATTAAAGCCATCTTTCTGTAATTCTATCTTAATTTGCTTAAAGCTTGATGTAGAGTCTTTTTCCTTTCGAATTCGTATAAATTGAGGCCGTGCATACTGAGGGAGATTTTCAATCACATAATCAGCAAAAGAGGCCCAATCGATTTTTTTACCAGGAAGAAGTGTTAAAGCAGCCATCCCAGCCCGTCCCTCCATGCCTGGCACCTCTACGCCATAGACATTGCTATCCTCAATTGAACCAAACCGGTTTATTATATCTGCTACTTCATTTGTTGCTACAACTTCACCTTTCCACTTAAAAGTGTCTCCAAGTCTATCTACAAATGAAACATATTTTTTTGGATGAAGTTTCATCAAATCACCACTTATAAAATAACAGTCACCTTTTTTGAATACATCTTTAATTATTTTTTCATTTGTAGCACTTTTATTGCTTTTATATCCTGGGAATGGATTGGTTGGGTTGATTGCAGCCAGGAACATGCCTGTTTCACCAGGTTTACATTTTTTAACAAAACCCTGGCTGTCCTTTACCAGAGATTCGTTGAACATATCATATTGGGCAACCTCTCCCATAGTAATTCCTGCAACAGAGAGCCTGCCAATCATACCTGGAATACCTTTAAGATTTGTTAAGGCTCCAACACCTTCAGTAGCACCATAGACTTCAACAATTTTTTTTATTCCAAATCTCTCCTGAAATTCTACCCAATAATCAGCTCTCATGCCATTGCCAAGTATATATTTTAAGGGGTTATCTGCATCATCATCTTTTATTGGCTGGTTGTTAAGATATCTGCATAACTCTCCAATATAGATAAATATTGTAGCATTATATTTACGAACATCATCCCAGAAATCAGTAACAGAAAATTTCCTCTTTAATGCAAAAGTTCCGCCATGCATAAGTGTAGCAGCCCATGCTATATTAATTCCACTGTTGTGATAAAGAGGCAGACAACAGTATTGCACATCTGAAGAAATTGTTCTTAAGCTTACTCCACCAGCACCATAACCAAGCTGCAGCCATTTTTGATGTTTTAGCTCAGTGGCCTTGGGCTTTCCTGTGGTTCCTGATGTGTATATATATTCAAGAGTATCTTTGGAATTAATTGGAGGCATTACGGATGGATTTGTAATAGGCTCTAATTGAATCTGTGCTTTCAAATCCTGACAAAAATCAGGAATTTTAATGCTTCTATTTTCCCTGTCTACATAAATGTTTCCTGGTTTTTTAAGCTTAATCTCTTTATGGATTTTATTGATTTCTGCAATATATTCATCTCCTATTATAAGCGCTTTTGCATCAGCAATGTTTATTGCATGAACAAGTATTTGTCCCTTAATATTGTTATTAACGAGTGCAGGAACAACCCCGATTTTAGCAAGCCCTGCATGAACAATAAGAAGTTCAGGTCTATTATTGATTAAAAGTGCTATAGTATCGCCTTTAATA
The DNA here is from genome assembly GCA_964649175.1 of uncultured Leptospirales bacterium. GTDB lineage: Bacteria > Spirochaetota > UBA4802 > UBA4802 > UBA5550 > JBBAGC01. Next base: position 4,744 of record CAZYPA010000025.1, on the reverse strand, counting down.
AAACCCTTCTTTTGGAAAAAATGAGCGTATTGGTTAACATTTTCATTAAAATCTTTATACGAAATGGTTCTATCTTCAAAAATAATCAGAGCTTTATCTTTAAATTTGAGAGACTGTTTCTCAAGAACTGAACCGAGAGACATGTTTTTTTGATTTTTTAAAGTTTTGAAACCTATTACTCCTTCAATGAAAGAATAAAGTCTTTTAAAATATTCCATAATAACCCCCTGATTTTTTTTTATTAAAAATGAGAGAAAATGAAAGTCTATCATTTTTTTAAAAAAATTTTATATAAAAAATATCTTCAAAGAAGAAATTGATTATTCTTCATTTTGATAATAGTACTAATTAAACAGAAGGAACAAAATGTCATCTAATTTATTAAAAATTAATTAAAATAATTTTGACAAAAAAATGTATATTATATAAACTTAGTTATTCAATATACTAATTACTGTTTATTGTAAAAATAACAGAATAGAAGTATGATTGAAGCTGAAATATTTTCTTAAGGAGTATTTTTTATGCCCAGGGGTGTTGTAAAATGGTTTAATGAAAAGAAAGGCTTTGGTTTTATATCAAAGGAGGATGGAGGAGACATTTTTGTTCATTATACAGGTATTGCTGGTGATGGGTTTAAAAGCCTTCATGAGGGAGCATCAGTGGAATTTGAAATCGAAGATTCCGATAAAGGCCAGCGAGCCATAAACGTGAATATTATATAATAAAATTTGTCTAAATCAGGGGATGAGAAACATCCCCTTTTTTTTTATATTTCTACTCAAAAGTGAAAAAACCTGATGGCGTGTTAATCCTGCAAATTTATTTAAAAAAACCTTGCTAATTTTAATTTTTTATAAAAGTTTATTAATAAGCTTTTTTTTAACCTGATAATTGTTTGGAAAAATGAATAATAAAAAATATGAAATAATAATAAATAATGGAATAAATGAAGGCTTTGAGGTTCTTACCCTTGATAAAAAAGATTTCATTTTTTATCTTGCAGGCTATCTGAAAAAGCCAAAAAAAATATTTCTGGGCATGGGTGATTTTCTGGAAATAGGAGATTTTAACAATCTCATTGATACTGTTCTCCTTGATAATGATGTTGCCAAGCTTGAAGGGGTGCTGGATAAAAATAATAGAAAGCTTTCTGAAGAGGGTGAAATTCCTTTTTCTTTTTTTAAACTTGCTGTTTATTATCCTGATTTCCTCCTCAAAGATGTTCCTGTTGAGTGTGTATCAACAATAGGCAAAAAAGCCAGACTGTTCCCAGGTGCGGAAATTTTTACCAGTTATATAAGTGAATATAATCCCCTTATACTTACTGCAATACCATTTGAAATATCTGTGGAATATGTCAAACGACTTGGATTGAGCCAGAAAAATCTCGTTTCAACAGAATATAAAAAAACAACTGTTAATAACAAACCTGTTTTTTCAGGAGAAATTGTGCGTTTTATTTCTGCAAACAGGCGTATTATTGAAATTGAAAAAACAATGGCTGAAATGAATCTGCGTGAAGATGATGTTCTATATATAGGCAGAGGGGAGGCAGGTTCCAGTGCATTTTCTTTTTATAACTCAATCGCTTTTAATCCATCCAAGAATATTATTGATAAGTCCCGCATATCCTTATATGGTTCAACACTTGAATCCTTACTTGTTTTTTTTAATTTTAACAGTGAAATAGAAAAACATCTTTTATCAGAAGAATTTGAAGAAAATCTACCATCCCTGGTTGTTCTTTCAAACAATGAAGAAAAGAGCGAAGAATTGATTCATATAGAACTTGAGCACAGACAGCTACAGGAGAATGTTATAGGGTTAAAAATTGAACATTCTGAAGATTCCTATGCTTCTCTTGAGCGCGAAATAAACATTCTCCTTGGTGCATCAACAATCGATATGAGTGCTGTGAGGCATCATATATTTTCGCGCATGAAACAGTATATTGATGACCCGCAAAGCCTTGTTAAGCTTATCTATAATATTGCACGGGAGCGATATAAAAGTTTTTCTACAGCTTGATTTTCCTCTGCTTTAATTCAAAAGTCTTTTTAAAAATATCATTGTATTAATTGCTTGATTATTTTGAATAAATTAATTATGTTTTAATTTGAATCGTAATTATTAATTCAATTATAAAAATACGATATAATTTTTTTTAAAGGAGAAAGGGATGACAATAATAACTGACATAAGGGCACGTGAAATTTTGGATTCCAGAGGAAATCCAACTGTTGAAGTAGATGTTGAACTTGAATCAGGTGCTGTTGGGCGGGCATCTGTTCCATCCGGAGCATCTACAGGTGAACATGAAGCTGTTGAATTAAGGGATAATGATAAAAAAAGATATCTTGGCAAAGGTGTATTAAAAGCAGTTTCAAATGTTAATGAAATAATATCTGATGCTCTTCTTGATATGGATGCCTTTAATCAGGTTGAAATTGATAATATCCTTATACAGCTTGATGGTACAAAAAACAAGGGAAATCTTGGAGCAAATGCCATTCTTGGTGTTTCTTTAGCTTGTGCAAAAGCTGTAGCCAATGCTCTTGATATGCCATTTTACAGATATGTTGGTGGCACAAATTGTTATGAACTCCCTGTTCCAATGATGAATATTCTTAATGGCGGATCTCATGCTGATTCCAATGTGGATCTACAGGAATATATGGTAATGCCTGTTGGTGCTTCATCTTTTAGAGAGGGGCTCAGGATGGGTGTGGAGACTTTTCATGCACTTAAAAGTGTGTTAAAAGGGAAAGGCTATGCAACAAGCGTAGGTGATGAAGGTGGCTTTGCTCCTAATTTAAGTTCAAATGAAGAACCACTTGAGCTTATTATGGCAGCTATTGAAAAAGCCGGATTTAAGCCTGGAAAAGATTTATTGATCGCCCTTGACCCTGCAGCAAGTGAATTTTATGATAAAAAGAAAAAGAAATATATTTTTAAGAAAAGCGATAAGAGTGAAAAAACATCAGAAGAGATGGTCAAATATTATGAAGGCCTTGTAAAGAAATATCCGATAATATCAATTGAAGATGGTCTGGCTGAAGATGACTGGAATGGATTTAAGCTTATGATGGACCGCATGGGTTCAAAAGTTCAGATTGTTGGAGATGACCTTTTTGTTACAAATACAGAAAGACTTTCCAGAGGTATTAAAGAAAAAGCAGCTAATTCTATTCTAATTAAGCTTAATCAGATTGGTACTCTTACAGAAACCATACAGGCTGTGGAAATGGCTAAAAAAGCAGGATATACTGCTGTCGTTTCTCACAGATCAGGGGAAACTGAAGATACAACCATTGCAGATCTTGTAGTTGCACTTGGCACTGGTCAGCTTAAAACAGGTTCAGGCTCAAGGTCAGACAGGACAGCAAAATATAATCAGCTCTTGAGGATAGAGGAGGAACTTGGTTCAATGGCAAAATATAAAGGCAAAGAGGTTTTTTATAATCTTGGGTAAAAGAAACAGGTTCAGCACTTTTCTCCTGATTTTTTTCCTCTTTAGTATATACATTTTTGTTTTTAGTGAAAGTGGAATTCTTGAAAGGATAAAACTTAATAACAAGTTTGATAGTCTTGATAGAAGAATTGGAGTATTAAAACAGGAGAATTCTGAACTAAATAAATTGTATGAAAATTATGCAGTTTCTAAATATTCTAATCATGATATTGTCAGATCAGGATATACCTATTATAATGGGAAAATTCTTCTTTTTACAGGATCAGATAAAGAAGATAGTCCAGGTGAACATATAATTAAAGAGGATTTATTAAACTTTAATTATAGTCATTTAAGAATTATATGGCTGATAATATCTTCAATGATTATTATAATTTATTTTACAAGAAAGACCAATGGAGAAGTATTCTCTAATGAATAATATTTTCATGACAATTGATGATAGTGATGTAGAAGTAATTAAATGGCAGCTAAACAGTGATAGTTTAAATGACATGGCTGGTGTGGTTTATAAATGCGTTCATGGTTATCCGGCGGTTATTCTTTTTAATCCTTATGATTATGATGAAGTAACAGGGAAAAAAACAATCAATCACATGTCTGTATCAAACCCCTTATGGCTTACATGCCCTTATCTTAATAAGCGGATTCATAACCTTGAATCAGAGGGGTACATAAAAAAAATAACTGCTTTTATTGCTTCTGAAAGAGCAATAATGGATATAATGAAAAATGCACACGCTCATTATTATTATTTAAGGTATAAGCTTTACAGTAAAACCTTTGGGGAAATAAGCCCCCTTGATTTTAACAGCAAAATACTTAATACAGGCATTGGTGGAATTAGTGACATAAAAAACATAAAGTGCCTGCATCAGCATTACAGCCATTTTCTGGTGTGCAGTGAAAATGTTGCAGGTAGAGTTGTACACAATCTTTTAAATGGGATAAATTATTGCAGAGAGAGATTATGTGATGATGCAGGGAGTTGACTCTGAATACAGAAACTTGAATCTCAAAAAATTAAAAAAAGACGGTTCTATTCCATGGTCTCAGGTAGAGGTAATATCTCGAACTATTAATTACGGTGAGCTTTTTATTTTCCCTATAGACTCTATATACGGGTTAGTGGGGCTTTACTCTGATGAAATCGCAGAAAAAATTATTGAATTAACAGGCGAAAGCAGTGATAACCTCGAAGTTGTTATATCCAATTTTAAAATGCTTGAAGAGATGGCTATTGTTGAAAAATCAATATATGATTTTCTA